>PGYM01000001.1:564414-890147 GCA_002839675.1 Methanomicrobiales archaeon HGW-Methanomicrobiales-1 | reverse complement strand
ATGCCTTAAACCGGGCCCAGCGGTTCAGCGAGGCACTTATTGCATCGGATAAGGCACTGGCCCTTAACCCGGAATATGTACAGGGCTGGATTAACCGGGGGTATATTCTCTATAATCTCGGCAGGTATGACGATGAACTGGGAGCTTATGAAAAAGCCATTGCGCTTGATTCTTCGAATCCTGAAGCATGGTTCAATAAAGGCTATTCCCTTGCCGGCATGAAAAAATATGATGAAGCCATCTCGGCATTTGACAAGGTCCAGTCACTCAGTCCCGATTATCCGAATCTTGCTGCAAACAAACGGATTGCAGAACAGAGCCGCGATGCAGCTACCCCCTGGTATATCAAAAACGCTTTTACCATCGGCATTATCTCCTTTTTTGCCATTGTTGCGATTGTCTGGTTCCTTGAAGTGAGGAAAAAGAACTAACTTTTTTTTTTGGATCTGTTGATTCCTTAAGAAAAAAAATAGAGATTCCTGCTCTAAAAAAAAATTAAGATCATTGAACAAAAAAACCGGATTACCGGGATTTTTCATAACAGATCTGGGCTTCTTCATGCTTGCCGATCGTATCGAGTATCCCGCCAATATCTTTCCAGATCTCTTTACGGGATCCATCCAGTTCCACGGCATGTTTGAAATCCGTCAGGGCATCCTGGTATTTTTCGAGTTCCTTTAAGGATCGTCCTTTATGGATCCATGCATCCACAAATTCCGGCTGGAGGGTGATCATTTCACGGTATGACACCACCGCCTCCTCGTACCGTCCCAGTGCATCCATTGCACTGCCTTTGGTAAAGTAGGCAATGGAAAAAGTGGGATCCAAAGAAATTGCCCGATCATATGAGTTCAGGGCTGCTTCATCCATATTCTGACCGGCAAGTGACATGCCATGACGGGTCCAGCCAACAACATTTTCGGGATCAATTACCAGTCCCTGTTCATAGGCGGATTGCGCTTCTTTAAATTTCCCCAAATCGTAAAAGGCATTGCCTTTGCCCATCCATGCATCGGCGAGGGTCCCATCCAGTTCGAGTGCCCGGTCAAATGCATCTATCGCATCGCGGGTCATACCCAGTTCGGATAGAGTCACTCCTTTGTGGACAAAGGTTGCAGCTGAATGCTCGATCTCAAGTGCACGGTCATAGGATTGGATTGCATCCCGGTACTGGTCGAGTGCTGCATAGGCAATCCCCCGGTAAACAAATATTTCCGCAGACCGGGGTTTATTTTCAAGCGCATGATTGTAAGCGGTGATGGCAGCATCCATATCGCCAAGCTCAACATATGCCCGTCCCATCCAGAAGAATGCGGGACTGCAGGTAGGAGTGATCTCGATGGCATGCACAAATGCAGAGATCGCCTCTTCATAATTACCCAGTGAGAAATATGCCCTGCCCTTTTCATACAGTGCGCCGGCAGAACCGGGGTTTAATGCCAGTAAGCGATCGAAGGTAGCAATCGCTTCCTTAAGATTCTCATTACGAATCTGGGCACGGCCTTTTTCATAGAGTGCCTCTCCGGAATCAGGATTTGTGGCAAGTGCTGCATCAAATGCAATGATTGCATCGTTATATCGTGAAATGCGTGCAAGGGCAATTCCCTTGTACTGGAATGCCTCACTGTAACGGGTATTGAGGGCCAGTGCTTTCTCAAACAGCGCGATTGCATCTTCATAACGTTCCTGGTGTACCAGGGCAACCCCTTTGTGATATAAGGCTTCGGCATAGTCCGGACGGGATTCCAGTGCCCGGTCAAAAGCATCAACCGCTTCTGAATACCGCTTTAACTGGATCAGGGCAATACCCCGGTATAAGTAAGGAGCCGCATAGTCAGGATCGATAGCAATCGCACGATCATAACAGTCAAGTGCTGCATCGTAACTGCCCAGGTTCGTTTCCGCAATCCCGCGGTAGAGCCATGAATCGGCAAATGTTCCTTTCTGCGCAAGTGCCTTGTCAAAAGCACTGATTGCCTCGTGGAACATTGAAAGGCCGGAAAGTGCCTTTCCTTTCTGGAAGAAGGCTTCAGCACACTGTGGCTTATATGTCAGGGCGGCATCCAGGTTCCGGATAGCTTCCTGGTAACGGCCCATGTTGACATTCGAGACACCGAGATTATAATGAGCCCGTGCATCTTTGCTATCGATGCCCAATGCCTTGTTATAGCAACTGATTGCTTCCTTATCTTTAGATAACGCGGAAAGGGCGATCCCCTTCCCGGTCCAGATCATAGCAGCAGTCGGGCGAATCCTCAGGGCCGGATCAAAGGCTGCAATAGCATCTTCATATAACCCGAGCCGGATAAGAGCCCTCCCTTTCTGGTACAGGGCATCGATATTTTTTGGTTCAATGGAAAGTGCATTGTCAAACGATAGTACTGCCTCTTTATACATGCCCAGCTGGAAAAGAGAACGCCCCTTATCGAAAAATGCCTGCGTATACTCGGGACGTATCTCCAGTGCCCGTGCAAAGGCTTCAATTGCATCATCATACCCCTGGAGGGCGAAGAATGCGCTGCCTTTCAGGTACCAGGCATCGGGATTGGAAGGATCGATCTCTAATGTTTTGACATATGCTTCGATAGCATCATTATACCGGGCGAGATCTGCCAGTGCCCGTCCACGGTACAACCACCCGTCAACCGATAGCGGGTCGATACTGAGCATGCGATCGAATGCATCAATGGCATCATTCTGCCGTCCGGTAGCTATGAGGGATACCCCTTTGTGGTAATATGCCAGGGCATTGCCTGCATCGAGATCGATATTCTTGTTAAATGCAATTATTGCATCTTCATGCCGCCCAAGATGAGCGAGTGCGAGACCTTTATCATAATAGGCCGGAGCATAATTTTTTTCAACGGCGATTGCTTTATCGAACGTTTTTACCGTTTCACGATACATGCCAAGGGAAGCAAGTGACCGGCCTTTATCATAGAGTGCTTCGCCAAATGCAGGGTTGATCTCCAGTGCCAGATCATGTTCTTTTGCTGCTTCTTCAAACCTGCCGAGACTATACAAGGCCATTCCTTTGAAATGGTGTGTCTCTGCGTGTGCAGGATCGAGAGAAAGAGCCTGGTTGTACATTGTGATTGCTTCTTTGATCCTGTTGAGCGAATCCAGAGAGCGTGCTTTGTTATACACTGCTGAAAAATTATCCGGCTGGATATCCAGGCATCGATCGAACGCGACAAGAGCTTCGTCGTGCCGGTTGATCCGTGCAAGGACAAGGCCCAGTTCCAGCCAGGCAACAGGATCCTCCGGGGTAAATGCGAGCAGGTGCCGGTAGGATTCTGCTGACTGTGCATAATCCCCTGCTTCCGCAAGGGCAGAAGATCGATAATAAAGTGCACGGGTATTATCAGGATCAACTGCCAGGGATTCATCAAGAACCCTGACCGATTCTGCAAACTTTTTAAGATTGAACAGGGCCAGGCCTTTTTCATACAGGGCACGCGGATCTTCAGGTTTCAGCTGGATTGCAAGATCAAATGCCGGGATGGCATCTTCCCATTTTCCAAGGAAGGCATATGCCTTACCCTGTTCAAGGAATGCACGGTACGATTCCTTGGTGTACGAAATGGCATTGGTGAACGCATCAATCGCTTCTTCATAACGCTTGAGATGCAGGAGCACGGATCCTTTCTCAATCCAGATATCCGGATCGGTCTCGTTGAGCTGGAGGGCGGCATTAAAAGCAACTTCAGCCTCATGGTAACGGCCAAGAATCACCAGTGAGATGCCCTGTTCGTACAGGGGCTCAAACTTCCCGGGAAGATTTGCTGCCGCAGATGCAAAGATTTCTGTGGATTCTTCATGCCTTTCTAAATGGGAGAGAGCAATTCCTTTTTCAAAAAGTATCTCTCCGTTATCAGGTTCACGCCCCAGTGCTATGTCAAGAATATGGATGGCATCTTCATATTTTTCCAGCCGTCCTAATATTCTTCCCTCCAACAAGAGGAGGGAGATATTGTAAGGATCACCAGCCCTGGCCTTCTCTAAAGCGGCAATTGCATCATCATCGTTTCCAAGGCGTTCACAGGCAAAACCGGTATGGTACCATGCACCGGCATCTGCCGGATCGAGCGAGAGCACTCCTGCCAATGCAGGTATCTCTTCTTCATATTGCCCAAGTTCTTCGAGTGCAAGACCCTTGGCCCGATACGCTTTTATAAAGCCGGGATCGCATGCAATCGCCCGGTTAAAGGAAGGAAGGGAATCTTCGTACCTGCTTAATGCCACATACGTACGACCAAGGGCATAGTGTCCTTCCCGTTTGCTGTCATCAAGCGAGAGAGCATGCAAAAAGGCTACAATGGCATCGTCATATTTTGATAACCGGAAGAGTGCACAGCCTTTTTCGAACCAGGGATCATATACGTGTGAATTAAAACTGATCGATTTGTCAAATGCATCTCCCGCTTTTTCGAATTGCCGGGTTTGAGACAGGGCAAGACCCTTGTTATACCAGACATCATAGTTCCCGCCATCAAGGCTGATTGCTGCATCGAAAGCCACGATAGCGTCTTTTAATTTTTTAATCTGGATGAGTGCGAGGCCTTTGTAATAATAGGCCGGTGCATAGGAAGCATTGACTGCAAGACCTTTTTCAAAGGCTGAAATGGCTTTTTTATAATCGGAAAGACGGAAGTATGCCAACCCGGTATCAAAAAATGCGGTAGCAAAATGCGGATCAATTCCCGTTGCACGTTCAAATGTACTGATTGCATCAGCATCCCGGCCCAGCCGGGTCAGGGCAATTCCCTTATCATAACAGGCATTGGCATATTTTGGATTAATACCAAGGGCCTGATCATACGATGCAACGGCATCTTCGAATCGACCGAGTTCAAAGAGTGCAATACCGCGATCATACCATCCATTGGCCGATACGGGTTTGATATCAAGCGCACGGGTAAGAGCATCGACAGCAGGCTCAAACTCCCCTATCGAGAGATGTGCGCTCCCTTTCCTGAACCAGGCCGGGGCACATGCCGGGTCGCCATTCAGCACCTGTTCAAAACAGTGAATTGCGTCTCGAGTCTGTTCAAGTTCGAGATAGGATTTGCCTTTACGGTACCATGCAATGGGGTTTTTCGGTTCTAACGCAAGAGCCCGGTCAAATGCTTCTAAGGATTCCCCGTACCGTTCACTTTCATACAAGGTGCTGCCTTTGAGAATCCATACATCCGCCCGGTTATTTTCGCGATCCAGTGATGATTCGATCGGAATAAGCGCGTCATTAAACCGGTGAAGTTTTGTTAAGGCAAGCGCACGCTGGTACATAACCATTGCATCTTCCGGCGTTAACTCCAGCATCTTGTCAAATACCTGCAGGGCATTTTCATGTTTACCCAGTTGCGCATAGGATAGACCTGACTGGAAGATGGCATCATAGAGGCAAGGATCATGGGTTATTGCGGCCTTGAATTCACGGATTGCTTTTTCATATTTCCCTGATGCATTCAGTGCGAGTCCTTTCTGGTAGTGCGCCTTTGCATGTTCAGGAACATATTCGAGTGTATAATCAAATGATTTGATTGCCTTGGGATAATTCCCCAGACGGCCGAGGGCAACTCCTCTGGCATATGCAGCATCAGCGAAAGCGGAGTCCAGCGATAAGGTCAGGTCAAAGGCCGTGATTGCATCTTCATCCTGTCCAAGGAAAAAGAGTGCCTGGCCTTTGCCAAACGATGCATGAGCATCCTTTGGATCCAGTTCCAGGGTCTTTTCAAAGGCTTCGATTGCACCCTTATAATTTTCCAGCAATGCCAGTACCTGTCCTTTGTCATACCAGGTAGCTGCATCACCGGGTGCCAGTTCAATCGAACGTTCCAATGAACTCAGCGCATCCGTATAACGTCCTGCAACCAGGAGCGCATGTCCGCGACTGAACTGGATCCGGGCATTCGCAACACCGATGGCCAGAGCATGATCAAAGGCTTCGATAGCTTCATCATTCCGCCCGAGAATGAAAAGTGCCAGTCCTTTGTGATAAGCTGCATTCTGATGATGAGAATCGAGTTCCAGCGTCCGATCGTACGCTGCAAGGGATTCTTCAAATCGTTCACTCCTGCGAAGGGTCTCTGCTTTTTCAAACCATGCAACAGCACAGGACTCATCATTGACTAGTGCATTATCAAACGCGTGTAATGCATCATCCAACAGGACCATCCGGGTATATCCGAGACCCTTGTAATACCATGCCGCCGTATCCTTTGGATCTATAGCCAGCACTTTTTCAAAGTGAGAGATTGCATCTTCCCACCGTTCGAGGTGCATATAGGCTTTAGCCCGGAAGAACAGGGTTTTTACATCCTGGGATCTCAGTTTGAGTGATTTGCCCAGTGCCTCAACGGATTCCTTGAACCGTTTCAGCCGGTAAAGGGAATATCCCTTGCACGTGAGGATATCGGGATTAGCCTTGTCATAATCCAGGGCATGATCAAGGGATATGATTGCATCTTCATACCTCCTGAGTTTAACGAGTGCTACCCCCCTGCCCCGGTGTGCCTGCCCGTTCTCGGGATCGATGAGAAGAACTGCATCAAACGCAGCAATTGCATCTTCATGTCGCCCGGTCTGTGCAAGGGCCAGCCCTTTTGCCAGGTACGACGGGGTGTCATGACTATCCTGCGCCAAAGCCCGGTCAAATGAAAGGATGGCTTCAGGGTAATTTCCCAGTTCATAGAGAACAAATCCTTTTTCTGCATGGACTCTTGCCGTATCAAGCCCGAGCGCAATGCACTGGTTGAACACCTCAAGAGCAGGCTCTGCCTTTTTTAACTTGGTTAAGGCCAGTCCTTTTTCATAAAGGATATCGATCGTGCCAGGGGTGATTGCAAGGAACGCATCAAAGGATTCCACTGCCGTTTCGTATTTCCGGAGTGCGACGAGTGCTCTGCCTTTACCGCTTAATGCATCACCATTAACTGCATTGATCTCAAGGGTGCGGTCAAAAGATTCCACGGCATCTTCATCATGGTGCAGGTTAGCCTGCGCCATACCCTTGTATAAAAATGCCCGTTCACATGCGGGATCAAGGCGGGTGACCCGGCCATATAAGAGGATTGCTTTATCGTATATCCCCAGTTTATCGAATGCCCGGGCCTGGCCGTAAAGCGCAGCAATATCTTTGGGATCGGCCGTAATAACCCGGGCAAAGGCATCAACAGCTTCCTGGTATCGCGCGAGAGCAGACAGTGCCCTGCCTTTCTGGAGATACCCCGGTTCGAAATCGGGCATCAGGTTATTTGCCTGTTCAAAAGCTGCAACCGCATCGTCCAGATTACCCAGGCGATGCAATGCGATGCCTTTGTAGTAGAAGGCTTCTCCGAATGCGGGCTGATTTGCCAGGGCCCGGTCAAAGGATGCTGCTGCATCAGTCAGGGCATCAAGGTTGAGCTGGGCACGTCCTTTATAAAACCATGAATGGGCACTGTTCGAATCGATCTCGAGCGCACTGTCATAGGAAAGGATAGCTTCCTGGTAACGTTTCTCAGCAGCGAGACAAAATCCTTTGATCAACCATGCATTGGCTATCTTCGGACTGGTCTCAAGTGCCTTTGACAGAGCGTCAATCGCATCGGCAAATTTCCCCAGTTCCGCAAGTGAGAGCCCTTTGTGATACAAGGCATCATTATATCCGGGATCCAGTTCAAGTGCCAGGGCAAAGGCGGATACTGCATCTTCATGCTGAACTAAGGAAGCATAGGAAAGCCCTTTTTTGTATATGATATCTGCTCGTTTCGGTTCAATTTCGTGAGCCGCATCAAACACAATAATCGCATCAGGGTAATTCTCCAGGCTGGTTAGAGCCAGTCCCTTCTGGTAGAGTGCATCTGCATTATCAGGTTCTATTTCAATGGCGATATTGAACGAGAGAACCGCTTCTTCAAACATACCAATCGCGTTAAGCGCAATGCCTTTTTGATAAAATGCCGGGGCATATCCGGGAATCAGGTCAAGTACCTTATCGAACGATTCGATTGCTTTTTCAGGATTTTTCAGGTGAATTAGAGCAAGTCCCTTGTCGAAATATGCCTGGGCATTGGTATTATCCAGCTCGATTGTCCGGTCAAATGCGCCAACTGCCTTGTCGTATTGTTCAAGATCCAGGTGGGATACACCTTTTAAGTACCAGGCCCGGGAAAATTCCGGATTAATCTCTATTGCCCGATCCGCAGCAACTACCGAATCTTCATTGCGCCCCAGGTCATGCAATGCAAGCGATTTGTAAAAAGCAGCATCGGCATATTGGGGTTTTAGTTCCAGCGTACGGTCAAAGGAGTCGAGTGCATCCCGGTGGAGGCCAATCGCGTACAGGGACAGGCCCTTTTGGTATGCTGCAGATACATCGCTGGGCATCAACGAGAGAGAGCGGTCAAAGGCAGTAATCGCTTCCTTATGCCTGCCGGTTTTTGCAAGTGCATACCCCCGGTTATAATGTGCCGCCTCAAGATTGGAATCGATTTCAAGAGCCTGGTCAAACGATGAGATTGCATCATCAAACTGGGATAGTTCCAGGAGTGCGAGCCCTTTATGGAGATAGGCTTCACAAAACGCCGGGTTCAGATCAAGTGCCCGGTCGTACGATTCATTGGCTTCTATAAATTTCCCGAGATCCGATAATGCACGGCCTTTATGATAATATGCCTGGGAATTCCGGGGATTGTCATGGATGGTGCGATCAAAATCCTTGATGGATTCACGCAGTTTGCCCAGGTGATACAGGGCAAGTCCCTTTTTCATCCGGGCATCGGTGTATTTCGGTTTGAGATGGAGGGTTTTATCGAATGAGAAAACCGCCTCGTTAAACATCTCCAGGTTTGCATAGGACTGGCCCTTGTGATAAAAAGCGAGTGCATTTTCCGGATCAGAGATGAGGGCTTTATCAAAAGATTCGAGAGCTTCGGTATCCCGGTCAAGTTTCTGGAGCGCGATACCCCGGTTGAAATGCCCTTTTGCATTACTCGGATCATGCTCAAGATTCCGGTCAAAGGATGCGATTGATTCAGTATATTTACCCAGTTTTAGGTAGCAGTAACCAAGATAATAATAAACTTCGTTATACCCGGATTCCATCTCCAGGGCGTGTGTGAACGCATCAACTGCTTCCTGGTACTTACCGATTTCTGTTAATGATTGCCCTTTATTATACCAGACCTGGGCTGATGGTTTGAGTGCAATCGTCTTGTCAAAAGCAACAATTGCATCCCGGTGTTCCCCGAGTTTTGAGAGAGCAAGTCCCTTATGGTACTGGGCATCGAAGTTGGCAGGATCAATCTCGAGGAGGACTTCGAATACCTGGATACACTCCTCGACACGGTTGATTTTTTCTAAGGACATTCCCTTATACTGGAATGCGTCGATGCACCGCTGGTTCAATGCAATCGCATTATCAAATGCATCGATAGCGTCCTGGTACCTTCCCAGTTCGTAATATGCCTTGCCACTTTTTACCCAGCCATCCACCAGCCCGGGATCGATCTTTACTGCTTTTGCATAGGCAGAAATTGCATCCAGGGTTTTGCCGAGTTCATTTAAGGCATCCCCTTTTAAGATCCAGATATCCTGTAGTGACGGATTTATGTCCAGTCCGCGGGTGTAGGCAACAATTGCTTCCGGGATTTTTCCCATGTCATACAGGACATGCCCTTTTTTCACCCAGCCATCGGAAAGATTTGGATTAATTTCAAGGGCTTTTGTAAATGCAATCAATGCCTCTGGATTTTTATCCAGGCTGACGTTTGCATCACCAATTTGCAGCCAGGTATCGACCAGTGTCGGGTTGAGCGAAAGGATCCGCTCACCGGTTTCAATCGCTTCTGCGTACCGTTTGAGCTGGATTAAGGATCCCGCCCGGTAGATCAATGCCTCCATTAATGAGGGATTTGCTGCCAGACTTTTGTCAAGGCATATAACCGCTTCTTCATGGCGGGAGAGATGCGCAAGTGCGATTCCCTGGTACATGAACCCGTCCGAAATTGAGGGGTCCATGTCAGTTGCAGACGTAAGAACCTTTAATGCCTTTTCGTATTGTTTTGACTGGAGATAGGCGATCCCAAGATAATGATAAGACTGGGAATTGTCCGAATCCAGCTCAATCGCCTGTTCAAAGGTGTTTATTGCATCGCTATATCGTTCAGACTGGATGAGCGCGATACCCTTGAAATAATAGGCCTGGGCATTGGAAGGATCGAGCGAAAGTGCCAGGTCAAAAGCCCTGACGGCTTCATCAAAACGTTCCCGGCCGGCCAGGGAGACTCCCAGGTAGTAATATGCATGACCATTTTCTGGTTCCAGTATGATCACGCGTTCAAATGCCTTTATCGCATCATCATACCGTTCGCGCTGGGCAAGTGCCAGTCCTTTATGATACAGGGTCTCGGGATCATCCGGAGCAAGTTCAAGTGCCTTATCATAGGAGAGCACGGATTCAAGGTGTTTACCCATGCGGGCAAGTGCTCTTCCCCGTTCATACCATGCAGGGGCACACTGCCTGTTGAGCTCCAGCACCCGGTCAAAAGCCTTAATGGCCTTTTCAGTCTGTCCCAGTGCTGCAAAGGCAAGGCCGGAATAATACCATGCCTGAACATTTCCTGCATCGTCTTCCAGGGCCTGGTTCAGTATCACAATTGCATCAGAAAACCGGGACAGATTGACCAGTGCTATGCCTTTTTTTACGGTTGCTTCAGTGAGTTGGGGGTTAAGGGCAATCGCCCGTTCAAACGCTTCAACGGATTTTTCTTCTAATCCGAGATGAGATAGCGTTACACCTTTTTTGAGCCAGGCACTAACAAGGCCTGGATCCTGTTCGAGAGCATAGTTAAATGAAATATCTGCATCTTCAAACTGCCGGAGATGCATGAGAGCTGAGCCCTTCTCATAAGCGGCATCTGCATTCCGGGGAGAGAGGGCAAGTACCTGGTCAAATGCGGCAACCGCATCATTAAACCGGTTGATCTGTACGAGTGATTTTCCCCGGTAATATTGTGCATTGGGATACGCTGGATTAATTTCTATAACATCTTCGAATGCCTGGACCGCCTTTCCATATTCTCCGATATGGAAAAGCGCCTGGGCTTTTTCATCAAGTGCAGTAATATTTTGAGGGTCATGTGCAATGACGAGACTAAAGGTTGTTATGGCTTCTTCAAATTGTCCGTTTTTTATGAGTGCATGGCCTTTCTGGGAGAGTATTTCATGATTTTCCGGATCGATCTCCAGTGCAAGGTCATAGGATCGTATTGCTTCAGGTAACTGGTTGGTAAAGAGGAATGCATTCCCCCGCTCGAAATACGCATGGGAAAACCGGTTGTCGATCTCCAGTGCCTTATCGAATGCCCGTATCGCCTCATCATACCGGTTTAAGGATATCAGGGCTACACCTTTGTAACACCATGCCCAGATGTCCCGCGGGTTGTCTTCAAGAGAACGGTTAAAAAGAACGATTGCTTCGCCAAACCGGTTAAGATTGACCAGCGCTATTCCCTTGCGGACCGCTGCTTCGGTATGTTTCGGGTTTAAGACAATTACTTTATCGAATGCGGCAACGGCGTCATCCAGTTTCCCGAGCGTTGCAAGAGCAATTGCTTTATTGAACCATGCATTGACCAGGGAGGGATTCTGTTCCAGCGCTTCATCGAATGCATGAACGGCCTCTTCCAGCCGGTCGAGATGCACAAGAGCCATTGCTTTTTCATATAATGCCCCGGCATTCTGCGGGGACAGGACAAGGACGCTGTCAAATGCATCGATCGCTTCATCATAGCGCACCAGCTGCATAAGCATGATGCCCCGCTGGTAGAGTGCCAGCGTGTGGGACGGATCGATCTCGACAGCCCGGTCAAAGGCATCGAAAGCCTCATTGTACTGCCCGAGGCTTGCAAGAGCAAGTCCACGGTTGTAATGCGCATTTACATAATTCGGATTGATTGCAATAGCGTTTTCAAACGCTTCAATGGCTTTTTGTGACTGGTCGAGCCTTGCACAGGCAAGACCCATATCATAGAATGCCTGTGCATAGGCAGGTTTTAATTCGATACTCTGCAGGTATGCGCCCACGGCATCTTCGTATTTCCCGAGTTTTGCAAGAAGGAGGCCTTTCTGGTGATATGCCTGGGGATTATGCGGTTGTTCTGCAATGGTCCGGTCAAATTCCTGTATTGCCTCGATATTTCTTCCCAGTTTTGCAAGAGCGAATCCTTTGTGATATATTGCATCCGCATATGCCGGACGAATCTGCAGGGCAAGATCATAAGCGGTTACTGCTTCGGCAAAACGACCGAGATGGGCATATGACAGGCCTTTTTGGTATAATGCCGGTGCACACGCAGGATCGAGAGCCTGTGCATCATCAAAAGATTCGAGTGCGTCTTTGTACCTGCCCAGCCGGGTCAGTGCAACGCCGCGATAATAGTACGATACAGCATGATCTTCTTTTATCTTTAACGCATGATTGAAAGAATCCAGGGCTTCATCATACCGGCTTAAGTTGATGCAGGAAATGCCTTTTAAATAATAGGCATCGGCATTCGATTGATCAAAAGACAGGGTCCGGTCAAAATCCTGCACTGCTTCATCATACTCGTTAATGTACGCAAAGGCAATACCCCGGTTATAGTAGGTCTGGGCATGTGCAGGGCTGAGTTCTGCTGATTTATCGAAAGCATTGAGTGCATCATGGTATTGCTGGAGCTGGTTATGAGCAAGTCCCTTGTGATACCAGACATCTGCTACTTTGGGGTTGAGTGAAAGCGCCTGGTCGAGGGCCGAGACGGCATCGTTAAATTTCCCGGATTTTAAGAGAGATATCCCTTTTATGGCCCAGATATCGGCATGATCGGGCTCATGTTCAAGGAATTTTGCCGCTGACTGAGCTGCTTCTTCATAGCGCTCCTGTTTTGCTAAAATAAAACTGCGGTAATACCAGACCCAGATATCAGAGGGATCGAGCTCATTGACCTTTTCAAATGCCGCCAGTGCTTCATCATATTTTCCAATTTCATAAAAGGATATACCGCGGTTATAAAACGCCCGGGCATACCCGGGAACGAGTTCAATCGCTTTATCATAAGCGACAATTGCCTCGTGATGCCGGCCGAGATCGCCAAGGGCAATTCCTTTATTATAATATACCTTCGCTTGCGTCGGGTCCAGGGAGAGCGCATGATCGTAGGCACTTATCGCTTCTTTGAACCGGCCCAGTTCGTATAAGGCAATTCCCTTTAAGATCCAGGCTTCAGTATTGTCAAACCGGATGGAGAGAAGTTGTTCGCAGGCGTCTAAGGCTTCTTCATTCCTGCCAATCTGCGCCAGCGTTGCGGCCTTGTTATACCATGCATTGGGATCTCCGGGTTCTATGCCCAGGGCCAGATCATACGATGCAACTGCATCTTCGAATTGACCCAGGTCATACAGGGCAATTCCTTTGAAGTAATGAGCTTTTGCAAGTTTGGGAAACAGCGCAAGTCCCCGATCAAACATGACAATGGCTTCCTGGAATTTGCCAAGGTCATAGAGTTCGATGCCCTGGCGCAACAAAGCTTCAGCATCACTCTTATTCATGTAATTTTTTACCTCGCACGATATATTATCAGATTTTTTTTGATTTTCACGCGGCAGTACTTAAGAGATATAAAGTTTATAAGGACGGCATATACTCTTTCTGGTACTATATATGTACATCAGGGATTTATCAATCCTGTTTTTATACCGGGAAAAAAACGCGGTAATGATCCAAAAAAATTATTCCCCGCATTGTTTTTTTATCACCCGTGCAAGCCGCCCGATACCTGCGATGATCTTCTCATCGGTAGAATTTGAGAAATTGAGCCGCATGGTCTTGCTCCCGCCCCCGTCAATATAAAACGGGGTTCCCGGTAATACCGCGACGTGTTCCTGTAAGGCAGCATTAAAAATATCCATCGATGAACAGCCATCCGGCAGGGTGATCCAGACGAACATGCCCCCGTGCGGTTGCGTATAAGTAACCGTATCCGGGAAAGTCTCTGCCATCGCCTTGAGCATGCATGCGCACTGGTCCTTATACGCCCGCTGGATCCGGGTTATGTGTGGGTCGATCGTTCCCTGCTGCAGGTAATCATACGCAATTCGCTGGGAGAGGTAATTGGAATGGAGATCGGAAGCCTGCTTGGCAATAATAATCTGCTCCATAATTTCCGGCGGGGCCACAACCCATCCCAGTCGCATACCCGGGGCAAGAATTTTTGAGAACGAACCGGTGATGATGGTCTGGTCCGGGATATATTCCCTCAACGACGAGAGAGACCTGCCGGAGAAATTCAGTTCGCCATAGGCATCATCTTCGATAAACAGGGTATCGGTTTCTTTTAAGATACCGGCAATTTCCCGTCTTCGTTCCTCGGAGTACGTAATCCCTGACGGGTTCTGGGAATTGGGAACCCCGTAAAAGAGCCGGATGTTGTTCTGCCGGCAGAGAGTTTGAAGCACGGTTGGATCCGGGCCATCGTTAAGCAGGTTCACCGGATGGAAGACCGGCTCGTAAAGAGAGAATGCCTGGATTGCACCAAGATATCCGGGTCGTTCTATCGCGATATTGTCCCCGGTATTGATAAAAACCTTGCCGATAAGATCAAGGCATTGCTGTGAACCATTGGTTATGAGAATCTCTTCCGGGGACACCGATAACCCGAGCCGCTTTTTATACCGGTCTGCAATATACTGGCGGAGCGGCAGGTATCCTTCGGTAGTGGAATACTGCAAAACGGACCGGCCGTCAGCGGCCAGTACCCGGGCGGCAGCCTGTGCGATGCCGTCAACATCGATAAGTGCCGGGTTCGGCAGTCCCCCGGCAAAGGAGATGATCTCCGGGTTTTCAGTAACCTTGAGGATCTCCCGGATGAAAGATTTGGGAGTTTTTGCCATTCTCGGTGCAAATAGGTACGGTCTTTTATTCGTACCGGTTTGTGATGCGATGGGGGATTTCATGCTTCGCCTGGTGACTGAATGGGTGTATGAAAAGAGTAGGATGTGCGCATTTTTAAATGATCACCCGTCCGGACCGTTAAAAAGGGATTTTTTTTTAGAACCGGGTATTTGATGCCAACCGGATTTACCGGAATATCACCCTAGAAAAAACCGGACAAATGACAAAACAAAATAATTAATGGTGAGAAATAGTATCAAAACACAATGAAAAATTTTTCAGCAATAGTTCTCCTTGTTCTTTTTTTGGGGATCCTTTTTGCAACCGGATGCATGAGCCAGCCGGATCCTCCGGTTGTCTCAATGACACCCACTCCGGTTTTCCCAACGACTACTCTTGCGGCAATCAATAATTCTTCGGCAATTCCCCAAACAACACCCATTCAGGTAATAACCAAATCCCCCATACCAACAAAGACACCCCTTCCAAAAGCAGATCCAACCGATGTCACCAGGATTGATTTCTTACATTATTCTGATAATGATTTCAGTCTTGATTATCCATCAGCATGGAATGTAACAACTGCAACGTACATCCCCTATTATTGTACAAATTATCTCGATACTGATTCCACGATCTATAAGGTATGCTACCAGAATGAGACAAAATTAATCGGGCCGTTCAATTTTTACGAAGATAATAATGTAAAGAAACAACGGCGGATTGTCACGTTTACGAGCGCCGATGGCAGGATAAAACTGGTAGCATTTTCAGCAGATTTCTCTGATGGCCTTAATGGAATGGTATTGGTTAACCAGGATCTGGAATGGTGCAAAGCGCAGTTTGAATATAATTATCCTGATCTGACCGGGTATGCGTCAAAGTATGTGGGAAATTATGCATTTCTCACAAGCGGAAACACCAGGATTTCATTCTACGATGTCACGATGGCAAAAGGTACCGCATACTATCCCTTAGCCTATACAAAAAAAACCATGGTAACCATGCGCCATTGGTATAGTTTTGGATTTATTACCGATAATAACAATTTTGACAAATACCGGAACTTAAAAGCGTATATATTTTCAACCATCAGGACAAACGACGGAGCGTAAAATTCCTGCACAAAAATTTCTCTTTTATCTGGGAATAATAGGATTTTTACTGGGGGATGACTCAACCAGCGGGTAATCTCCCATCCATGATTAACGGTACAAGATCACATGAGCATCCTGTCGGCAAATACCGGGTGACGGTACCGAGATGAAATGAAACAAATAATGAGGTGAGATTGAGCAGAGCGTGAAAAACAGAACAATAAAATGAGAGCCTATGCCGAGATTTGAACTCGGGACTTCCTCCTTACCAAGGAGGCACACTGCCGGGCTGTGTCACATAGGCATGTTGTGAATTATACCATTGTTGCGCAATCACCGTTATCAGAACATATGTTCTCTCAAGTTCCCTTGAGGCGGATTGCCTAACAACGTTGTAAGTTATTCCTATAAAACATTGCGGAAAAAACGGGCAAATCCCGGTTGATCCGTAGGACTCCCTGGGGCACATTCCTGCAATCGGCTCTTCAGAGCGCACGAATATATTCTATGCTCTGCAGAACTCCATCGAAAGTTGAGATTTCAAGAATGGGAATGATTGCTGAATTTTTAACCACCGCCATCACTTCCTTAAAATCAATGGTTCCCGCACCAACGGCATCATGTGAATCCTCCTTTCCCCGGTTATCATGCAGGTGATAATGCCCGGCCGGGTACCGGAGGAATGCCGGCAGGCACTGGTTCAGGTGTGCGTGGCCCACATCAAGGGCAAACGCAGCAGGGCCAATAAGGGGTAGTTCTGCCGGGGTTTTTAAGAAAAAATATTCCCAGTTGCCCATGTTCTCGATAAAGAAGGGCACCGAGTATTCCTGCGAGAGACGTTTTAGATCTAAAAGAGACTGCTGAAGCTGCTTTTCGGCTTTGTCGCGTTCTTCTGCCCAGGCAAAATATCCCGGGTGGATGACAAGCGGGGCATTTACCTCTGCGGCAATGGCAAAACATTCTTGCATCACTTCGATACTTGCACGGCGGATGGGTTCTAACAGGCTTGCGATATTGGTCCCCCTGCACGGGGTATGAATGGAAAAACGTGCAGTGCAGGACTCAAGGGGTTCAGAAGAACTGAGGTGATGCAATCCCTCATCCATGACTTCGATATAACCGGTTATACTAGAAAGCCGGTCCAGTGCTTCAGGAAGTGCGACTGCATGAAGACAGAATGTGGATACCCCGAACATGAATGAGTGATATTCCCGAGGAGACTGATAAATATGCCCGGTTGTTATTGAAAAAAAGAATTTTATTTCTTTAACCGGACTTCCATCTGCGGGAAAGGAATCTCAATTCCCTCTGCGGCAAACCGTTCTGCAATCTGCGTATTGATGGTATCTTTTACTTCATCGGGAAGATTGTATTTCCGCGCCCAGACATACAGGATAAATTTCAGGCCAGAATCCTGGAATTCTGAGAAAAATGCTTTTGGAGCAGGATCTTGAAGAAGATATTCTGTATTTTTAATCGTATCCCGGGCAATTTCAAGCAGGATCTCTTTTATCCGTTTTGGATCGCTGCCGTACGCTACAGAAACGGGGATAATAATCCGGAGTTTCTGGTCGGGTTCTGCATAATTTACAATCACGTTGGTGGTGATCCGGTTATTGGGGATAGTGACAATCTGGTAATCCAGGGTCTTTAGGCGGGTGCTTCTCGGCCCGATACTGATCACGTCACCATAATACTGGTCTACTTTTATCCGGTCACCGATCTTAAACGGTTTGTCGATTGTTATGATAGCCCCGCCAAAGAAGTTCGAGATGATGTCCTGCGCTGCCAGGGCAACAGCCAGCCCGGCGATACCGGCACCCGCAAGGAACGGGGTAATATTTACTTCAAAGATGGACAGGATCACCATCAATGCCGCAAACCAAACCACGTATTTGACCACGAGTTCAAGCAATTCTACCAACCGGTCATCCCAGTCACCCTCCGACTGGTCTGCCAGGTCGTGCCCATAGATGACAATGATATCGTGCAGGAATGAAGAGAGGATCCATGCACCGATCACGATATAGAATGCAGTAACATACCGCGGATCCAGTATCCATTGCAGGCCCGGTGGCAGGATGCCGAATTGACTGATTGCTAAATAGAGTGCAATAACCACAATGGCGACCTGGACCGGAGTCCCGATCGCAGCTATAATAATATCATCCCATTTCGTTTCCGTTTCTCCCGCTTTTGTACTAAGCCAGTTGACCACAAACCGGGCTATCAGGGCAAAAAGTATCCCGAATACAACCGTTGCAGCTGCGTAGACAAAACTGATGTCTGAAACCGGTATCTCCATGTACGTAGACTTATGTCACTGAACGTAAATAATATTAAGATTACATGGCGACGGGGACAGATATAGCCAAAAAACTCAACGAGTTAGTTGACCGGGATATGACCTTTATGCATATCTGCGGTACGCATGAAGCGGCCATTGCACGCTCCGGCCTGCGGAGTATCCTGCCGGAACAATTAAAGATTGTAATGGGCCCGGGATGCCCGGTCTGTATCACGCCGCAGGGCGAGATTGACGCTGCCCTTGACCTTGTAGAAAAAGACTGCATCATCGCAACCTATGGAGACCTTCTCAGGGTCCCCGGTTCAAAAGGCTCATTGGAATCCTGCGGCGGGGATATTCGCGTTGTACAGGGCGTTCACAAGGCCGTGGAAATTGCCGAGAAGACCGATAAGGAAGTGGTATTCATCTCCGTGGGTTTTGAGACCACTGCACCTACCGTTGCTGCTACGATCTTAACAAAACCCCCGAAAAATTTCTCCATTCTTTCCTGCCACCGCATTGTCCCTCCCGCCATGAAATGGCTGCTGGAGCAGGGCGAGGCAAAGCTTCACGGGTTCATGCTGCCCGGCCATGTTTGCGTCATCATGGGATATGACGAATACGAGCAATTCCCCGTTCCCCAGGTGGTTGCGGGATTTGAACCGGAAGACATCCTGCTGGGTCTGCTCATGCTTGTAAACCAGGTACAGGAAGGTACCCACCGTGTCGATAATGCCTATCCGAGAGCTGTATTGCGCGAAGGTAACCTGAAAGCTAAGAAACTTATGTACGAAGTCTTTGAGACTTCCGATGTCGAATGGCGGGGCTTTCCGGTAATTCCGGGTTCCGGACTCAGGCTGAAAAAGGAATTCGAGCAGTACGATGCGCAGAAGAAATTCGATATTGTCTTTAAACACGTAACCAAACACTCTGCCTGTATCTGCGACAGGGTACTGCGAGGAATTGCCTCACCGTCCGACTGCAAACTTTACGGAAAAGTTTGTACACCCCGGAACCCGGTCGGCCCCTGCATGGTCAGCCATGAAGGCGCCTGCAAGATCTGGCATATGTACCATGCGAAAAAAGTATGAATTTTTTTTTGATGGTATTATTTTTCAGATAATTTTGCTTTTTAACAAGGCGGGGATACTTAAAGTAAATTCTGAAAATAAAAGATTTTTTTCTAACCGTATTTTAAATTTTTATGTCCGTTTAACAATTATCTTTTTTATTTTGTAGAAACCCTTGCGGGGAACTGATGAGTTGCTCTTGGGGGCTTACGCACTTCGTGCTTCCGCCCCCGCCGCTCGGGCATCCCCCCATATAGCGATAATCTCATATGGTTGACGAAAACTTCTGTAAATGGGGGTCAAGGGGATGCTCCCCTTGGGATGCCTCCCCCTTTGGGGGAGAGAGGGGGTCACCCTCCCATATACTGAAGACTGCTGGCAAGTAACGGGAAAACGAGGATTTCTATAGGGTCAACTTTTTCATTATTTCTGGATATGAGGAATTCGATGTGCAGAACAATTCTAAAAAAAATGAGCGATTTATAATCCGGGAGTATCCAGAATTAGACGCTGCCCATCCAATCTTGTTGCAAGAAATAACATCCGTTCCAGACAATGAGATCTCCCGGAATGTATGGGCGAGATAATTTTACAAACGCGGGGCTTTTCATTACTGGAATAACACAAAGCAGGTCCTCAGGGAAAAACGATCCCTGCTCCTGAAATAATAAAAAATAGAGAGTTTATTATTGCTTCTTTCTCGCGATGAATAACCCGACAAAACCCACGACCCCGATGACAACGATACCGGGAAGCCCGGGGGTTTCAGTGGGTGCCGGGGGCGCCAGCATGGATTTGACGGTTGGTATGGGCGTTCCGGCAGGCATCATGCTTGTCGGGGTTGGGGGCATCAGATTGCCATAGGTTTGTGGCGAGGTTACCCCTTCGGTAGTTGGTTTATAGAACAGTGCATACACGCTGAAATGGGTGACCTGGGCACTGACCGTATGAGTTACCGGATCAACCGTTGTTGGAATTTCGGCCCAGGTTTTGGTGGTGAGATCATAGAACTGGATGGTCATGGCCTGCGTATTTCCATTTACCTTACCCAGAGCATCCGCCCATTGTGCCGGTGTCAGGGAGAACGAGATTGTTACAGCGCCTCCAGTAAACTGCGTACCGGAGGGTTCACACTCCACGGATAATCCGGAGAAGGAAAAGATTCCTCCCTGGGCAGCTGCTACATCTGTTACAACTGCGGGATCAAGCGGTGTTAAGGATAATTCTCCTACGGGTTGTCCGGTACTTGAGAGAACCGTTGTGCCCAGACCTACATCCAATGCCGAGGAAAATCCTGCTGCCGGATCGGTTTCAACAACATAATTTGCGAGAACCTGTCCTTCTGGATTATGCTGCATGGTTACCGTCGTTGGCGAAACTCCCGGGGGAGCCAACATTGCCTGAGGGGCTGCAGGAGCGGCCGGAGCGGCCGGTGCTGATGGTCCTCCGTCACCGGGGGCCGGTGCGGGTTCTGGCGTTGGTGGCAGCGTGATGGTATATTGCTGAGTATAGGCGGGTATTGCGTTCGGGATATCTATGGTTATATGCCCGGTATTTACATTTTTCAGGGTGAAACTGAGGGTCTGATCGCCGGCAGGAACTGTAGCTATCGTTCCATCCACACTATAATCAATAGTGGTGACAGCGCCGGAAATTTTTGTGCCCTGCAGGGACACGTCATAAGTACCCGCATTGATATTTTTATTGAGAGTTATTGGATTTGTTCCCGCTGCTATTCCGGGGATATATGCTGCTCCTCCGTTATAGGATAGCGTCAATGGATCTTTGGGCAAAGTATACCCGGTCGTACTCAGGGATGTAGCGGGGTTCGGGTTAAACTCAAATGGCAAAGTAACACTGTTGGTAATTACCGTATCTCCCGGGGTGTCCAGGTCATTAGAGTACAGACGGTATTTGAATGTGTTCCCTACAGCGAGTCCTGTTACGGTAACAGTGATTGCATCTCCAGAGTGCAGTGAAGTTGCGGGATCGGTGACCGTAGCGACAGTGTACGCTGAAACTGTCGGAATTGCAGCAAGAAATATGCTCACCACAATCAGGGCAGCGATAAATATGCGATACCTACTTTTTGTTCCACTCATAATTGAATCATCCTTGATCAATATTATTGAGATTATTATTCTTTCACGGTATAAATCTTCTGATCTTTATTCAAATAAAAAAATGTCGATCTGATTTTGGCACTATTGGATTTTGTCGGACCTGAGAATAATTCTGTTCAGGACGACAGAATGTTGTTGAGGGGTCGGGAATTGGATGATAAAGTAAAATGTAGTGGGGAGGGAAAATTTTAACCTTTTTTTTAATGGAATTTTTGAAAAATCATTATTAATAAAACCTTATCCTGACCGGTTCTCACCCATATTTTTATTTTAATACTTAAAATGAAAAGATTAAATGGTATAATACCAGAAATATCTTAATTGGTTATTAATTAACATAAATGAGATTTTTTGTATATATCCGGTATTTCACGACCTCCCATGAACGAAAACACCGTGTCTTCGGAACAAAATAAAATATTAGATTCGCAACATCGAAATGACATGCAGGATCTCCGGATCAAGGCAGAAGAACCTGCAATAATTCCAGAGCCGCGACTGGCAGTTGTCATCCCGGTTCAAAATAGCGAATTATCTATAGGTAGTCTTGTCCTTTTTGCTCGGCAGTATACCCCCCATGTTATCGTTGTTGATGATGGCTCTCATGACCAGACCATTGCCATTGCTGAACATGCCGGTGCGGTTGTCCTCAATGCCGATCCATATGGTGGAGGCAGGGTCTATTCGATACTGGCAGGTTGCAGGCGTGCGCTGGGGTATGGATGTACCGCTGTTGTAATTATTGACCGTTTCAGTAAACACCTTACCCGGGATATTCCGCGACTTGCAGAGCCGATATTATACGGGGAAGCAGATCTTGTCATCGGGTCCCGGTATACCCTGGGAAGAAAAGGCATTCCCCCGTTCCGTTTCAATAATGGAAAAAAATCCTGTGAAATACCGGAGAGATCCGAGGAATTCCACAGCACAGATCCGGATTCAACATTCCGGGCGGTCAGTGTAAAGGGAATTACCCTGCTCGACCTGCTTCCTGACAATGACCAGTTTGAACCCTTGATGATCTCCCTTTTTTCCCGGCGCCACCTTGCCATTCAGGAAATCCCCCTGGGTCAAAGGATCGAGCTTCCGACACCGGGGGACAATGGGGAGGAATATCCCCATTATCGCGGGAGCAGTATCGCAGTTGTCGTGCCGGCATACAATGAAGAGTTGCTTATCGGTGACACTCTTGCCGGGATACCGGATTTTGTCGAGCGCGTCTATGTCGTAAACGATTGTTCCACTGACAGGACCCAGGAGGTTGTTGCCTATTATGCAGCACACGATCCTTCTGTCATTCCGATCCTGCACGAGAAGAACCAGGGTGTCGGCGGTGCGATCATAACCGGTTACCGAAGGGCGCTGGAAGACAACATGGACTGTGTTGCCGTTATGGCCGGTGACAACCAGATGGACCCGGATTTCTTAACTGCCCTCCTCGATCCCGTCATTGACAAAAAATGTGATTATTCCATGGGCAACCGCCTCATCAGCCCGGAGTACCGCAAAGGGATGAGTAAGTGGAGATACCTGGGAAACAGTGTTCTCACCCTGCTCACCAAAATTGCGAGCGGCTACTGGCAGATGATGGATCCCCAGAACGGGTACACGGTCATATCCAAGCGGGCGCTCGAACGCATCAACCTCAACGGAATCTATACCCGGTATGGGTACTGCAATGACCTTCTCGTGAAACTCAATGTTGTCGGTTTTAGGGTGATCAATGTCCCGCACCCTGCCCGCTATGGCATGGAGAAATCAAAGATCAAATACAGCACCTACATCTGCCGGGTCTCATGGCTTCTCCTGAGGGATTTTCTCTGGCGCTTAAAGATGAAGTACGTGGTGCTGAACTTCCATCCGCTCGTCTTTTTCTATGTAGCGGGGGCGATATTTACGGTCCTCGGTATCGTTGGCGGAATTTATGCCTTGCATTTTAAATTTATCCAAGGATATCCAATCTTTGTGCCGTTGATCTTATCAGTTATCATCTTTGGCATGGGCATACAGGCGATGTTCTTTGCGATGTTCTATGACATGCAGCAGGAGAAGGTTGCGAACGGGTGGTACGCGTGATGCATCGGAGTGAGATTTGTACTAAATTTTTCAAATCCATGATTGACAAAATAAAAAAAGAAGGGTGAAATAACTTGGTTTCTTCAAAAGGACAAATTTGTACGCGATGCATCCTTGATACTACTGTACCAGAAATTTCTTTTGATTCTAAAGGTGTATGTTCCTTTTGCAAAATCCATGACTCTCTAGAGAAGACTCATCCACTCCATGAAGAAGGAAAAAAATATTTTACTTCCCTTATTGAACAAATCAAAAAAGAGGGCGGGAACAATGCATATGATTGTATTGTTGGAGTGAGTGGAGGGAGAGACAGTACATATACATTATATACTGCAGTTGAAATGGGATTACGACCACTTGCGGTTCATTTTGACAACGGCTGGAATTCTGAAATCGCTGTCAACAATATTAAAAATGCGACAAATAAACTTGATATTGACCTTCACACGGTTGTTGCTGACTGGGAGGAGTTCAAGGACCTCCAGAAGTCATTTCTGTCGGCATCGGTTTCTGATGCTGAAGTTCCTACAGACTATGTAATTATTTCTGTCCTCATGCAGACCGCAAACAAATTTCACGTGAGGTATATTTTTAATGGCCATTCTTTCCGTACTGAAGGTGTAGCACCAATAGGCTGGACCTACATGGATGGAAAGTATATCCGAAGTGTCCATGCCCGTTTCGGGAAACAAAAGATAACCAGTTTTCCCGTTATGAGCCTTTCTGAGTTACTGTATTACACATTTATCAAACGCATCCGAATGATCGATGTCCCGGAATTCATCGAGTACAATCAAGCGGTTGTTGATGATGTCCTAAAGAACAAACTCGGGTGGAACTACTACGGGGGTCATCATCATGAGAATGTTTTCACAGAATTTTTCCAGTCATTTTATCTTCCGAAAAAATTCGATATCGACAAACGGAAGCTGGAGTATTCTGCCCTTGTCAGGTCAGGCCAGATGAAGCGTGAGGACGCCTTAAACGAAGTACAGCACCCATATTCGTACAATCCTGAGATTATCGATTATACTCTTTCCAAAATGGGGCTTAGCAAGGAAAAGTTCCAGGAAATTATGGATGCTCCAAGAAAATCGTTTAAAGATTACCCCACATATTACCCAATTATCAAAGCTGCCCGGTTTCCCATCGGACTCGCTTGTTCTCTTCATCTTCTCCCACCGGTTTTTTATGAAAAATATCTCGGTGGATAGTCAGGAGGATTTTTCGATGATAATTACAATTGTTGACTATGGAATGGGAAATCTCGGCAGTATCCGGAATACATTTCAGCGTCTCAACATCGAAACTAAGATAACCTCAAATCCCCAGGATATTCTCGATGCAGAAAAACTAATCCTGCCCGGGGTCGGAGCGTTCGACCAGGGTATGCACAATCTCACCGAGCTCGGGCTCCTTCCGGCTCTGCAAAAGAGCGTCCTTGCAAACCGGGTTCCAATTCTTGGCATATGCCTAGGGATGCAGTTACTCTCAAAAAGGAGTGAGGAGGGCCATGCCGAAGGATTGGGATGGATCGATGCAGAAACAGTTCGATTTGGTTTTGATATAGCAGATAATCACCGAAAAATCCCCCATATGGGATGGAACAGTGTAAATCCCGTACGAGAAGGTCCGATTGTGAGCGGTGTGGATGCTGGGGATCGGTTTTATTTTATCCATTCGTATCATATTTCGAACATTGATGAAAAACTGGTAACCGGTACAACTGAATACGGGTACTCCTTTCCCTCGCTTATCCGGCAGGACAACATTTTTGGCATCCAGTGTCATCCGGAGAGAAGTCACCGGAGCGGTTTTAAAATCCTCCAGAACTTCATGAGGTTTTGAATCATGTTCCGCCCACGCATTATTCCTTGTTTGCTACTCAAAGAAAAAGGACTGGTAAAAACCATCCAATTTAAGGATCCCCGGTACATCGGAGATCCCATTAATGCTGTTCGGATTTTCAATGACAAAGAAGCAGATGAGCTGGTTTTCCTTGATATTATGGCCTCGCGAGGCGGCGGTTTTCTCGGTTTGCGCAGGCAGGCTCCTATTGCATTCGAACTCATTGCAAAAATTTCCCGTGAATGCATGATGCCGCTTTCCTATGGCGGAGGCATTACCACTACGGATGAGATTAAAAAACTCTTCGGCATTGGTGTAGAAAAAGTGATTATCAACACCCAAGCGATAGAAAATCCCGAATTCATCAAAGAGGCGAGTGATATATTCGGAAACCAGAGTATCATCGTATCTATAGATGTTAAGAAAAATTCTCTGGGAGAATATGAAGTATTTATCCGGGGAGGTACCAAAGCAACGGGAAAAGATCCTGTGCAATTCGCCCGTGATATAGCAGCGATGGGGGCCGGTGAACTGATGATCAATTCAATCGACCAGGATGGAATGATGACCGGATATGATACAGTGTTGATCAAAACAGTTGCCGATGCGGTCAGTGTCCCGGTCATTGCCTGTGGCGGTGCAGGAAAGATTGAGGATCTTTTTGATGCATACGAGAATGGCCATGCATCGGCAATGGCTGCCGGAAGTATGTTTGTGTTCCATGGCAGGAAAAGGGCGGTCCTCATCAGTTATCCTACCCACAGTGAACTCGAGGAAATTTTTTTAAAAAAAAATTATAAATTGGTGTGCAGGAAGAGAATATGACTAAAATTTTGATTATCACCAGTGCATTTGCAAAAAACAAAGACGATCCGGGTGATTTCATTTTTGATCATGCAAAAAGTCTGAATCAAGGAGAGATGCAAATAGAAGTCCTGACACCACATATCGATGCATCAAAATTTTGGGAAGAGATTGGGGACATTAAAGTTTTTAGATTCCCATATTTTTTACCTTTAAAAATGCAAAGACTTGCATACGGCAATGGCATTCCATATAATATCAGAAACAGTAATTTAGCTATAATACAAGTACCATTATTCATTGCTTCCGAATTGGCCCATACAATAATAATCATTTTTAATCGAAAAATAGAAATCATAAATTCTCATTGGTTATTACCACAGGGATTAGTCGGGGGAATTTGTAAAAAGGTTCTTCAAATACCTCATATTGCCACACTCCATTCATCTGAAGTGACAATGCTCAGGAAAATACCTTTTGGGAGAGTATTTTCTCAATTTATCGCAATGAATAGTGATAGAATTATTTCAGTTAGTAAACATAGGGCTGATGAATTTGTATCATTATTGGCTCCAAGATATCGAGAAAAATGTAAACAGAAAATTGTAATAATTCCGATGGGGATTAAACACAGCACATCTAAAATTTTAATTGATACAATAAAACTGCGTTCTCAATTAAATCTTAATTCAAGACACATTGTTCTTTTCGTAGGTCGCCTTGATGAAGTAAAAGGATGCGAATACTTAATTGAAAGTTTTAGAACAGTTATTGCGCACAAGACAGATGCTTTGTTAATAATCATTGGCGGTGGTTCTTTAGAGGAAACCCTAAAAAAGAGTGTATCTGAGTATGGTTTGGACAATTGTGTTCGCTTCGAAGGATTTGTTGAACATGATAAAATATGGGACTATTATGCTCTTGCAGATATTGTTGTTATCCCTTCAATAGTTGACTCTTCTGGGTATGAAGAGGGCTTACCAGTTGTTTTATTAGAAGCCATAACTGCTGGAAAGGCAGTTATTGGAACAAATGTTAAGGGAATCTGTGAAGTGATCCAGGATGGGGAAAACGGTCTTTTAGTCAATCAAAAAAATTCAAAACAACTTGCAGATAAGATACTTGACCTTCTAAAAAACGATGAATTGCGTAATACACTTTCACAAAACGCATTATCTTGTGCAGATAATTATAATCAAGATTTTATCGCAGATAAATACACGGACATTATACATGAACTTATTTCATTGAAAAAAAGGGAGAGGGGGGGTATTGAGTAATGGTCTCAGTGATTATGTTAATAACATCGCTCGCTGGAGGGGGGGCCGAAAGAGTCGCTTCAGAGCTGAGTCTAAACCTTGATTCTCAAATTCAAAGGCAAATTGTTATATTAACTAATGAGGTGTCTTATGCAAGTAATAAACCCCCGATATCATTGGATTTTAATTTTCGATCTCCAAAAATATTGAGTATATTATGGGCTTTTTTATTCGGCACTCTAAAATATAGAAAACTCATGGTTGAGCACAAACCAGAAATATCAATGAGTTTTTTAACATTAGATAATTTTATTAATATTTTGGCCAATTTGAGGAATAAAAGGATTAAAACAATATTACAGGTTCATATTGCATTGTCAATGAAGTTTAGAGATTCTATTCTGGATGAAATTGCAAAGCACTTAATTACTATTTTATATAATCGTGCAGATTTGATCATAGCTGTTTCTGAGGGAGTGAAACAAGAACTAATTCATGAATTTAAGATAAATCCAGAGATTGTGAAGGTTATCTATAATCCGAATGATATTGAAAAAATTAAGATTTTGGCGGATCAGCCTGTTAATGATGAATGGTTCAATGGAGATATTCCTATAATATTTAATTTAGGTAGATTGACTGAGCAAAAAGGGCAATGGCACCTTATTCGGGCATTCTCAAAAACAAGAGAAGTCGTTTCTTGTAAATTAGTAATTCGTGGAAATGGGAATTTAAAACCATATTTAGAAAAACTAGTGTTAAATCTCGATTTATCATCTGATGTTAAATTTTTAGATTGGCAAGATAATCCATATAAATATCTCTCGAAAGCATCAATATTTGTATCGTCATCGCTTTGGGAAGCATTGCCATATTCAATTATCGAAGCAATGGCTTGTGGGTGTCCAATTATTGCTTCAGATTGTAAATACGGCCCCAGAGAAATATTATCTGATGGAAAGTTTGGAATTCTAACGTCTCCATTAGATGGAATAATGTATAGTGCTCTTGATCCTTTAACACCCCAAGAAATCGAATTATCAAATATGATGGTGGATATCATCCGTAATAGAGAATTGCGTTTACGTTATTCGAGAACTGGGATAGTAAGATCTAATGATTTTAACCTGAATATATCCACCGAGGCGTATTCATCCGTCTTTGAATCGATCGCGAATAGGGATAGATCACTATGAGATCAAATGATTGTATATGCCCAAAAGTTGCTATAATAACTGGCAACTGGGATATTAATAATCTTTCAATACGTCTAACTGCTCAAAAATTAGTATTGATTTTTCTGAAAATTTCAAAGAATGTTACAGTGATTTCTGCTAATCATGACATTAATATTGACAATCTCAATTTGACTCACAAAAAAATAAGTTGCGAGACTGATAGTCGTCATTTTGTTATCCGCGGTTTCAATCATATCATATATCAAATAAAAATAGTCCAAACTATATTCAAATTAGTAAAAAATCAGTATACGGTTTTTATTTTTTGTTTTGGTGCAGATTTATTTATTTTACCACTTCTCACTTTATTTATACTAAAGAAAAAAATTTTGATCCGAACAGATTCGCGCCCCTCGACGTCATTGCAATATTTTTGTCAACCGTCATGGAAGATATTTTTATTTGAGACTGTCGAGAAAATTAATTATTCAATTTCTGATATTATTATACCTGAATCTAAATATATGGTAAAATTTTATCATTTGGAGCGATATTCGAATAAAATTTTTATAGGGCCGCTTTTTGTTGAAGATTACTTTTTTAAACATAATATACCCAACATTGACCATAGGCCATTTGATATCGGTTACTTTGGTCGATTTTCTGAAGAAAAGGGTTTTGCAGAATTAATTGAATCGTTGAGAATCATCAGTAAATCTCATGGGCATATCTCCGCATTATTTATTGGAGATGGGCCTATGAGAAAATTATTGATGGATATTCAAAATGATAATAACCTCGATATATCAGTGATTCCGTGGTGCGAAAAAGAAGATATTCCGTCTTACTTTGCAAAAATAAAACTATTTATTTTACCCTCATATAAAGAGGGATTGCCCAATTCAGTGCTGGAATCTATGGCATGTGGCACACCAGTACTAGCAACACCAGTGGGTGGAATTTTAGACGTGGTTATCGATAATCAAACTGGGTTCATAATACCAAATAATTCACCAAGTGAGATTGCAAACATTATTCAAAAAGCCCTTAACAATTCAGATCTTAACCGAATATCATTTGCAGCCCGAGAAAAAGTAATGGAGGAATACAATAATAACTCCGTTTTAAATAATTACACTGATATATTATCTTATGTTTCGACTTCTTCAAAAAGTTGAAAATACTAGAGGAGCACCTTGTGAAATTAAACATTTCAGATCATTTTATAAAATATATAGCAATATCGCTTTTATTATATTCAATTTGTTGTTTATTTATGTTATTTCTTACACCTAGTTCCAGTTATGAATCCTCGATATATTTTTCTGTTTCTCCTTTTTATTGGTCAATGTTAATTTTGAATTTTATTTTTGGGATCATGCTAATATTAATAAGCACTAAAAAATATTTAGGTTTTTTTTTACTCTATCTAACTTACACTCTTTCAATATCAACCCATATTATTCATGGATATGTTTGGTGGAATTTATCTGGAGATACTGGAACACACCTTGGAATAGTTAAAGAAATTCTCTGGAATGGCTTTTGCCCTAAAGATATAATATATCCTGCATCACATGTCCTTTTAGCGGAATATAGCACTATTTTGAATGTTGATATTCAGATTTTGCATTTATTATTACCAGTTTTTTTTTCATTATTTTTCCCTTTAGGGATCTACCTCATCTCCAAAATTTTGCTTAAAAACCCAATAGAAAAAAATATTGCAACAATTATTGGATTTTCATTTCTACCTGGAGTTTGTATTGCTTTTTTTCCAAATGGATTGATTAATTGCCTATTTCCTCTTTTTTTATTTATAATTTTAAAAACAATGTATAACTTAAAATTTGCTTTCAAAATATTAACATTCATAGTTTTTCTATTGCTTACGACTTTTCATCCTTTAATTGGAATGATAATGGCACTAATATTTGTTTCAATGGGAATCAGCATTGTTTTTTTTGATAAGAAATATCATAAATACTTTAATAATAAATATGATCTAAAATTTTTTTCAGTTTTTTTAGTGTTTACAATTTTGGGAATAATATGGATGTCATGGCAAATGCAATTTCAAGAATTTAATATGATACTGTCCAATATTGTTAACACACTTAATGATGAAGAGTATTATAGGCAAGCGATTTTTTTAAATGATATTTCGGCAGCAAACAATTATGGATACAATATTTTAGATTATTTCATAAAAACATACGGGGTATATCTTATATCGATAATAATTTCTATAATTGCGTTAATAATTTTTTTCGTAAAAAAACAAGAAAAAAACAATATTTTTTGGATATGGATATGTTTGAGTTTTTTGTATACATTGGCGGTACTGGGATTATTTTTTGAATTTGGATTTGCACCTACTAGATTCTTATTTTATTCAATGGTATTAACAATTCCATTATTTGGGTATGTCGGTGGACTAGTAATTACAAATGATTTATTTTTCCGTGGCATTAAATTCAAAATTTTCTTTATTATAATTGGATTGTTGGTACTTATGTTTGTAATATTAAATGGGCTTTTCACAATATATCCTTCTCCATATACTCTTAGTAGCAGTTATCAATCTACGAACACAGAGGTAGCTGGAATGAATTGGTATTTTAATAACAAAGACACAGGGTTAGAGATTACTGGAATAAATCTGCCCACAACAAGATTCTATGATTTTATATTCGGAGTAGGAGATAAAAGACTTGTTTTAGGGGGCGTTAACTCCCTTTATAGTCCATTTCATTTTGGATATGACCACCACATATCCCTCTCAAATTCATACGATACTTCCCTTTATCTTGGAATAACTACGAGAGACTTATTCAAATATGTATATGTTTATCCCCAAATGGCCAAATATAGGTGGAACCCACGAGACTTTCAAAGAATAAATCGAGATTCTGGTATACAAAAAATATACACAAATGATGGATTTGAATTAAATTTTATTGGCGGGTGAAATTATAAGGGATATATTTGTACATACCCATTAAATTTTTCCTTCACTATAATTCCTAGATTATCCAGAGATCTTTGGGGAGCTCCGAGATATTCTTTGAATAAAAGTAACGTGTGTAATTAATGATTAGTAAAATTTCTCTTCGAATAGCGTCAAGTGTATTCCGGTATCCCGGTCAGTTTAATTGCATTATGGCACGATGTCAGAAAACAAATATACTTATGATCTGAGAAGAAGTAGTGCTCAATGTTTTGGTTTGCCATAACTTTTACAGGTGCAACTTATACTTAGATCTACCAATAGCTTAGGGTTTCGACAGAACCATCTTTCATACTAATTAAGAGATGAAAATGAGATACTTAAGGGAAAAAAAATCAAAACACTTTTGATTTTATTTTTTTAAGAATTATAAATATCCTCGATGGGACATATGTCCAGAATAAGGTCCAGTATTTTGATTTCCATAAATTTCGGGTTTCACAATTCATTAAAATCCTCCTCGCGAGATCAGGTCTACATGCATCTAAATTATGGCCAGCAGTCTGGATCTGTTTAGAGGCGATATATTCCTGAAGATCTTCTTGGAACTCACGAGGCACTTTTCCAGCTAGTATCGCTCTATGAGCGGAGGTTACAAAGATATTTTCCAATACCAATTCAATCTTTTTGGAGGCTCTATTTAATGATTCTGTGTGATAGATCCCCATGCCATCCCAACTAAAAGCAACAGGATACTTCAAAGCAATTCGTCCCCAGAGATCCGTATCTTCCCCCCACCATTCATTTGAGATAAAACCATCCATTTCTATTAATATACTTTTTGGGATCGCGACTGTTGATGATGATATTGGTGAATAACCAAGGGTTGCAGATTTAAAATAACTGGGGAGTAGACCTTCCCAAGGTTTCTGGGGTATTTCATTACTAAATGGTGCGATTTGAGCGGTCGCAAACTCTTTTTCTTTTATTAGATATGCTGTCCCATATGCCCCAGCCTCAGGATATCGGTTCCATAATCTCAATAAGGTTTCAAGATGATTCGGCAACCATTCGTCATCAGCATCCAGAAACGCAATCAATTCAGATCTCGTCTCTTCTATACCCCTATTCCTCGCGACTGATACCCCTTGGTTATCCTGCAGGATAAGCCGTATCCGAGGATCCTTAAATTTTTTAACAATCGTTGCTCCTTTATCCGTGGAGCCGTCATCGACAACTATTACTTCAAAGTCTTGAAAAGTCTGGGAAAGGATCGAATTTAACGCACGAGCAATGTAGGGGCTTTTATTATAGAGAGGAATGACAACCGAGATACTTGGTATCTCTGGCATATTAGTTTTCTCCAATGAGTCGTTTCAATTCCTTCCCGGCGTGCATTGCCGATCTCTGGATCACTGGGATCCGATCATGAAGATTCTTCTTAATCGAAGATTCTTGGCCGAGCATACAATTAATCTGATCAGTAACTTTCTTCGCATTTAGATCCTTGGGATCCATACAATAGTCAGTGTGACCGAAAATATCTCGGTTAATTCCCTTGGCCTTGATACTGTACGCAAAACTTAGGGTCGGAACACCCGATGAAAGCGCAGCAATGGTCGCGTGTGTTCGTGCCCCAGCAAATAACGCCATTTGACCAATGAGCCACTTTATCTCTGCAGCAGTATAATGGGGGGATACAAGTGTAATATTTTCTTTTCTCTCTGGAATCAAGGATAGTGCACTCTGCATGAAAGTATAATCATTAGAGCCTGAATTAGTCACATGAGGGATTAAGTAAACTTGCATCTCTGTTTTCCTAGCCACTTCACCAATGATCGAAGCTGCCATTGCTACCCACTTTTCAATATTGCCACTGGTAACAAATTTTCCCATCAAGGGGCTAAAGTTAAGACCGATGGCACCCTCCACTATGGGAGTATATACCTCCGGTTGAACCGGATCCATCAGAAAAGCCGGATCAGCGACCGGGTACACATTCTCACTCACTCCAATATTTCTCAAATATTCAATTGAAGCCGATTCACGAGCGAAGATTCCCGTGACTTTTTGAAGATGGTCTATCATAAATCGCTCGTATTCAGGGATTGCACTGAACGGACCTATTGAAGCCCCCCAAATCACAAGGGGCTTTTTACGTTCAAGAACAATGTCATCAATTGCAGTAAAGAGGGTCGGTACTCCATAGTCAAGGGAGTAGTTGTCCCCCCCAATGGAGAGGACTGCGCGGGCCTCATCAAGATACGGAAACATATCAGCATAATAGAATTTATCACGGTCAAAAAAATATTGAATGATTCTAGACCAAGTTTCTGGTTTCCAGATATTTTTGATTACTCTTTTTTTACTTAACAGACTTGAGGAGTGGTGGACAATCGCACAATCTGTTTCATGAAAACACTGTTCTTTATATTGTACGTCATTCAGGAAGTGGCTTATACAAATAAAACGAGGATCCGTAAAGGATTTCCGCAGGATTTTCGTCGTTCCCCTAACGATTGCTTCACAACCTCTGTTTTCATAAGGTCCATTTCCAGCTAAAATGAACAAGGGGCTTTCTTTATTCATTTAAGTATTCCTTGAAACGATAGATAATCCGAATTGGAAAGGTAACGCCAGACGAAAATTTTTGGAGCAGGTGAATTTGATTAATGTAGTGATTCATCGATTTACGTAGCATCTCACTATTAAAAACCTCATTTCCATTTACTGCAGCAGGATAACACCGCGTAGTAATTCGCATTTTTTCTTTTAATCTAATTATCTTGAGTATGAATGGATTCATTTTTTTCCCCATATCAACTCTTTTCTTAAGCGGAGTAATTCCATTTTTGTTCAACAAATACAGGTGATATGAAAGGTGATCTCTTTTTACAGCGATAACTCCTTCCTGACTTTGAACAACGTCCCCTATTGAAATTTCGTCAACATTAATAGCATGGTTCATTATTGCACCTTGAAAAATTTCGAGAGCTCGTTGAGAACGCACAATTATTAGATTTGTCCCCAGTGGATCGCTCGCATACTCAGGCAACCAAGCATCCATAAACGACACATCTGCGCACTCAGCGAAGATATCATCGCAGTAATTACAGGCATTTTGTGTAAACCATCTGTTCCCCCATGCTTCGGAAATACCGTCATTCCGATGAATTCTAAATTCTTTTCCGGAATTATCTTTGAATGAAAAATAGTAATTATTTGCAGTCTGCTTATAATCTTTTCCTCTAAAAAAAACTCTGGTTGGAGCAGCATTCAAGCCAGATAGCGCTCCAATATACGATGTGAAATATTTATTTTTTAGTTGGCCACACGTAAGTCCAAGAATAACTACAATCCTCTCACGCAATTTTTTGTTCCTCTGTTGTGCAAGTCGTATCGACTTTACAAAACAGGGAAGACCGATGATTGCATATTTACCAGGATTATCCAAAATAAATCTAATCACATTTGAGAGTTCAACCGGATAGTATGCAGAACCTGAAGCCGACCGTATCTCTTCAACTGAAGAAAAAATTGAAAACTTAAAGAGTTTCTCCGTATCAGGGTTGTGCGTTACACAAGCAACAGCATCGACAATTCCATCCTTGAGCAATGTTTCAAGCAACCATGTTGCCATTCCCCCCGACGAACCATGCTCACGATTTTCACCAATGTTTGAATACCCCGCATATGTTGCGAGAAAATAACCGGTCTCTGACCGGTGCTGAATATGGGCAATATTGAAAAAAAGTTCCTTTCCAATATCATCTTCATCCGGGTTTCCATCTGCAAACGGACAGACTTTCAAACAGAGCCCACATTCCTTAGTACAATCGCCTTTACTAACTGGGGTATACTCTCCAAATTTATTAAATTGTATTTCAAGAATTTGATCCGGGCATATGCTTGCACATACCCCACACCCAATACAGAGATCACAGTCAACGACAGAGGAAAGCACTGCGGGTTTCATTTGAAAAATCTCCTGACATTCAGAGGTAAATATGATGAGAATATATCCCGTTCAAATACATCAAGACCCAACGGCCAGATGGCGATCAAATAAACTATAACAATTAAACCTCCGGCAATAATGAGGGAAAAGAGACTTGCTATATAAAAGATCTGGGAAATGAAGGCAGCGCAAATTGCGATAATTATTGTTGCAACGATTCCCGGAAACATAGCTCGGGTGAAAGTATTCGTTGGAATGCCAAGAACCCGTGTCGCATACCAGGGTATGAAAAATGTATTTTTTAATGTAAGAACGATTGCTACTGCGATAGCAACACCATAATAACCCCAACCAGTATAAACAGAGAGAATTATTGCAAGTACCAGGTTCCCGATGCCCATAAATAATGTCAGAATACCGGGGATCTTCACTCGATTATAGGCAATATTTATTGAGAACAAGGGAAGAACCGCCAGGTTGATGGCAAGGTTTCCGGTTAGTATTATCATAAGTGGGGCGAGGAAGGAATACTCTTTACCTACCCAAACAGTGAGCAATTCCGGTGCAAAACCACAGATAAGACCGATCGGTAGCGCCATGGAAAGACCCATCATCTTTACGGCACTTTTTGAGACTTTGAGAAGAGATTCAGTTTTTTCTTTAGCATAATATGTCAGTACAGTTGGTGTCAGCACGCCAGATAATGTACCGGCTATTGCATAGAGTAGAGCCACCCATTGGGATGCAATAGCATATTCGCCAGTTAGGGTTGCCCCAAAAAAAAGGTTCACTACAATAAGACTAGAACTGAGAAATAGGAGAGAACCTATTTGATTGACAATCACCCACCACCCCATTCCGCTGAGTTCATGCAATCGAGATCGTTCAAAGAATTGAATATTTATCGTTAAATGAGGATTGTGACGGCGGGAGAAAATTATTGCAAGGACCGATGCGGAAACACTACCTATAAGAAACGCCAGCCCAACAAGAGCAAGCGAAGGTCCAATGAGTGAAAAAAATAATACTATCATCAGTACCTGAACAATGATATTGGTACTACTTACGAGGTTTAACAAGTCGAGACGATTGTACGCAAAAAGCGAGACGGTAAAATTTGCAGACCAGGAACGGATAAGGAATGCACTACTGACGCCAAGGAACAGAAGAATTGTTTCAGTCTCTTGTCCCAATGGTACATTGAATATTGTGGGTGCAAAGAAAGAGAGGGTTAGAACTAATGGCACCATAATGAGAATTAATCCGGAGATCGTGAAAAATGCGGTATTAAATGTTTTATTTGCTTTTGTGTAATCTTCTTTCTGAAGGTCTACGGTAAGAAAACGAGACACTGCGGAATTGAGAGAGTCTGTTAATATCCCTACATAACCGCTCAATGAAGTTGCGAGTGGTATAATTCCATATGCTGCAACGCCAAGTGTAGAGATGAAATAGGGGACGAGAAGAAGACCTATAATAAAATTCACAAAAAAATATACAATATTACCCGCAAGATTTCGGGGTAATTGTTCTTTGGAACTATAATTATTCATTAGTTTCAATATACATCATTAAGGTGATGGGCTTTAATAAATACTACCCAATTCATCCGGATTTATGCTATTTACCAAAAATTAAATGTGGAGCTGTAATAATGTCCTAATCTTTCCCCTAGACCCAACAAAATAAAAATCACATTGCAATCAAACCGGAACCGAGCATTATTGATCGGAATATCATATCACTTTATTAAGCACCGAGATAATCTTCTGACCTCGATACAACATGAACTCCAGTCAGATCCCTTTCTCCACCACCGCAGATCTCATGCCCTCCGGATATTGCACCTGCCCGCACCGGCACATCCCGGTATGGATCTGTTCGCAGAGTACCATATTGTTCAGCCCCTGTTTTGGCGTGACGGGGAACGTCTTCTTGTCCCGCACCGCCCGGAGGAATGTCTTGAGTTCTTTTTTGAGAGGCTCTGATTTATTGACCTGGACTTTTTCAATCGTTGTTTCCTGGGAATACCGCTCTCCTTCAATAGAGAACCGTCCTGGCTTCCGGTGAATATACAGTTCCTGGGCCATGAAGTCCCCCTCAACCGTGAAATGTTCCTCCTCGATGTAAATCCTGCGGACCTTTTTTGAGGATTTGCGGCTTGCCGTCAGGATGGCCGGACATTCGTTGATGGTGAAAAGTGCAGTGGCAACATCATCATTACCTGAGCAGGTAAGGCTCCAGCTCCTGATGGGGAAGAGATTGAAAAGAAGATCGATATCATGGATCATCAGGTCCTCGATAATGGAAGTTCCGGTGATACGGGTTGAAGCGGGATTATGCCGGTTGATCTCGATATAGAGCGGGTGCTTGATGATCTGGGCAAGTTCAGGAATAATAGGATTGAACCGCTCGATGTGCCCTACACCAACGGTCAGATCTTCCGGGATTAAATTCACGAGATCCTCAGCCTCTTTTACGGTCTGGCAGATCGGTTTTTCGATAAGAACCGGAATATGGGATTCGATCATCTGTTTTGCAACCGCAAAATGGTACTGCGTTGGTACACAGATACTGGCTGCATCGACATGCTGGATAAGATCTTCTATAGTAGGGCAATGAGTAACGAATTCACAATGGGACGTCAGGAACTTCACCGATTTTAGATCAGGATCATAAATATAGACCTGGTCGGCTAACTTGAGCTCCGAGTAAATCCGGGCATGGTTCTTGCCCATCATTCCGCATCCGATAACACCAACATCCATATATTTTCACTATCCTGATTTTTTCTTTTGACCTCGAAAGAATATGTTTTATAAAATTGCCAGAATTATTACTATTCTCACAAGTAGTGTAAAAATATTTCGATATTATACTGCGAGTAATAATATTCGGATGAAATTCATCTTTTAAAAATTTTTTAAATATTCATCATACCCTTCCCGGCATACATGAAAATTCGCTTGTTCTGAATATAGATTCTAGAAAGAATAGAGATTTTACCGGCCTTTTTCAAAAGTTCTGAAACCTAAACATCTAATCCCATCATTGTATTACGTGGGAACCTGAGCATACATCATACCAGAGAGGATCTGATGGAAAAACGGTCAAAATACCTCTAAATATTGTTCCGTTTCCCTCCGGAAAATTCCGGTGAACACCCTGCGACGGTTCATCTGTCCACCGCTGAAGAAATTTATATAATTACCCCCGGAATCACCAAATACCGATGAAAACAACATCTTCGGTTTTCTCTTTAATAGTATTATGAGAAGCCTATTTTGACATCCCATTACTCATTGAATAATCAGTTATTCTTCTCCAGGATAGTACAGGTAAAGGTATTTTTTGAAAAAGGAATCGAAAAAAATCTGATAAATAACTGGCGGTAAAAATCCAAAAAGCAGTTATTTCTCCCGGTACCCAGACTAAAAGGATCCAGCCCCCCCACACCACAAATACGCCCAAATTGAGCCCCGTTACCCCTCACCGGAATTTGGCGGACACGGCCATCAGGATCCGCTGTCCACTACAACAAAAAGTCGCAGGAAAATAATGGAAAACGGGAAAACGAAGGGCAAAATGAGGAAATATGTTTACTCTTTACCGGTGTTCAGGAATGGCACTTTTTTGGCCATATTACCGATTGTAAGGGCAGGGATCAGCACACATGACTCCACAGAAAAGACATTTTTACGCGAAGATATTTGCCGAATATGCACGCACCGTTTTTTAAAAGATCCCAACCCTTTCGGCCATCTCAGGAGCCATGCCATTCATTTACACGATCATTCCAGGCAGAATTACTCAACGGCAAAGTTTTCATCAACTAGAATACGTCTCCGGGTTTTCCGGGGGAGAGGAATAGCTCTCCTCAGACTCAAAATAACCCCAAATCAGCCTCCTTTTTCCTTGAGTACATTTTGGTGAACACAAAATCACGGGCCTCTTGTCCACCGCTGGAAAAATACTCGTAATCTGTAACCGGAATCCCCCAATCCCGCTAAAACAGGGACCAGAAATTTTCTCTTTGGCAGTGTTCTTAGAAGGCTGTTTTTGCCACAAATTACCTATTGGATACAAAAAGATCCTGCCACCGGATGCGGCTATGACCGTTTTTTTGAGAGGGGGTAAACGGAAAATCTGGTGGATTAATAAGGGGTGAGGAATATCCGGACAACAGGAACCCTTCTGGCTGCACCTGCCAGTTCCCGTTTTTGCGAATTCAATAACGCTAAATTCAGGCCCCGTTCATCCAGGATCCTTTGGAAAAGCCGTATTTTTGACATGCCAGTAGTTTATTCAGCCAGACCTATCCTGCTGAAGATCCTATACAGTAATGCCACACGGCCTGGCACAAACCGGGCAGCAACCGGGGCGAAACTCTCCTCTGGATGTATCAGCGGATAGCATATGCTCCGGAAATTTCCCGGCCAAACCGGCCAGGCATGCGGCAGGAGAAGAAAAAATATGAGAACTACGGAAGAAACCAAAACGTACACGGCAATGGATAACGACAGGATCGGGAAAATAATCCTGGCGGGAATACAGAGCCCGGGTACACAAAAAAGTTGCAGGAATCCGGTTAGGAAACCGCCCCGGCAACTTCAGGAACAGAAGGTTGAACAAAATGTCATGCCCGGATATTTCCGGTCACGGATCCCGGAACAGGACCCGGTAAATGGTGAGGCCGGATGACCCGGGGATACAAGCCGGTCGTTGCGATCGGCGAGGCCCGGCGCAAGGCAGTCATATGGGGATTCATGCTCATCGAGCTGGTGACAAAAGCAAAGTTGCCGTTCGATTTCGTAATCTGTGACCGGGAATGCCCCAGCCTTGTCCGAATCCGGCGACTGAAATATTCGCAGTATGGGGTTTCAGATATCCTGAGATCCTGCAGGCAGGAGATAGGGGAATTGCGGGCACTCAGAATTCCTGAAGGGATTTACCGGGAACTCTGGGTACGAGGTCCGGACAGGGCCTGGCACCGGTACCTCATCCTGGATGGGAGTATTGAAGTTCTCGAAAATGAGGAGAGCTGGCAGGATGAGGAAAATGAGGAAAACCGGCAAGAGCATAAAAATGAGGAGAGCCGGCTGGTGGAAGGAAATGAAGAAAACCGGAAGAATAATGAAAATGAGAAAACCCGGCAGGTAAATGAAAATGAGGACAACCGGAAGGGGGATGGAAATGAGAAGACCCGGCAGGTAAATGGAAATGAGGATAACCGGAAGAATGATGGAAATGAAAATTCCCGGCAGATAAATGAAAATGAGGACAACCGGAAGGGGGATGGAAATGAGAAGACCCGGCAGGTAAATGAAAATGAAGACAACCGGAAGGGGGATGGAAATGAAAATTCCCGGCAGGTAAATGAAAATGAGGACAACCGGAAGAATGATGTAAATGAGGATAACCGTAAGGAACTTGGAAATGAGGAAAAACGGCAGGAAGAAAATGTGCCAGCCGTAATTCCGGCATTCGACAAACCGGTTGCAGAATAATAAAACTTTTTTTTTCGGAGATATCGCCGGCACTTTATGATCACACTCTTTTCCCGGACTGGGCTTGCATCTCTGGCATGCAATTCAGATATCAAGGGAAAAAACCGGTCTTCATTTCATCCATGCAAAAAAATCACAGAATTCAGTTTATTTCACAAAACACATCAAATAGCATTACTTCAGTCCGACAGAGACCAACAGTTCTGCGGATTCAATTCATTTACAACAGGTATCTGGTAGCATCCTCTCATCTCCGCATATGCAAAACCTTACTTGAGATTTTATTTATTTACATTTCCAATATATTTAAATAAATCAAAAACATATGTAAATGTACATGGGCACCATTACCATAACAGTCGATGATGATACGGAGAGGCGCTTCCGGGAGGCGGCAAAAAAGAAACTGGGCGAGCGGAAAGGGTCTCTGGGCAAGGCAACAACCGAAGCGCTGGAACACTGGGTACAGAAGCAATCCCAGGAAGAGATCGCACGTGACGCACTTGCTCTTCTCGAGACCGGACATCGTCTCGGCAAGAGACTTTCAATGGAACGAAAGGATCTCTATGATCGCACTACCGGCTCTTATTGATACGAATATCCTCTGCTATGCCCTTGACGCGGGAGAGCCGGAGAAAAGGGCAGTGGCAGCAGAACTTCTTTCCCGGTGCTGGCGCTCCGAGATCGCTCTCTGTGTTTCAGTACAAAACCTTGCTGAGTTTTCCGTTGTTATGATGGAAAAAGTGAAACACCCGGTACCGGATACGGTTGTTACACGGTTTATCCGGGATATTGTCTCGTTCGATAGCTGGACGGTAATCGGCTATGATTCCGGGACGATTATGGATGCTGTTGATATCCGGAGTAAGCACTCCCTCCATTTTTGGGATGCCTTGCTAGCCGCAACCATGAAACAGCATAATATAGATACAATCTATACAGAAGATTCTCATTTTACCAAGCTTCCGTGGATAACCGTAATCAATCCATTTACCGGATAATTACCTGTTCTGGAATATTTTTTTTAGATTTCTTTATAAAAAAGATATCCCGGGATTATTAGGAAAAAAACCCCTCGAGTTTTCAGGAGTTATCATGATTAAGAATGATAACCGGTGGCACATCCTCAGTAACTACCGCTTCATCTGCCACCCGGGCACCGGCCCCGACACAAACCCCCGGGCTGATAACCGCATTTTTCCCGATGATACAACCCTCTTCAAGAATGATCCCCGGAGGTCTCGACGAAATTGCACCTGCATCGAAGGACTCGGACAGGAACCGGACACCGGGGCCGATAACCACATGACTGCCAATCCAGGTTGATCGGGGTACCCAGACTTCATCGCCAATGGTAACGCGGTCGGCTACCACAACATCGTTATCGATAAAAGACCAGTTGCCGATCGAAACACCGTCTCCCAGCGAGGTGTTGTCGCGAATGAGTACATTATCGCCGCACCTGAACTCATCCCCGATAAATACATTGCCGTAAATGATGCAGTGGTTTCCTATAATCGGATCCGATCCAATCCGTACACCGGGAAATTTATCAGACCTGATGGCAGATGGCGAGGGAAGGCCAATCAGGGAGGATTTGACCATCCGGAATGACAGTTGATTGTTCAGACAGTTATCGGGAATCATGATGAATACCTTCGCATCCTGTTAAGTCCGTGAAAATTATTGTTTATATTTTATTATAATAATGTCTATATGATAATGTTTTTCATTTGTATTTTTGAAAATAACGTTTTTATATGAGAGGCATAGGCAATCACCAGGGATTAACTGATGATATCTCTGCCCGGTAATTTTCCTGTCATTGATGCTTCTCTTACCCGGTAACAAAATCTTTGGATCGATTATCCTTGACCTATAAAAGAGAAAAATTTAATTACGCACCGTAAAAGGAAAACTTTTGATTTTTTTTTAAGGTTACACCAAATACTCAATTCTTATCAACGGGTAAACCTCGGCGATCAATAGTGATGATGGATCCTGTTTCAGAAATCGGTTCCAGAAAAATCTCCTGGTCCCAATAGTTAAAATTTTTATGAGATCTTTTTTCATTTCAGGTAAATCGCATTACCGATAGAGATACTGATCTTGCGATGGAGATACTAATCTTTCGATAGAGATACTGATCTTTTAATCGAAGAACGGTAATATATCAAATACCTCCATGTATTTTTTCTTCCACCTCCTCACCGGTCTCATTCTCGGGTTTCTTATCAGCGATCTCCTGGATGACCGACGATGGCTTATTCCCTGTACGGTTGGTGCAGTTCTTCCGGACCTGATCGATAAACCGATAGGCTATCTTCTTTTTCCCACAACAATCGGGTACGGCCGCATTTACTCCCATACCCTTCTTGTCGCCATGCTTGTCCTGGCATGCGGTCTTGTGATCTGGAAACTCAAAAAAGATCCCGGGGTCATGGGAGTTGGCGTGGGGATTCTCTCGCACCAGATCCTTGACCAGATGTGGCTGCAACCCCCGAACTGGTATTACCCGCTTCTCGGAAATTTTAAAGGAGTGGGAAACAGCGATTACTTTTTTTTCATGCTGTCCCAGGAACTCAAAAATCCCTTTGAACTGGTCCTGGCCGTCATACTTGGGTCTGGCGTCCTGCTCTTTTTTTACCGGCAGGATATAACCGGAATAGTCAATCAAAACCGCCCGGTTTTTTCCCTGGCCGCAACCGTATGTGCACTCCTGCTCTGTATCCTTTCAGGCATAATCATTGGATGGGGAATCACACAACATTCCCTCTCGGAGATCGGTTGGAGCAAACCCGGAGAATTAATTATCGGCGGCATAGTTATTGCCCTTTCAGCCGGTCTGGCCTGGCGTTGGCAGACTAAAATCAGCAAACGGTGAATTATGGCAGGAAATATCGGGTTCCCTGTAGCTCCCGATCAATAGTAATCATCAGGAAAAAATATCTTTTTAAAAAAGGGTTTTCACCGTACTTTTTGTCATGCCATTGGTTACTTTTTTGCCGTACATTAACTGTAATGCTTTGAGATCGATATCATCAAGTTGTGTGGCAGTGACGGTACCGGTATAAAACAAACTGCCAGGATATTTTGCCGTTTCCCCGTAAAATCCCAGGTTATTTAAAACCGCACGTAAAATCCATCGCGATCGTTCAGCTCCTTTTAAATCGGAGTTCACATAGGTTTTATCGTCCGTGCGAAGGAAATAATAATCTCCGGTCTGCATATTTTTATAAGAATATGTTATCTCTTCATCCTTTATCTGGGTTAACGCATTTCCCGGTAAAAAATTAAGCCAGATGTCCGAAGCACCTGACAAATCAATATTTTCTGATAATTTTGTGGTGGAAGAATACGTATTAAACTGGCTGATTAGATTATTCACAAGAACAATATCATCTTCATTATAGGTTCCTGAAATGGAGATTGCTACCCGGTCTTTTGTGGGTTTTTGAATTTTACTATTGTCAGGACCAAAGGCAATTTCCATAAGATGGTTCCCGATATCCGCTGAGCTATAGCTTTTTGGGGTAGGGGTGGCAGTGGGTTTTGCGGTCGTAGCTTTGGGTACAGCGGTAGCAGTGGGTTTTGCAGTAGTGGCTTTGGGTACAGCGGTAGCAGCAGGTTTTACGGTCGTAGCTTTTGGTGCAGTTGTAGCAGCGGGTTTTGCAGTTGTAATGTTTTTATCGATCACCGTAGTCGAGTTGGTGGTATTTCCTGCACCAAAAAGATCCCAGTCACCGGAAACAAACATGGTTCCGAAAATAAATAAGATGATTATTGCGACTCCGATAAAAACCGGTGCAAATTGCACTATTTCGGGTTTTTTCAGGGGTGTGTCAGACACCGTAGAAACGGTAACCGGAGACTCTGCCTGATGGGAAAATTCCGGACTTACACCGATATCAAATATTTTGAACCGGTTCGCCCGGGGTTCATCGGGATATGATGGAGACGGGACACCGGCAGGATATATCCCGTTATTGGATGATGTGGTTCCCACGGGCAATACCAGCGAATACTGGTCGGAAAGTTTCGCATTGCGCTCAGCCCAATGATCTCGCTGGACGGCAACCGCATCGGCAATAACTTTCAGCGGCTCAAAAATTGCGTCCCAGTTTATTTCCTTAGTTTGATCGTTTTTCAATATATCCGGCGTCTGGTTCAGGAGCGCTTCGAACTCCTCGAGTTCGCTGTCCTCATAATAGGACGGCAGTACCGAACGAATCTCGCGGAAGTCCACATCCTTGTTAAAATGAGATACAACTGCGGGTCCAACGAGCTGGAGGATGTCCAGGTCAAATTTTGGTTCCGGGTAGAGCTGGTTGAACCGGGCTGCAATAAAAGTTAATTCACGAAGAACCGAACGCCAGTTACGGTCGGTCCCCAGCCTCATCTGGATTATCCCGGCAAGGGGTTGTGCCAGGGTTTCGATAACTTCGCTCTTCAGCTCGTACCTGCTAACGGGATGTGAGGAACGGTTCTCTTCAATTACCCGGGAAAAAGTGCCGAGAATCATTAAGTAATTTGCAGAAATCCCCTGTTTCTGGATGAGACGGTAAATTTTTTCCAGGTCTTCGATAAACAAAAGAAGATCCGAACATACCCGCAGCTGGAGGAGCATGGTTGTATCTCCCTTCTCCCGGGTGCCGTTATCCTCTTTTTTTAAGTCATTGCATTTTAGTAAGAGGAGTTGCCGGACCTTGTTAATGTCCTGCTCTTCGAGCGGAATAATACCTTTTTCAAAAAGATCGAGGAATGCATGCAGGGATTGTATCCTCATGGCATCATGAATCTGGTAATATCTCAAACAATAATCATAATAGATCTTATAATCAGATTCTTTAAACTGAATCTGAATTTTTTCCATAAAATATTATCAGATGTCATAATATTCATCCGTTTTGGTTTTGTATCATTTACCCATCACCCTAGGATTGATCGATAGCAGCAGTATTCACTTTTAAGTTCGGGAGAACGCCGGAGAAATTCTCTGCCGCAGGAGCTGTTTATGTTTTAAAAAAAGGAGCGATAACCGGGAGTTAATGGAGAAAAGGCTCTCTGAAGAAACCCTCAGTTGAAATCCCAATAAACGTTTTCTTACTTCGATCATTGCAATATAGAGCAAAAATCAGGAAGGGTTTCAACAGAGCCGGATAAAAAGGGAAAATGGGTTACTCAGGCGGGCATGACCAGAGTATGGTGAACGGAAGGAATAAGATCCCGGTTATAAAACTCTTCAGAGTACCCGTCGGGGAAACTGACCCGGGTGATCTCTGGTGAGAAATCCGGACTGATGAATGAGGCAAACCAGTATTTCTTCAATACTTTATCCGCATTTTTAAAGGAGAGCGACGGCGTATTCAAAGAAACGGCCCCATCGTTAACCGCACGGGAGGCAAAATTTTCCACCTGGAACTGGGCAGAATTTCCCGTAACAGAGGTTACCTCCACATTTTTTTTAAACTGGGTCCGGAGCGCTTTTGCCAGCTCTGTGCCGGGATCTGCTATCCGGGAAAAGACCGCGATGCTCTCATACCACGAGAGATCATAGCTGAAAGTGATTATTGCATTGGTATTATCCTGGATGGAAATATCAAGGTTTTTTGCCGAGAAGGCCTGAACCGGGCACACGATTATTACCAGCACGAGAATAAGGATTCCCATGCCGGCGAGAGGATATTTTGTCATAGATATCTACCGTTCTTTATTATTGCCTTAATATGTAAAAAGTTTCTCTAAAAAAATCATGGTTTTTTAAGTGGGTATGAAACACCCAGCACTTTTCTTCGTATATTGGGGAGAACCATGGAAAACGTGCGGGAATTATTCACTCGAATACAAGAATATTAAACGGGACCCTCATTACCCGAATCGATCAAATTTCATTTTCCCGGACGAAACACCGGCAGATTCATTCCAAAAATATCCCGGGGGAGTATGCAGTTTCATGCCTGATGACCGGTGATTGCCGGGCATTTCCCGGACTGGACACCGGCAGATTCATTGCAAAAATATTCTTTGGGGAGTATGCAGTTTCATGCCTGATGACCGGTGATTCCCGGGCAACTCCCTTCCTTTTCATAATTATTTCTTATCGACATTGAGATACGGGGAATAAAACAATTATTAAGAGAGAGGGTATATCAAATCCGGCATATAAAAAAGAAAATTACCTATAGCCGGGATTCCTAACACTTAACCTGAACGATGAAAAAGAAGGTTCTCGCTGTCGTCATCATAGCAATCTGGCTCCTGATTATCTGCATTTTCATGCTCCTTGCCCAACGCATTGACATGGAAATCTTTTTTGTCCTCTGGTTAATCGGACTTCTCGTCATTGTTGAACTGATGGACACACGATTTTCTCTTCCTCCTTACATGAGATATCTCAAATATGTCGTTGCAGCAGGAATTCTCCTGTTCGGCGGGATTGTAGCATTAAAAGTCCTGGAGATATTACACAAATGAACACAAACGTTCGTTATGCAATTCTCGCAGTCCTTATTATCACGATACTCCTGGCGTTCTTTCTTACTACTTCAAATCCCCTCATCTATTCCCTTGAAAAAGACACGTTTCCTTCCTCGTTTCATGAGAACAGGGAAGCATTGAAACAACAGTCGCAGAACAGCACTACCGACATTCTACCGGAGATACAGGATTTCATCGATTTTACCGGGCCGGTTTCCTTAAATCTCCGGATCCATGATATTGAACAGGCCCGCAGGGATCTTGAACGCTTTGGAAAAAGCCGCGGATCGATAAAAAACCTGATTGTCCGGCTGGATATGAATGAGAGCGAGATCCAGAAAATTGAAGAGAACACAGCCCTGCAAAAAGAGATCCTGGAATCCCTGTTAAACACGTCAGCTTCATTAGATTCCCTGCAACTGATGGAGATCCAGTACAACAGCCAGAACAACCAGGATATGCTCTCGACCGTCAGGTTAAGGGGAGATGAGTTACGCAAGAAAGTGCGGGGCCTTAAGGAGCGCTACACCAATGCAACAGAAAATATTGCTGCAGCCAGTTCAAAACTGGGTCTCGATACAACCAAAAACAAAGAGAGCCAGAGCCAGGTCGCACAGATCGTTCAGGATATTGAGCAGCCAAAAACCACGTCGTTTCTCCCTGTTGACACATCGCTCATTCCCGGGGAAGATCGCGTATCATTGTTTGTCAAACCCGAATCGGGAGAATACTTAGATATTATTGAGTACATGGGAATCTCCCTGACACTCCGGGGAAACACGACCCTTCGTGCGGAGAACAAACCCATCATTCTCTATATCGATGATCAACCCGTATCAACGATCGCAACGGATATGTTCGGCTACTATAATGTCAAACTCCCCATTGAACGAATCGATGCTGGTACCCATACCCTGTATGCCCGATCCCCCACATCCCGCTCGGTGAACCGGACCCTCACCGTTATCCCGGTTGATTCAGTCACCAATCTTACGATAAGTAAACCCGACCAGAACGGTAACGTGAACTGTTCGGGTACAGTAATGGCAAATCACCCGGTAAGATCTGCAACAATCCAGATCTCGTGGGATAAGACCCATGTCATTGTTACCAAAACAGATCTGCACGGACAGTTCTTCCGGCAAATCCAGCTTCCCGCCGGAAGACATACCCTGATTGCAGGATTCTCAGGGGACGGGTACCCGGTGAATCCTTCAGAAAGCGAACCCCGTATGGTGGATGTCTCGCTCATTCAGGGTTTTGAGCCGGATTACGGCCTCATCGGGCTTATTATTTCCATTATTGCAATTATCATCCTCTTCTTCGGAGTTGCAGTATTCTACCTGCGCCGGATGACAAGGAAAAAAATCCCGGTGCCGGGGATTCCCCGTTCAGGACTCCCTGATACGGACAACAATTTTTCGTTATACGAGCCGGAAAATAAAAACCCGGATGATGATACAAGGGACCCGGGAAAAGAGACCCTGATCGAATATTATACCCGGCTTTTGAAAGACCAGGGATTGAGTACCGCTTCAAGGAAGGTCTATGAACAATTAATAGTGCGAATTGCCCGTGACTTCCATATTAAACGGTATAAGACGCTGACTGCACGGGAGATGTCCCGTAACTGCCGGGGAAAGCCGTATTGCGGGACTTTTGCCCGGTTTATCTCTATCTACGAGCGGATCCGGTATGGAGGAAATGTTTCGGTAAAAGAGCAGGCAATATTCGAGACGGCGATGCAATCAACAGATGACCTGATGGGAGGTGAAAAACATTAGGACAAAAACCTGGATTGCAGGAATGATACTCCTTGCAGCCGTGTTCATCCTTATCATACATATTTCTGCCAATAACATGGAGTTCTCGCGCTATAATGTTGGCTGGAATGGCACCTCTTCGTTTTTTTCCGATCTCGACCGGCACCGGTGCGTGGAAATTTCAGATCCGGATAAACTTGCCGGTTACCCACGCAATACTACTCTCCTGATTATTGCGCCATACCGTCATCCTGCAGCCGGGGAACTCACGGCGTACCGTGCATTTCTGCAAGGAGGCAACACGATCTTCCTTGCAGATGATTTTGGAACCGGAAATGAGATCCTGGACGGGATTGGCAGCAGCATTAAGATCCTTCCGGGGAACCTGTCGAGTCTTGACCGGAGTAATGCTGATCCCTATTCGGTCATAGCGTACCATTCTGCGGAAAAAAGCCCGGTAACTCTTCCCGAGGATATAGCATTAAACCGTGCCGCTCCGCTGGATGGCGGTTCTCCGCTTATGCTGACTTCAGTTATGAGCTGGAGCGATGGCAATGGGGATCGCAGGCTCAATACGGGAGAGAACATGGGAACTTTTCCGGTCATGACCCTTGATTCAATAGGATCCGGTCAACTCATCGTTCTCTCCGATCCGAGCATCTTTATCAACAGTATGTATTCCCCGGCAGAAAACGAGAATAACCGTTTCCTTATCCGGAATATTGTTGCCGGTGATAATTCAGTCCTGATCGACCAGATGAATTCCCGTACCGGCAATGCCGATGGAGTGGGCGAAATATTTCATGTAATAAGAAACACAGTAAATATAGAGATTTTCATATTATGCCTGTTGATGCTGGGCATGGCATGGGCATGGAAAAAGAAGATAATCTAGGGGGCAGGATGACGCAGAACAACCTGGAAAAAAAAATTGCTGACATATCACGAATCTATGCACGTGAAGAGAAAAAGGATAAACCGGACGGTTCCCGGGGATCTGCCACAACCGGGATTGGAGCAGATTCCCCCAAAATAGAGAATCCGGATATTGCCCGGCTGTCTGCATCCGAACTGGAAAAAGAGATTGGCGAGATTACCCGGTTATCTGCCGCAATCAATGAAAAACTGAATGAATTTGTTGTCGGTAACCAGGATATCATCGATTTGATCCTGATTGCCCTTCTTAACGAGGGCCACATTCTCGTAGAAGGAGTGCCAGGTACGGCAAAAACAACGATTGCAAAAACCATTGCGTTAATCACCGGTTGCAGTTTCAACCGTATTCAGGGGGCAATAGATACCCAGCCTGCAGATATGCTCGGGGTCCGGATCTATGATACCAATAAAAAAGAATTTGTCCTGCGGAGAGGGCCGGTCTTCACCAACATCCTGCTCGTTGATGAAATCAACCGTATCAACCCGAAATCGCAGAGTGCCTTTATCGAGGCAATGAGTGAACGCCAGGTAACCCTGGATGGGATCACCCTGCCGATGCAATCGCCTTTTTTTGTTATTGCAACACAAAACCCCCATGAATTCGAGGGAACATTTCCGTTAATCGAAGTGCAGCGTGACCGGTTCATGTTCAGCATCCGGTCGGACTACCTGAGTGCTGAAGAGGAACTCAGCATTATAAAACGTGCAAATGCCGGTCAGCTTCACTGGGATTCTTTTTCCAGGACAATCAGGCCGGTTCTCAATCCGCAGATTCTCAGGCACTATATCCAGGTAGTCAGGCAGGTCACTGTCGAAGAGCCGGTTTTAAAATATATCCGGGACCTGGTTGTTGCAACACGAACACACCCGGATATTGAACTTGGCGTATCAACCCGTGCCTCGTTAGCCCTCATCAACGGGGGTAAGACACTGGCTGCCCTGAATAATCGCACGTATGTCATTCCTGATGACATCAAGCATATTTCCAAAGAAGCGCTCTCCCATCGCATAATACTCTCCCAGGACGCAGAGATCGAGGGAATCACGCGGGGTCAGGTATTGGATGAGATACTGGCAAAAGTCGAGGTGCTCTGAGTTTTGCTGCTAAGACGATGTACCCAGGGATTATGCCTTACCGGCATCCTCCTTATTTCCTGTTCGCTTATCCTCGATGATATGGGGATATTTTTTGCCGGGGGTACACTCATCACCGCCATTCTGGGGCAGTACATCCTCTTTGAGCACCGCATGCAGGAAATTGTCAGGTCAGTAGAGATACAGCGGACACTCAGCCGGAATCCTGTCAGGAAAGGGACAAAACTCCAGGTGGTTTCCAGCATCTCGTTCAGGGGATTGCCCCGGATGCAGGTGCTGGTTTCAGATCTGCTTCCCTCGGGTACAATCCTTGCAGAGGGTGAAACAACAATAGCAACCCGTCCTGATCACTCGTTACCGGCACACCAGTGCAGTTACCAGATCATTCCTCTCACCCATGGATCTCATCCTTTCTCCGGGGTGTCGGTGACGGTTCGGAATCTTTTTTTTGAAGATTCTCTCTGCCTGGCACGGGAATCTGATCGACAGCCCGTTCTTACCGTCCTGCCGACAGGATTGTTCGCAGCACCGGTATCGGAGTTATCGGAAGGTACAAGGGATAACCGGAAAAAAAGTGTGCGAAGTGGGTTAGATATCCATTCCCTAAGGGAATATTGTCCCGGCGATGACCTGCGGCATGTTGACTGGAAGATCTCTGCCAAATACGACAAACTCTTTATCCGGAAATATACCGCGCTGATGAATCATCCCCCCCTGATTATTATCGATCTTCCCTGGTGTGGCGCTCCCTATCCGGAGAAGGAGTTCAACAGGATGGTATCTGAAGCTGCCGGCATGGTGAAGCAGACTATAGAGAAATACCAGCAGGTATCGGTGCTCATCATATCAGGGCCCAATATTCTTCACCTGATACGGGAAGAAAAGAACATTTCCCGCTGCATGTCCGAACTCCTGGAATGGATGCATCCGGCAGAACGACCGGTTCACTTCTACCACATGCCGGACCGTTCAGATCTCCGGTCACATGTCCGGGATAGTGAAAAAGCACTCCGGCTGGCTGAAGATTCGCCGGTAAAGGAATTTTATGAACTCCTGCGCAACCGATATCTCAGCATCCTGCAGTACCAGAGATCCCCCCTGTTTTCCGGGCAGGTTGCCCGGACACTCTCCCAGCTCCTGATGACTGAAGCCTATATCTTCTCGCTGGGATGCGGGGACAACAGCCATATCCGGCACGTGGAACGACCATTAAGATCCCAGAATATCCGGGTGCAGGTCAGGATTATGGATTCCACACGCCCGGGTAAATCCGGATTACGGGATTATCCTGAAAATAATCTCAGGGGGCATGCATGAAACCTCTCCTGCCGGAATACTGGTTTTTCATGGCCCTGGCTGCCGGGATCACCGCCATTACTATCTTCCAGGCTTTACCGGAGTGGTATCTCAATATGATCCTGCTCATCATCTTTTTTTTCGTCCTCATGCTCTCCCGAACAGGGCAGGATCGCGGGTTCTACCTGGCATGTAGTGGTGAAGCCCTTGTGGTTGCATGCAGTATAACAAATATCTGGGCGGGATTATTTGCCCTCTGCATGCTTGCCGGAATCATGAGTGGAGTATTGGGAATCCTTGAATCCCGCCAGGATTTTAAAAACCTGGCATTTTTCTTTGGCAGTTCACTGATTGTCGCACTGCTCGTCCAGGTCTCAAACCATGTGCTGTCCTTGCTCCTGGTTCTCGGGAGTATAATTATCCTAATCCTCGCGTTCCAGTCGGTCCGCACCTACCAGTTCAGGAAATATTATACCGGAACATAAACCATGAAAATTCCCTCATTAAACCCCAACTACCGTGCAGCACTGGTCCTGGTTATCATGGCAGGTGTCCTGATCAGCACCGCAATCCTGACCAACCGGGGCGATTTTACGAGTGCCGCGCTTGTCGTAGCCGCACTGGTATGCCTGCTGACGGGCATCTTTTTTGCAACATTATCCGGAAGCGATCCTCTTGATCTCCGGTACATGAGCCTTCTTCCGGTCCAGGGAAGTATTAACCTTGTAAGAATTTGTGCGGACCTGGGTATCCAGGGAAATGCCTGTTTCATACCAGAGGTTACGGAAAATAAAACTCATTCGGTTCAGTTCCTGCCGGTAGCAGAATACCATGGCGTGCCACTCTCGACTGAATCGTTTGTTATGGGAACGGATGCGGCCGGTCTCATGACAGAGCCGTCATGCGCACCCCTGCTCCGCCTTCTCCGGGAACGGGAGCATTTCACGATTCCCTTTGAGATGACGGCACTTCATAATCTGATTAAGGAACTTGGCGTAGAAGTTCTCGATGTGGCAGAACGGGTAGATTCCACTCACCAGGAGGAGATAATTACCGTGACAATGGAAAATTACCGGCTCATCAACGGGTGCAGGGCTATGATCCGGGAGTCTCCCCGATGCTGCATTGCAAACCCCTGCCCGGTCTGCAGTCTCTTTGCAACGGTTTTTGCCGAGGGAACGGGAAAAGTTATCCAGATGGAACGCTGTGCACCCGACCCCAAGCTCCCGAATGTCACCGCTGTCTTTTCGGTACTTCCCGAATAATTTTTTTATTTCCAGAGCGGGTGTGATCAAGTCAACGGACGATTCTTTTTTAATTTTCTTCATGAATGATTCTGACCCTACCGGTGCGGGGGAAAAAATTTGCCATCATGGCGGATAATAACCCGACCTTGTGTTCCCTTGTCAGGCAGCATCAAACGGGTGTAATAATTCGATGCGGGGAAAAATAAAAAATATTTCCGGTGCACGTTTTTTTTAGAGCCACGATCCGGGGAATACCCCGCGGATTCAACCGGGTAATTCACCGGAAAAGTCCTGCGTATCAGGGTACCGACCGGACCGTAACCCAGAGATGCAGGTCCCGGTAACTCTGGTTGATCCGGTCCATCCCCGTGATCTGGTCGTCAGGAACGGTTTCATTGAACAGGAGAAATTCTAACCGGTTGACGGATGTCGTTGTAGGAGTGAAAAAATACGGGTTGATGACCGTCTCGTTATGAGGAACCGATACCGTGAACCGGTCGAGACGATTCATGGATTCAAGGGAGGAAGTATTGGTCCTTTCATCGAAATTCATAGTTAAAAAATAGGTCTCAACGGTATAATTGACGGTGCGGTATTCATGGTTGCCAATGCCGATAAAAAGAGAATTGTTCATGCCAGTCATAATCCGGGTCGGGTAATCAGCGGCCTTCTGCTTTTCACCAAGGATAAAAAATTCCGAAAACTTCTCACCCTCCTTGGGAACAACAATCACATAAACGGTAGTCCCTACTGCCGCAATAATCGCGATGAGCAGGATGATGGAAAGAATACGATCGGCAGGGGAGCTTCCCTCTTTTTTGAAGAATTCATCGGAAATTGCCCGTTGTATTTCCCGGAATGGGACAGTGAACCGTTCTTCTTCCGGCAACCGGGCCCTGCGGTACTGGGCTGCAAGACATAATCCGACCGTAAGGATACTCAGGCAGGTCACAATAGGGTCAAGCCGGATCCCCCAGGGAGTATAGTTAAGCGCAAGACCGGTAAGGGGGACAATGGCAATGGAGAGCCCGAACGATAGTGCGACACGTTCGATCCCATCAATGTCCCGTGCAGCGGGAAAGAGAGCGGCGATAAGAGCATACCCCGGGATAAACAATACGAGCGGCACACCAAAAATAATCCGCAAAAAGGATTCATTCAGGAATGGCAGGTAGATCGCAAGAAGAGCTGCGGCAAGCCAGAGTTCACATACAAGAAGGTCCCGGGGGATCTTCATCAGGACGAATGCATCGATAAGAGTATCGTAGGGGTGCTGCATCCGTACCATGTAGTATCGGTTATGTAGTCTGACATATTATTTTTGTCGAATAATACGTTTTGACCGGCAAATGATATGTCACAGCATCGTTTTTCCGGGAAACTGAGATCGCTAAAAATTCATCAAAAAAATTACCTGGGCCGGAAAATCAGTTCCCGGATGGCGAGAGAATTCCTCTCCGGGATCCGGTTACAAACTGAGTTCCGGTAGCCCCTTGGATCTGAATGCTTTGTTAATTTCCTGCCGTAACTGTTCAACACGTTTTTCATTGACCCGGGTGGTGACATGCATGTGCTCGATAACCGCCTTGTCGTCACGGTTGCTCTCATCCGCCCACACGGGAGTACCCTCAGGTCCCTGCAGGATATCGATGATTCTCTTATTGACCGATATGCGCCGGGAAAGCTTGGCATATTCACAGAACATTTCCTTGTCAACACCGGCTTTTTTGGCTAAGACCAGGGAATCTTTCAACTTCTGTTTTCGTTCAACAATATTATCAATTGCTGCATAGAGATCATTGGGCTGGAAGGGTTTTGTGATATAATCATCGATACAGATATTGTATTGTTTTGCAGCACCTGCAGTGAGTCTTTGTCCGGTGAGCATCAGGACCGGGATCGATTTGGTTTCCGGGTTTTTCTTGATCTCTTCGAGCGCCTGCCACCCGTCCATGGGTTCCATCCGTACATCCAGAAGTATCAGGTCAGGAATTTGTTTCCGGAGAATGTCGAGACATTCCTTTCCACTGAAGGCTTTGAGCGTTGCATAGCCTTTTTTATCAAGAAGTATGTCTATGAGGTTGACAAGATCCGGTTCGTCATCGACAATGAGGACTACCTCTTTTTCAGGAGTCTGCACTTTGGTCTTGCGACGGATAGTCAGGATCGCCATTATCGCTGCGCCAATAACAGAGGCGGATAAGAGAGCAACAAGGACAAGACTGGTACCTGGATCAGGTACTGCAGATTTTGCTGCAGGGACTTGCGCAAGGCAATCGGGATCATAGGGATAATCGGTGCAGAAGGCTGCAACCGCAGGGAGGAGATCCGCTGAAACTAAAAGACTGCCATCCCGGGTGTCAGACAAGCTGAACTTCTGCATATCCTGCTGATATGGAATTGTGAGAACCATGTTCCCGTTCGCGGGACTCTCGGTAAATCCGATAAGACTGTCGCCACCCGCAGGCCCTAAAATATCTCCCTGGGCAACTCCCGGCGCCTGGAACGAGAAGGATTTTAATTCATTTCCCTTTGCATCGAGAATTACTCCTTTTAAGTTTCCGGTCCGGATATTCAGGTTGGGAGATTTCCCGTAGGTGATTTCCGGTGAAGATATGGAATACCTGCCATCCTGGTAATCCAGGTGTATCTGCAGAATTTTTCCATAATCGGGAAGGGGTTGCGCTCCGGAGACCGGATTACAGGCTAATCCTGTGAGAATGAGTAACAGACAACAGAGGGTGATCCATCTCATGGTCGTTCAGCTCCCGATTGTGACAGGACATAGTTGATTCGTTGTGTGGAAGCATCCCCGAATTTTCCGCCATACCCGTTAGCCATGATGTCCGGCATGGGATCCCATTGCCAGAAATCCTTAATGCACGACGTTGAAACAGAATTTTTTTTCTGTATCTGGCGGCACAGGTCCGGATCCCGGTTATTGGTTTGTGCATCAGTCCTGCACGACTCTTCTGAGGCCCAGACATTTGCGTGGGGATCATTCTGGTAATAATAGGTAGAGCCGCAATAGGTATCGATCAATTCGAATACCGCGTGTCCCGACTCGTGTCTGAATAACATCACCTGGTCAGCAGGGGCCTTCATCACGCTGCGTCCCGGCCCAAAGTTCTGGAAGCATCCTGTAGGCTGGCAGGTGGAATCCGCATAAATCCCATAATATTGCGGGTAAAGGATAACCGTCACGTCACTGAAGGTGACATCGTTCCAGTAGCTCTCAGGCACGGTTCCGGCACAGCCGGAAAATGCATCCGCCGGTGCAGACGGGTCATAATAATAATAAAAATTGAAATGATCCCGGTAGTTTTCAGGAAGAGGATTTGAGGGGGAAGTATACTGATCCATATTCATAAAAGAGTTATCAATAAGGTTCATCGCGTCCTCCTTAAACCGGGTCTCATTGGTCATATAGAGAGGGGTAGAAACTTTGGCATGGTCTTTGCAGTTATATGATGTCGATGAAGGATAGAAAATAATATTGATTGCGTTTTTTGCCGGACCCTCCGGGTTCAGGGAGACCAGGGATCCTTTGGATATTGATACTTCAACGGAAGGTTCTGCAGGGAAAGCAATTTTTTTCGTAACCTCCTTAAACCCGGGCCGGGTCACCCGCACGGTATGGGTTCCGGTTTTTACATCCTGGATCACCAGTGTCCCGGCCCCATTCGCAGAAGAAGTTGTTCCACGGTATCCGCCGTCAAAATAAACCTGGGCATCGTCCAGAGGTTGCTTGGTCCGGGTATCCTTCACCATCACAATCACAGAATTTGCCGCAGAAACCGCAGAAACCGTGTAGGTAAGAGCAAAGATCATGATAACGGCAAGAACCAAACCGGATTTTCTGAGGTACGAGAGCCAGGTCATAAAACGGGAGTGAACCTCGGTGTCTGAATAATTTGCAGGCTTTTATACTAGTATTTTATTCCATGATATATAGTATATTCTTTATTCCCTTTTTGGGGGATATCTTTGTTTAAAACCATTCCGGGAACCTGCCTAATCCGGATTGATGAACCGGTTTATAATTCTGCGATTGGCCGGATGGCAGGTCCTGATTCAGCTTTAAAGAAAGGAAAATAATACTCAATGTTCACTCCCACGCGAGAGCTTTAATACCCTGCGAGGTATTGTTATTATAGAACCGTGAATCATTGCAACCAGTGCAGTCTTTCCCGTCGTTGCTGTGCAGATAATTTGCAAAGCGTTACGCGTGCAGGGACAGGCAATGGATTGCAGTGCAGACAAACACGGCAATCTGTGCCTCGGTAGGGTAGCGGACATCCTAGAAGCCTCCGGAGCTTTTGACCCGGGTTCAAGTCCCGGCCGAGGCGTATTGTTTTATGGTTTTTTCTGGAGAGAAGCGGAATATTTCTCACGATTCATTCATCCCAGGAAAATTATGCGGGGAATTCTGAGAGAGAGTCTGAAACCTCTAAAAAAATTGCCAAAGGATTTTTTAGTATCCGGGCAAAGCCTGGATTTTCAATAAAAAATAGGGACTAAAAAATTATAAAACCGGCTTCTTCTTGAGTGCAGCTACCAGCATTTTCACACCGGCTTCGATATCATTGCAGTCCACCACTTCTACCGGTGAATGGATGTACCGGGAGGGGATACTGACCGTAGTGCTCGGAATTCCACCCTTGGTCAGGTGAATTGCGGTTGCATCCGTAGTCCCGCCACTGCCAACTTCCATCTGCACGGGTATTGAATTCGAGTCTGCGGCTTCCTTGAGCCACTTGACAACTTTGCGGTTGGCGATGAGTCCCCTTCCACTGCTATCGACAATAGTGATGACCGGTCCCTTACTCATCAGGACTGGCGCATCTTTCAGATCAATGCCCGGGTGATCGCCAGGGATTGTGACATCGGTGGCAATCGCACAGTCGGGATCAAGAGCAAACGCGCTGGTGCGTGCACCTTTCAGGCCAACTTCTTCCTGCACAGTAAAGACACCGAAAATAGTGAGCGGGGAGTCGGTCTCTTTCAAGGTTTTGATTAACATTACGACACCGGCCCGGTTGTCGAAAGCTTTTCCGGTAACCCTTGAATTCGCCAGCTCGCAGAATTCCCGGTCGATCGTCACCGGAGTACCGACTTCAATGCCGAGATAATCGACCTCATCGGGGTTTGTTGCGCCGATATCGATAAAGAGATCATCGACTTTGACCCCCTTCTTGCGCTCCTCTTCATCCATCATGTGCGGGGGTTTGCCACCGATAACCCCGATGACGGGACCGTTTGCGCCATGGAGGACTACGCGCTGGTTGTAGAGTGTGGGGCCGTACCAGCCGCCAAGTGCAACGAACCGGATGAATCCTTTCTCCTCCACGTACTTGACCATGAGCCCGATCTCGTCCATGTGGGCGGCCAGCATCACCTTGAACTTGTTGCCATGCTTGATGGCAATGAGGTTGCCCATAGCATCCTCGCGGATCTCATCGACATGCCCCTTGAGCTCCTTTTTGATCAGTGCACTTACGCTGCCTTCACTGCCCGAAACACCGTGGGCGTTGGATAATTTACGTAACAATTCTTTGACCATGTTAATCACCTATTACTTTTTGGATCCTATCAAGGGCACGCTTCAGGTTCTCCCGCGAGTTGGCGTAACTCATGCGGGCGTACTCCGGCGCATTGACCCCAAACGCAGAGCCCGGGACGATCACTACACCGGCATCAATTATTTTCTGGGTAAGCGCAGGTTGCATCGGCACAAACGCATAGAATGCACCTTCGGGAAGCGGAAAGTCCAGACCGAGGGCAGACAATCCTTTGCAGAAGAGATCCCGCCGGGCCTGGTATTCATCCCGCATCACCGAAACGGGGTGCTGGTCTCCCTCGTATGCCGCAACTGCCGCATACTGGGAAATGGAAGTGGCGCATGCCTGGCAGTACTGGTGCACCTTGATGCACTGGCTGATAATCTCGGGGGAGGCAGCAAGGTAACCAAGGCGCCAGCCGGTCATCGCGTAGGTCTTGCTCGTCGCATTGATGGTAATGACATTATCCCCGAACTGGCCGGCGCTCCAATGCTTTTTGCCGTAAATGAAATGCTCGTACACCTCATCGGAGATGATGGTTACACCAGCATCATCAGCATATTCAACAAGGGCTTTGATGGATTCTTTGCTCTCGACAGCCCCGGTCGGGTTTCCCGGGGAGTTGATGACAAAAAGTTTTGCCCCGTCCATCAGTTCCTTGGCCTTTTCCACATCGAGGTGTAAATCTTTCGTGAGAGGAACACTGACCGGGTGAGCACCCGCGAGAGTGGCAAGGGATGCATACGATACAAAACCCGGATCCGGGCAGAGCACCCGGTCTCCATCGCCGACCATGGCCTGCATCACGATATGGAGCGCTTCGCTTGCACCGGCAGTAACGATGATCTGGGCCGGCTTGTAAGAGAGTTCGTTCTCCCGTTTGAATTTTGCACTGATCGCATTACGGAGTTCAGGAATGCCGTTGTTGCCGGTATACCCGGTCTTTCCTTCCTGTATGGCCCGGATTGCAGCATCCTTGATATGCCCGGGCGTATCAAAATCGGGTTGCCCGAGCCCGAGGTTAATGGAATCGGGACCCGCGGCCTCGAACAATTTACGAATCCCCGAGATCTCGATATCTTTTACCCTTTCTGCAAATTTCATACTCATCGCAATCCACCATTTTATTCAATATTCGTATGCCGGTTCTTGAGCGCACTCTCGTCGGTCTTGGTGATCTCCATGAGGCGTGACACCACTGCATCGGCAAAGATCATGGATACCGTTTCAAACAGGGTGCCCAACGGGGCAAATGATTTGTGTTCGCCCATCATCTGCCGGATCTCAAATTCGACTGCATCGTTTTCAACGGAATCCCGGTGATGCTCAATGATAACAATGCAATCCGCTATTTTTCCGATACGCGAATCTGCATTTGACGAGATAAGGCAGATTCTTCCGCCGATATCCTTTGCGGTTTCTGCAAGGTCAGCAACGGTCTTGGTCCTGCCCGAACCGGAAAAGATGACCATCAGGTCACCCTTGTTCAGTGCAGGAGTGATGGTCTCTCCGACAACGTAGGCATGGAACCCGAGGTGCATGAGGCGCATGGCAAACGCTTTTGCCACGAGCCCGGACCGTCCTGCCCCGATCACGTAAATGCGTTTTGCGTTTAAGAGTTCGGTGATGAACTTCCCGATATCATCGTCTGAAATGGTATTGGCAATTGAGCGGATCTTCGATGCCATCAGCCGCATCATTTCCTGTACCCTGTGGCTCTCCATACTTCTCCCACACAAGATGCTATTGCATAGTAGATGAGAATTTCGTAGTATAAGCCTGAATACCCCTTAAGTATTAGTAATAAAAAATGGGTAGATGTGATTACACCGTTGCTGAAATGGGCGGGTGGAAAACGGCAGTTACTGGATAAGTTAGGAGAACGGCTTCCCCATGAATGGGATACCTACTTTGAACCTTTCATTGGCGGTGGAGCATTACTGGTAAAACTGCACAATGAACACCGGGCAGATAAGGCAGTAATTTCCGATCTCAACGGTGAACTGATCAACCTGTACAGGGTAGTCCAGAAAAAACCTGAACAATTGATTGAAGAGTTGCAGGATCCTGTTTTTCAGAATGATGAGATTACCTTCAAACAGATTAAAGCCGATTTTAATGAGATCATCGGCACGACAAAAGAACCGGTGAAGCGGGCAGCTTTTTTGGTATATCTCAATAAACACAGCTACAATGGATTATGGCGGGTAAACAACAAAGGAAAATATAATGTCCCATTCGGCCGCCATGCAAAACTGAGTCTTCCAACGGAGACCTCGATTTTAAAATTTCACGCCATGCTTGAAAATGTTACCATATTAAACAAGGATTTTGCTGAGACCGTTAAAAAAGCCGGAAAAAATGATTTCATATATTTCGATCCTCCTTACCACCCCATATCAAAAACTGCACGTTTTACCGATTATAATTCAAATGGTTTCAAATTCCAGGACCAGGAACGACTGGCGGATCTGTTTAAAAAACTCGATAAGCGGGGAGTTTTTGTGATGCTCAGTAATTCACTGAACCCGGTTATCGAAGACCTGTACCGGGAATTCACGATACAACCCGTTGAAGCAAAACGTTACATCAATTGTAACGGGAAACGCCGGAACGGAATTTTTGAAATTATCGTTACCAACTATTGACCGGGAATGGATGGGCACGGGAAAAAACCGGAAATAAATTATCCGGATTTCCCTGCTCCATACCGTTCAATCGATCCGGTCACCGTAAGTTTGCCGTTTTCCAGTACGGATACGGCACCGTGCCCCCCGCAGATCAGGCACCTTTTTCCGGAAGCGGCAAGATAGTCATCCGTTACCTGTGCCAGGTCAGAAAGTCCTTTTCGTTCCTTTTTTGCACTGTCACTGTCAACATTGACCGAGGTCACGAGAAATGCCGCAAGGGAACTGTAGTCTGCCCGTTCTTTTGAAAGGCTTGCAAAATTTATCACGCTGTCGGCAGGAAACAGCAGGCCATATTCACGGGAGTACAGGAACACCTGTCCGGCGGTATGCCCGCTGAGACCATCGAGTATCTCCAGTTCAATATCGCCAATCTTGACTGCACCGATGACAGGAAATATACCGCGGGTTGCACCTTGCGGGGCGGAAATGCATTCTGTCTTTTCCGGGGTGTTGAATTTCGAGAACAGGTTGATCATCTTGGTATAGAATTCATCAAGGGAAGCGTGATCGCTGCGGGAGCCATAGGCCCGGTTATTTGTCCGGATGATCTCGAGCGTACTGCTGTGCATCAGCGCCGGTGCAGTAAAGAACCCGGCAGCACCGCAGTGATCTGCATCGGCGTGGGTAATAACAATCCGGCCGATCTTTTTTGCATCCTTGATACCATACCGGGAGAACATCGTCAAGACGTCATTATGGTAGATCCCGTACCCGGTATCGATCATCAGCAGTTCTTCTCCGGATTGTATCAGGAAGATATTCCCCCCGCAGGGCACCTGGAAGCAGAACAAGGTCGTGCGGGCATCGATCTGAAATTGCTGGATATCCGCGTAAAAATGCTCTCCCGTGGTCGCTTTCATTGTCTGGCCGGATGCAAGCACGCTCTCAAAAACTTTTTTGGGATCGCACCCCCGGTCCATCAGTTCCTGGGCCATATGGTTGGTATCGGCAAGGAACGAGAGCAGGAATGTATCTTCCGATTCCCCGATAAGCTCACGGATTGCCTGGGCGTACCGGACGTAAAAGATGGTATCATCCAGTTGTTTTCCCGTGGTATCGTACTCGATAATATCCAGCCGGTACAGGGATTTTAACTGGTTGAGCAACTGTTCGACTACTGCACCCTGTTCCAGGTTCAGGCTCACCATAAGGCGATCCGGGTGCCGGCTTTTGTCATCGAAATCCAGAAACGAGATATTTGCGCCAACTGCCGTGGTCAGGCCCAGGAATTCATACAGGGCTCCCGGGCGGTGGGTCAGGTATACGCAGAACTTTAAGAAACTCTGGGGTTTTATGGTGCTCTGGAGATACCCGATCTCTTCGAGATTCCGGGTAATCTGGGTATAGGATTCGGCCGGGGCGGTAACTTCGTAAAAAACGGTCCCGGAATCTATGCGCCGGTCAAACTGTATACGATTGATATTCCCGTCATATTGCTTGATGATCTCGGCTGCACGGTGCAGGGATCCAGGAGTGTCGGGCATGTGAGCAATAAAAGAAAATTTCTTCACGGAAATCACCGGTTATGCCAGTACAAGTTACTGTTAAAATCGATATAGGTTATGGTAAAAATATCTTTAAAAAAAAGATTATTAGTTTTTACATTCTTCGCCATATCAGGGCGATTGCACCGGTAATGATAAGCCCGATAAGTACTGTCACGGGTGAAAGCGGGATTGCTGAGGGAGTTTTCTGGAGAATCGGCGACAGGGTAACCCGGGCACCATCGGTGAGAGTAACCTGAAGAGAATAGGGCTGGTATCCGGGTGTTTTTAACTCGATAAGGTGGCTGCCGGAAGGCAGGTTGTTCAAATCCATCGGTGTAGTTCCCATCATTACCGAATCGAGGAATACTGAAGCTCCTGTTGGCGTTGATGCAAGGGTGAGTGTCCCTGTACCGGGTAGATTCTGGGGAAGCGCAACCGGGTTCATAGCTGGCGTTGCTACACTGACGGGAATAATTCCCGGGGTCGTGTTCGCTGAAATCAATGCTTGTGGCGAGGCGATGGTAAGATCCATCTGGAGAGGGATTTTTATCGCCGGATTGCTCACCCGGACAAAATACTGGCCGGGTTGCATGTCAACATGGAAACCATAATTGAAATATCCGGAACCACTAACTGGCGATGTGTAGGTATGATAAATTTTACCGGAACTGTCGGTCACATCAATCTGGACATAAGACACTCCGCGTTCGGATGAACCGGTTATCGATACATAGTCATCCGTTGTTGCTGGATTCGGCGTGGTTTTCGCATAAAATTCAGCTTTTTTCATGACTAATGAAGTTGTTGAAGATATTTCAGGGTGAGTGAGGTCAGCAGCAGTAACATAGTAGCGTGCGGTCTGCATCTTTTCAACGGCTTTAATGTTCGATGTATACCATGCAATCTTCCAGGTACCATCAGGATTTACTTCAACGGAATTTCCCGATCCGGGTTTCCCATTGAGATCATATATGGGGACACCCTCGGAGGGAAGACCGGGGCCGGTGATCCGGAGAAAGGTAATATTACCGGCAGTATTCTGACCATCTAAAATCACCGTATCGCCAATGTAGCTGCCACCGGAACCCCGGTACGCTATGCTTACGGTTCCATCGGCACCCATCACCGGCTGGAACATACAGATTGCTGCAATCAGCAGCACAAGAATGGAAAAAACCTTGTTAATTCGCACAATGCTCATTTTCTGGCCTCTCATTAAAGAGAATAGCATTTAAAAGGGATATATATTTTTGTTATTACCGGCTGCAGAGCCGTAAAGCAGGTATTTTTTTTCCTGTTACCTTATAACGAAAGTATATCAATATTACAAAGAATACGTTGTATCCGAGGGACTTTTACCATGACCGACGTTGAGTTGGCAATAAAAAATGGACAACTCCATTTAAAAACCGCGATAACGACAATTGAAGGAACATTTTCCTATGACGATACCGCTTATCATCTTCCCATATCTTATGCCCTGACCGGCATACCGGTGCATGACCGCGATACCCTGCTGGATGTTTTTTCCCGGACAAAGGAGAATTCACTGGTTGCCTCAGAAATAATTCTTGCAAAAAAGACCGCACAGGAGGGAAAAGAGGCCTCGCCCTATACCGGTTTTATTGGCGATACAATTATCCGGAAACTCGGGTACTCCCTTGTTGACGGCAGTATTCTCGGCCTTGCCCTCATTGTCGGAAACCCCCGGAGTGCCGGTGCTGCTGCTGCGATCTGCCGCGAACTCCAGGAAAAATATATGCTCACGTTTCTTGCCGGCCCGGTCGTGCCTTCATTATCGTCTGCCGGTGTAAAACTGGGTCTCGATTATCGCCTAATCCCCCTTGGATCCAGCACGCTTCATGGGGTGCACTTTGTCGATATCATTGCCCGCGTAGCGATGATGTTTGGGGGAGTCACCCCGGGCGACATGCACCGGCTGCTGACCTATGCAGCGGAGCGGGCAAAGGCAATTGTGATCGTCTTTCCGGGGCTTTCCGATGAAGAGATCGCCCTTGTCGATGGTATGCGGGTGCTCGGATTTCCCATCCTGTCACTCGATGATTATTCCGGCGGCGCATGGATCCCGGCTACTGCTGATGATGTTGTCCGGATCGGCATGGAATCAAAAGGCATTCGTGTCACCGTGACCGCAATCCCGATCCCGATGGGATGCTCCCCTGCCTTTGAAGGAAAAAGCATCCGCAAAGAAGAGATGTACGTGGAGTTTGGTGGCGGCAGGTCACCTGCATTCGAACTGCTCCGGATGAAAAATACCGGAGAGGTCAAAGACGGACAGGTAACCGTCATCGGCCCAGAGATCGATTCCATGGCAGAAGGATCCGCAAATCCGCTCGCAATTATTATTGATGTTGCCGGTAAAACCATGAAAAAAGATTACGAGCCGGTGCTCGAACGAAGGATTCATAATTTTGTCAATTATGGCGAAGGATCATGGCACGTTGCCCAGCGGGATCTCATCTGGGTCCGGTTATCGAAAGAAGTTGTTGCAAAAGGCGTGAAGATCGAGCATATCGGCAAACTGCTGGCCAGCAAGTTCCGTATGGATTTTCCCCAGTTACTGGATGCCGTCTCGGTCACGCTGATCACGGATAAGGAAAAAGTCCTGGCGGCAAAGAAGGAGGCAGACCAGGTCTATGATGAACGCGACGCCCGTATCAAGGGCATGCGTGACAGTGATGTAAACACCTATTATTCCTGCACGCTCTGCCAGACCTTTGCACCGAACCACGTCTGCGTGATCACTCCCGAACGGCCCGCCCTGTGCGGGGCCATCAGCTGGCTGGATGGCAAGATCGCGTATGAAATATCGCCATCCGGAGCGAACCAGCCGATAGAGAAAGGCCAGGAACTCAATGCCCAGAATGGTGAATTCGAAGGCGTCAACCGCTTTGTCAAGAAAGCCAGTCACGGGGAAGTGGACCGGTGCTCACTCTACAGTGTGATGGAATACCCGATGACCTGCTGCGGGTGTTTTGAATGCATTGCCCTGATGCTGCCGGAAGTGAACGGGATCATGGTGGTGAACCGTGAATTCAAAGGGCTGACTCCTTCGGGAATGTCATTTTCTACCCTTGCCGGTACCATCGGCGGCGGTGCACAGACCCCCGGGTTTGCGGGAATATCCAAAGGCTACATTCTTTCAGACCGGTTCTTACAGGGAGAGGGGGGTATCGAACGGCTCGTCTGGATACCCGCACAACTCAAAGAAGAACTCAAACCCCGGCTGATAAAAATACTGGCTGAACGGGGCAAACCTGACCTGTTTGAAAAGATCGCAGATGAGACAACGGCAGCCACAATCGAAGATCTCATGGTATATCTTGAGAAAATAAAACACCCGGCCCTGACCATGAAACCGCTGGTGTGATGCCATCATGGGATTTGACCTGAAATTTGACTGGAGTGGATCCGTAACCGAAGTGACTCTCGGTGCAACAAAAGCAGAAGGGGGAACCCGCCGCATTTCCTACCGGATTGGGGGAGGAAAAACACTCCCGTTCCTTGAGACAATCCCGGACTCACCCGCTCCACTCATAGCCTATGAGATTTGCGATAACCCGCAGTACTGGTCCCCGATTGTCCAGGCCTTTTGCGGGGATCTCGTAAATGATTGCGGGAGTTGGGCACATGCAGCAGATACGGTCTACAAGGCAGATATTGTCCGCCTGTTCCTGACCAGCACCCGGCAACGGGATTTTTCCGATATGGCATCGGTGGGAAAGAACGTAGAGACCGTGCTCTCTGCAACAAGCCTGCCTCTCATCATAGAGGGAAGCAATGAACCGAAAATTGACAGCGAGGTGTTCTTAAAATGCGGGGAGACCGGCCAGGGTGAACACCTGCTTTTAGGAACGGCTGAGGCAGGCAGGTACCGCAGTATCGCTGCTGCAGCCATGGCTTACGGTCATTCGGTAATAGCCCAGTCCCCGATAGATGTCAACCTGGCAAAACAGCTCAACATCCTGTTAAAGGAGATTGGCGTAACCCGGGACCATATCATCATCGATCCCTACACCGGCTCGCTGGGGTATGGCTTTGAATATTCCTATTCTGCCATGGAGCGGATCCGGTTTGCTGCGTTGAAAGGCGATGCCGATCTTGCCATGCCACTCATCTGTTCTGCGATTGACACACTGACCGCAAAGGAAGTGCGTGAGGCAGACCCGGCGATCCAGGACGATATTGCGGTCCAGTGGGAATTCACTACCGGTCTTGCCGCTGCGGCAGCGGGTGCAGAGATTATCTGTGTGCGGCATCCACGGACTATTCCCCTGCTCAGGAAAGCTTTTTCCAGCCTGAATACCGGAAAAACTACCGGGGGGGAAACATAACATGGCGCTCAAGGCACTCGACATCTACAAACTCCTGCCCAAGAAAAACTGCAAGGAATGCGGTGACCCCACCTGCCTTACATTTGCCATGAAACTTGCCGGGGGCAAAGCGGATGTGGACCTCTGTCCCTACCTGGATGATGCTGCCAAAGCTGTGCTGGGTGCAACGACACGCCCGCCAATCAGGCTTGTGAAGCTCGGAATCGGGGAACGGTCCTTTGCTGTTGGTGAAGAGTTTGTACTCTACCGTCACGAAAAGACGTTCTATCACCCCCCGGGTATATTGTTTAAGATTAGCGACACGCTGAGTCCTGATGAGATTTCAGCAGTAACAGCGCGTGTCCGGGACGAGTCATTTACCCGGGTGGGAGCGGATCTCCGGTTTAACGGGATTGCGATAGAAAATGCCAGCGGCTCTCCCGAACAGTTTGCCCGGGCTGTCGAGACCGTTGAAAAAACTGCCGACCTGCCACTCATACTGATGGCAACGGACACAACAGCCCTTTCAGCAGCCCTGGCCCATTGTGGTACCTACCGCCCCCTGATCCATGCGGCAACGCAGGAGAACCGCAAGGAACTCTGTACCCTGGCAAAACAGCACGGGTGCCCGCTGGCAATCCGGGGTAAAACAATCGAAGAACTCGTGTTACTGGCAAAAGACTGCACGGCTGATGGCGTGCAGGACCTCATTTTGGATCTTTCTCCGGAATCATTGCAGGCATTTATTGTCCGTTCTACCACGGTACGCCAGCTTGCTATCACCCGGGAAGCCCCCGATCTCGGGTACCCGGTATTTCTCGATGCTTCTGTCATGGATCAACAGGATGCGGCAATTACCTTAGGCATAGCAAAATATGCTGCCGTGATCGTTTCCACTCCCCTTCCCCCGGCAACGACAAAAGCCGTCCTGACCCTGCGCCAGAATATTTACACCGATCCCCAGAAACCCATCCAGATGAACCCGGGCCTGTACCGCGTGGGTAACCCGGGAAAAGATGCACCCGTCCTGATGACTGTGAACTTTTCCCTCACGTTCTTTACCCTGCAGGGCTATCTCGAATCCACCCGTATGCCCTGCTTCATGCTGATTGTCGACACGGAGGGGCTCTCGGTACTGACAGCCGTTGCCGCAGGAAAACTGAGCGAGATACTGGTACGGGATTCGATAAAGAAATTCGCAGTCGAAGACGAGGTATCTCACCGGAAACTTATCATACCGGGCTACGCATCCCCACTTTCGGGAAGGATTGAAGAGGCAACCGGGTGGAAAGTGTTAGTCGGTCCACGGGACGCTGCCGAAATAGGGGAGTACCTGCACGAGGAGTGGAAGCAATAAATGCGGACCGTCACGTTCCTCCCCGGGTATCGCAAGATCGAGATCGCACGGGGCAGCACTATCCTCGATGCGGCCCAGCGGGCCGGGCTGAACATCAACGTTGTCTGCGGGGGCCAGGGGAAATGCGGGAAATGTGTAGTGTATGTCCAATCGGGAAAGACTAGCTTTGATGCGCAAAAATACGGGCGGTTTATTACCGAAGATGAACTCAAACGGGGTGCCTGCCTTGCCTGCGAGACAACGATCGATAGTGATCTGCAGGTGTTTATTCCCGAGAGCACGTTGATACAGGAACAGAAGATCCTCATCGAAGGCCAGGATACTGCCATTGAATTTCACCCGTCTGTCAGGAAATATTACGTGGAACTCCAGCCCCCCACACTCTCCGATCCTTCACCGGACCTTTCCCGTCTGCTCTGGGGCATCCAGAAAAGCGGGGGTCCGGCCGCTGAAAAGATGTATGTGCCATTGGAAGTGCTCAGGGAAATCCCGGCAATCCTGCGCCATGCCGAATGGAAATCAACCGGCACAGTCTCTCTTGTACCGGGAGGATACCGTCTTGTGGACCTGCAGGAAAATGATACCTCCAAAAGACTCTATGGTGCAGCAGTTGACCTTGGTTCTACAACAATTGTCGTGTACCTCTGGGATCTTGTATCCGGCAAAATTGCCGGGATTGCATCGAATTATAACCGCCAGATCAGTTGCGGCGAGGATATTTTAGCCCGCGTAAATTTTGCCCGTAAGAACGGGCTTAACAAACTCCAGGCACTGGCGACCGAGAGTATCAACACTGCGATCACTTCGGCATCCAATACCGCAGGAGTCGACCGGGAGGATATCTACGAAGTGGTTGTGGCAGGAAATACCGTAATGACTCATATGCTGCTTGGCATCGATCCGGCATACATGATCGCAGAACCCTATGTCCCGGTAGTCCGCAGGGCACTTTCGGTGGCTACGGGCAGGATCGGCATTGCCTGCAATAAAAACGGCGGGCTCTTTGTTTTCCCCGCGGTAAGCGACTTTATCGGTGGCGATATCATAGCCGATATTCTCACCTGCGGCATGGGTGAGAGAGAAGAGATCTCCCTCCTGATCGATATTGGTACCAATTTTGAAATCGTGCTTGGCAATAACGAGTGGATGTTCTCGTGTGCGGGCGCAGCCGGCCCCGCTCTTGAAGGTGGCGAGGTACTATTTGGCATGCGGGCAAACCCGGGGGCTATCGAGAAACTGACGCTCGATCCGGGCACGCTCAACCCGGTCTATTCCACGATCAATGGCATCAAACCCCGGGGCATCTGCGGATCCGGCCTTATCGACCTCCTCGCAGAACTTCTCTGCACCTGTGTCATCGACCGCACCGGCAGGATCAACACCGGTATAGCCAACCCACGGATACGGACTAACGGTCACTTCCCCGAATTTGTTGTTGCCTGGGCAGCTGAAACCGATCTGGGAAAAGATATTGTCATAACAGAAAATGATATCAAAAACCTGATCATGAGCAAGGCATCGGTGCATGCGGCCTGCCTGACCCTGATGAAACAGGCCGGCATTACCCACCGGGAAATTACCACCATCTATTTTGCCGGGGCATTTGGCAATTACATCAACAAGAAGAATGCCACCATCATTGGCCTGATACCGGAGATAGGCATCGACCGGATTATCAATATCGGCAACGGTGCAGTAACCGGGGCCAATATTGCACTCATCAACCGGAGAAAGAGAAAGACCCTTGATGAGATTGCCTGCCGGATTGCCTATATCGAGCTGAATGCCGAGTCGTCATTCATGGATGAGTACACCTCCAGCACATTCCTGCCCCATACGGACCTGACGCTCTTTCCCATGGTCCAGAAACTGCTGGATACCTGCCGGATTGCAAAGGAGTGAAAAATGGCAAAGATGATCACTTCCCCCCATTCACAGGCAACCGGTGTCGGTGCCCTCCCCCACAAGGATCCCCGCGAAGCATGCAACGATGTTTTGGAAATCTTTCCCTCCTTTCCCTACATCCCCACATTACCCGACCGGGGACAACTGGAGAGTATCGTCTTTAACGACTCCGAACAGTTGCCCGGGAGGATTATTCGCGATGACCGTCTCCTCTTTGACAGCACCACCGACCAGACCGCAGCAATGGAACAGGTATACATGGATTATGTTGAACAGAATTTCACTCCTTATGCCCTGCACAAGGACTATGCCTCAGCATTTTCCGAGATGATGACGCGCGATCTCGCCAATACCGGTATATTGAAATTCCAGGTAACCGGTCCGGTCACGTTTGGCATGCAGGTCGTAGACGCAGACAAGCGCCCGATCTATTACGACAGCCAGCTCGCCGATGTGCTGGCAAAGATGCTGGCCTTAAAAGCCCGCTGGTGTGAAGTCGAGATGCAAAAGCAGACCGGAGTGAAAGAGACCTTAATCGTTCTCAATGAACCCTATCTTGCGTCCCTTGGGTCTTCGGTCGTGCCTGTTGACAAGGAGACGGTGAAAGCCGGCTGGGAAGATATCGCATCGCTGGTAGAAGGAGGCCTCGGCATCCACTGCTGCTCGAATACGGATTGGGAATTTGTCCTGGGACTCAATCCTTCGGTTGTCTCCATCGATGCCTATACAACGGCAAAGGAATTCCTGCTGTACGCTGATACCATCACCGGCTATATGGAACGGGGCGGGGTTGTGGCATGGGGCATTGTTCCTGCGGATTTTCGGATCTTTGTCACCGAGACTAACGGTTCTTTGTACCAGAAATATCTCGATATCCGCACGCAGCTCTGCGCTCGCATGCCCGAAGATCTCTTCGATGCGCAATCCCTCATCACGCCGAGTTGCGGCATTCGTTTTGCCGATCGCGCCTCTGCCGGTTCCATCATGCAGGCTGCCGCGGAAATTTCAAAGCGAGTTCACACCATAAACAGTTGAACTTAAAGACAGGTTTTTTTATGCTCCACCACCCATTCACGATAGTTGTTTCCGGTAAAGGCGGAACCGGTAAGACTACTCTTAGTTCCCTGCTCGTGCGTTCATTCATCGAACTCGGGGATAAACCGGTGCTTGCCGTAGATGCGGATCCGAATGCAAATCTCCATGAAGCGCTTGGCGTGACCATCCATGAGACCCTTGGCAGTATGCGCGAGGAGGCATTTACCCGGAAGATCCCTCCGGGTATGAACCGGCACGGTTATGTCCGGTTCCGGTTCCGGCAGGCACTTGTTGAAGCCGAAGGATTCGATCTGGTTGCCATGGGGAGACCGGAAGGCAGCGGGTGTTACTGTTTTGCAAACGATCTCCTGTCAGAATGCATGACCGAGCTTGAGCGGGAGTATCGTTTTATTGTTATTGACACGGAAGCGGGCATGGAGCATATCAGCAGGGGGACCATAGGAAAACCCGATATGCTTCTTATTGTAAGTGACCCCGGTGCCCGTGGACTGAGAACAATCTCACGGATACGGGAGATTGCCACCCAGCTCGGGTTGGAACCTGAAAAGATCCATATTGTTTTCAATAAGTACAAAACCGGCACGGCACCGGTCGATATCGGTACGGAAACTCCTATTGCATTACTCCCGGATGATCCGAACGTGGAGGCAGCGGATCTTGCTGCAACACCGGTCTCACAAATCCCTGTTGGGAGCCCTGCCCGCGTTGCCGTGCTGGAACTGGCAGAGAAAATACGGGCACTCGCAAAAGAGCATTCAACCATTTAAAAAAAATATTTAAAAAAAAGTTTTAAAGGAAAACGGCTACGGCAATTGTTGTCGTCCAGAGGCCGTTTTTGTCCCCTTCAGCGGACTGACAGGTGTTTTTTGTTTTGATAATCTTGCCACTTGCTTTGTATATCTGCTCGCGTTCCTGCCAGGCAAGATTCACATCGAATTCAATACCGAGGGTGGTAGCCAGCATCGTTGCAGCAAGATCTTCGGCATATTCTCCGGTCTTTTCCTGGGTTTCCCCATAAGCATGATGTTCGGAAAGATACCCGTATTCCTCGGAATCTTTGGGCAGGGCAAGACCTATTGCTGAAGAGACCAGGCGGTTGGGCTCGTTGGTATCGTTCCGGGCCATAACACAGTACGTGATACCCCCGGGAAGCAGTTGATTTAACCCCTCTTTCCTGGATACCTGTTTGCAATTGGGAGGGAATATACTTGAAACATACACAAGATTACATTTCTCTATCCCGGCCTTTCTCAGAGCAAGCTCAAAGGAAGCGAGATGATCTTTATGAACGCCTACTCCCTTAGTGAAAAAGATCTTTGTCGGAACAAACATATTTTAAAAATATTATCCGTTTCCCTTTTTAAGTTTTGGACATTATAATCCAAATTACATCAAATCAAAGGTTTTTGTCAGCGAAATATCCTGCCGCGCCCTTTCAGATTTTTTGACCGGGCAGCCTTCAACCACAAAAAAATCATTTTGAAGCAAGACCGGCAATAATTCCGGGCAACTCATCCATTGCATCGATGGTAAAATCTGCTTCAGATGCGCTTTTGGCATCAGAGAACCGGTCACCATAACGGGCATAGACCGAACGAATGCCCAGCAGCCTGCAGGGCTCGATATCCCGCCGCAGGCTGTCTCCCACTAAAAGCACCTCATGGGTTTTTGCCCGCATCATCTCAAGGGCAAAGAGGAAAGGGTCAGGTGCGGGTTTCTTTACCCCAACCATATCGGACGTTACCATGCCACAGAAAAACGGGAGAAGCCCGACTTTTTCAAGACGGAGGGTCGCATCCTTCGAATGGGCGTCCGTGATAATTCCCATCGGGTACCCGGATTGCCGGAGCAGTTCAAGCGTTTCTTTTACTCCGGAGTAAGGCGTAATGGAAAGGAGTTTTTCCGTCTCGTAAATCCGGCATGCAGTTGAATACATTTTATCCGGAGAGAGCGAGTTGTCCGTCATGTAATCGAGAATATTTTCATGTGCTTCAAATCCCCGTACAGGGCGCAGGAAATACTCAAACAGTGCGTCACCGTCTCCAGTTCCTAAGAACTCTGCGACCGCATGGCAGGACGCGATCTGTGCGTCGACCAGATCAAAAAGAGTATTATCCATGTCGAAGAGGAGTGTTGTTATTTCCCTGCCCTTCTGCATTTCCGGCATTATCATTGCTACCATAATGGTATTGCCATAACCAAAGGATTATTGATCAGGGCATTTTTCTGATCAGAGAGTTAACATAAAAATGCGTCATCAAAAAGGATATTGACCGGAACCCTGACCATGGAAGATACCTATCTCATTGAGATCCGTCTTGGAAAGACCAAATGGCGGGTAAAAGAGACAGTTTTTGCTATCGGTAGGAAATTCCACCTGGGGCCATTTATCGAACGGCATCCTCACGTAACCCTGTTCGGGCCATTAACTCTCAATGACGGTATCAGTCAGGAACAACTCCTTGATACCATCGGGAAAATTGCATCGGGATTTGATCCTATCCCTTTCATGATTGACGGATGGGAAAAACGTGAGGGCATGCATGGCAGTGTCATTGCCTTTCCGGTAAAATCCTCAGAATCCTTACGGGAGCTTACTGCATTGCTCGCAAATGCCCTTACTCCCCTTACCCAGAGCCATAATGGCTGGGATGCATATCCTGACAAGAAATGGTTCCACGTGACTGTGGCAAACCGGCTCGAACTAAAAAAGGCCGCAGATATTTTTTCTGTTATTAGAAAATCAGCAGATGTTCTTCCCCACATCGATCGATCACACTTTCGAAAACTCTCGGGTTTTCTGGCAAGGCTGAAACAAACCCTGCACCTGAAACACAGGATAATTATCTGGCCGGTTACGCTGGATGAAACCGGGCTCAGGATTACCGTTATGCACGGAGAAAAGATCGAGGCCGAATACGATCTTTTATTGAAATGCTGGGTCTTTGGAGAGGGCAGCCATTCTTCCCAGTCATGGCAAAAAACGCTCTGTCACTATCGCTGCACAGAGGAATTTGAACGTACTGACAGAAAACCGGAAACTTCTGATGACCTGTTTGTGATTTCAGATCTTCATCTGGGTCATGCCAATATTATCCGTTATTGCTCCCGGCCATTCCTGTTTTCCGATCCCGGTGAGATGGACCGCGTGCTTATCGCCAACTGGAATTCTGTAATTTCTGAAACGGGGAGAGCATATTTCCTGGGTGATTTCCGCTATGGGGCCCATGCACAGGTGGCTGATTATTATCGTGAACAACTGCAGGGCAATATCACCTTTATTGCCGGGAATCATGATGGAACGGATCTGGATGCAATTCCGTGCTCGGAACTCGATTACCAGGGATTTTCATTTCTGTTGATCCATGATCCCGCAAATGCCCCGGCAGATTTCAAGGGCTGGGTGATTCATGGTCACCACCATAACAATGATCTTCATCATTATCCTTTCATCAATTTTTTAGAGCGGCGAATCAATGTGAGTGCAGAAGTGATTGGGTATGTACCCATCAGTTTACGCGAGATCTGCCAGATCATACAATCCCGTCTGGCGAGCGGGAATACAGAACCGTTGCTCCTGAAATATCCCTATACAAGATAGGCGTGCAGGTCCTGATACGAGTCCTCCACTCTTCAGAACATTTTTACCAACCGGAAATATAGTTCCAGAGTACTGGTGAAAAGACAATGTTGTTTGAGCGGATTATTTCTGAAGGAATTTCTCATATTTCCTATCTTATCGGTTCAGGCGGGCAGGCTGCGGTAATTGACCCGCGCAGGGACTGTGAGATTTATCTTGAAATTGCCCGGAAAAATGATCTGGTGATCACCCATATTTTCGAAACGCACCGGAATGAAGATTATGTCATCGGATCGCAGGAACTTGCTTCCCGCTGCGGTGCTGCGATATACCACGGTGCAGCCATGGCTTTTTCGTATGGCAGACCCGTTCGGGAAGGCGATGTTTTCCGGTTTGGTTCGCTTGAACTCAGGGTAATAGAAACCCCGGGACATACGGAAGAGAGCATCTCTCTTGTCCTCACCGATAAGGAAGTTTCACCACAACCCTACATGGTTTTCTGCGGCGACACTCTTTTTTCCGGCGATATTGCCCGGACAGATTTCTATGGCACGAATCGCAATGCAGAGATGGCAGCAAAAATTTACCAGAGCATCACGACAAAAATCCTCCCGCTCGGGGATGGCACCATCATATGTCCAGCCCACGGTGCCGGCTCAGTGTGTGGGGGGGATATTGCCGATCACCCGTTTACCACAGCCGGATACGAAAAAATAACAAACTGCTGGCTCCTGATGGACCAACAGGCGTTTGTCTCTGCAAAGATCAAAGAATCTCCCTATGTTCCCCCCTATTTCAGGAAAATGGAGCAGTACAACAAGGAAGGTGCCCCGCTCCTGCAGAGAATTCCTGATCTCAGGCCCCTTTCGGTCAGTGAAATAAATACCCTCAGGAAATCGGGATGCCAGGTACTGGATATCCGTTCACCCACGAGCTTTGGCGCAGGGTATATCCCGGGAAGTATCTCTATCTGGCGCGAGGGGCTCCCCGCGTTTATGGGATGGATCCTCAATTACGAGCAGCCGATCGTTATTATCGATGATTTTAATCTCTCGCTTGATGCCGTGCAGCGTCATTTCATCCGGCTGGGTTACGACAATATTGCAGGATATCTTACCGGTGGTTTTCCCCTGTGGACAAAATCTGCCCAGGAGATCGCTGTTCTTCCCACCTGCTCCGTGCAGCAGCTCAGGGCACGTCTCGAGAACGAATCCCCGTATATTCTTGACGTAAGGGATAGCAAAAACTGGAATTCCGTGGGTCATATCCGGCATGCGCACCACCGGTATATCGGAGAACTTCCCGATCATTTCGATGAGGTCCCAAAAGATGTACCGGTTATCGTCATCTGCGATGCAGGTTACAAGGGAAGTCTTGCAGGAAGCATCCTCGCCTTCCATAACTATACAAACCTGACCAATGTGCTGGGAGGAATGACCGCGTGGAAACGTGCAGGATTCGCTATTGAAAAATAATTACCGGGATCTTTTTTTTTTATCCGGGCAAAAATTAACAAGGTTTATCTCCTTTGGTAAGGAAATGCAGATTGTTGTGAATATATGGAAATAATCAAGATCCCAAGGATGGAAAAACAGGAATACGACCACCTGATCGAGAAAGGATACATCTGCCGTATCGCATTCCAGGGGGAAAAATACCCGTATATAGCACCGTTTTTATACGTTTTTGACGGTTCGTTTCTCTATTTCCTCTCGACAAAGTACGGGAAAAAGATCGATTATTTCCGCAAAAGCCCCTATGTATCGGTAGAGATCGAAAAATACACAAAAGATCTCTCATCCTACACGTTTGTGACCCTGCAGGGATATTTAGAAGAAGTCCACGATTCGATCGAGAAGAAGATCATCCGGGAAAAGTTCGTGGACCTTATTGTCGAACGTAACCTGTCGTGCAATATCCTTGCAGCACTGGGTCATTCACCGCTGGACCCCCCGGCTGCAATCGGTAAAGAAGAACGCTCGCTTGTCTGGAAACTGGTCGGGGTCAAGGATCTCGTAGCGCTGAAAAATCTTTAATTTTTTTATCCTTTTTTGATAAATCCAATGTTGAAAGGAATATTTCGGGATCCGTGACCGGTAACGAACAGGCATGACCGGAACAGATATAGGCAGTTGCCTTTCCCTCGATCATGACAAGGTCCCGGGTAAAGGAGGCGATATCTGCGATTGCCGATGCCTGCGGGCCGTATGAAATCTGCATGATGGTTACCGAGGGCAGGTAATCCGATCGCAGTGCGAGAATCAACGCCTTCGTGTCCTCGGCATTACGATCGCCAACAATCACTACATCCTGGGACAGGAGAACCTGATCGAGCCCGCAGAGGAACCATGAGTACGATGACGGGGACTGGCTCAGGGTTCCGGAAAAGCTGCGCGAAAGGGCAGATGCTCTCTCTTCTAACAAAGCATCACCGGTCAACCGGGATAATCGCACCAGGTTCATAAATGCAACAGAGTTCCCGGAAGGAATGGCACCATCATAAATCTCCTTCTTGCGAAGGATCAGTGCTTCGGCAGTATCCGATACGGTGAAAAAACCATCATTTTTTCCATCCCAGAAATGCCCGGAAAAATAGCTATTCAGTTCCAAAGCGGTGATAAGGAATTGTTCATCGAAGCTGGATTCATAGAGTTCGATGAGCGCATGGATGATGAAGGCATAATCATCAGCAAATCCCGGAATTGCTGCATCCCCGTTGCGGTACCGGTGCAGGAGACCCCCGTCGCTGCTGCGCATCCGTGTCAGGACAAACTGCATGGCTTTTTTTGCAACTTCTTCATAGGCCGGATTATTAAAAACCCGCCCGGCCTGTGCAAGTGCTGCAATGCACAACCCGTTCCAGTCAGCGAGCACCTTGTCATCGAGCAAAGGACGGGGCCGCTGCTCCCTTGCTGCAAAAAGCCGGGTGCGAATCGATTCTATGCGTAGAACCAGCTCCGGCTCAGCAATTTCCAGGGATGCGGCAATAGCGGTGAGTGGCTGATGACGGGACAGAATGTTATACCCGGCACCCCGCTCAGGATCCTGGAAATTGCCCTGCAGGGTCACCCCATATACCAGCGCTGCAAGCGCGGCATCATCGGTTCCCAGCACCTGTTCGAACTCTTGCAGGGTCCAGACATAAAATGCGCCCTCTCCCCCCGGGCTGTCAGCATCTTCAGCCGAGAAAAAAGCCCCCTCGGGTGAATAGAGTTGCCGCATGATATAACTGATTATATCCTCAACGATCTTCTGGTACTCCGGGTTCTTTGTTGCCTGGTACGCTTCAGTACCTGCCATCACCAGCAGGGCCTGGTCGTAGAGCATCTTCTCAAAGTGAGGCACATGCCATTTTGCATCGGTCGAGTACCGGTGGATACCCCCTCCCAGGTGATCGTAGATGCCACCATTCCGTATCGCATGAAAGGTTTTTTCCACCATTGAGAGTGCCCGGGAATCTGCTTTTCTCACGGCGTACCTGAGCAGGAAGAGAAGGGTATGAGGTGTGGGAAATTTCGGGGCATTACCAAATCCCCCGTACACGGGATCGAAGTGGAGGAGCAGAGCGTTATAGCCTTCATCAAGGAGCTCGCTATCCGGTTTTGTTCCGTAAGGAGATCTCGCCGGGCCAGAAATGGCAGCAATTACCCGGTCACCGGACCGGATGAGATCCGATCGCTGTTCCCGCCACATTTGGGTAATCCGGGGAAGGAGGGTGAGCAGGCCCATCATGGAAAACCGGGTCTCTTTGGGAATGTACGTGGCAGCAAAAAACGGCTTTTTCTCCGGGGTCATAACGATCGTCAGCGGCCAGCCGCCCTGTCCCGCCATCTGCTGGCAGATTTCCATGTAAACGCTATCGATATCCGGTCGCTCCTCGCGATCGACTTTTATGGAAATAAAATCCCGGTTGAGCAGGGCAGCCACATCACTATCTTCAAACGATTCATGCGCCATCACGTGACACCAGTGGCAGGTCGCATACCCAATCGACAGAAAGACCGGTTTATCCTCGCGGGCAGCCCGCAAAAAAGCTTCCTCGCCCCACGGGTACCAGTCCACCGGGTTTCCCGCATGCTGGAGCAGGTACGGGCTCTTCTCGTGCATCAGCCGGTTATGAATTTTGTCGCCTTCCCGTCCGTTATCGGCCAAAGGAACTTCCGGCAGCATAATGCCTCATGGGCGCGCTGACATTATGAGCCTTTCAGAAGTACAATCGGGCGAAATCACTCAGGTTATGATAAATGCCGCCAACAGTACAAGATAATTTAAGGATTTTTCATGGATATTGCCGGGTATCTCCTCGTCATTGCAACAGGCATTGCGGTTATCCTCATCTCGCTGGCACTGGATTTTCTCTGGGCCCGGTGTATACCGGTCAGGTTTTTTTACTATTTCCTGCGCGCACCCGGCGTTGTTGTCCATGAATGCGCCCATGTACTCGGTTGCCTGATCACCGGGGCAAAAATCCAAAAGGTGGTGCTTTTCTCAAAAGGCGGTGGATCCGTCACCTACAATCCCCCGGCGATTCCGGTCATGGGAAATGTTGTGATAAGTACCGCACCACTTTTTGGTATCCCCCTTGTGCTCGCATTCTGCACATGGATTTTTTCAACATACTTCGGCTGTATATTCCCGGCGCTTCCCCTCACCTTCGATTCACCGGATACCGTAATATTAACCGGGGGTGCAATTCTGGGAACATTTACCCAGAATCTCGTAGTGCAATTCAATGCATGGTTTCTTCTTTACCTGTACCTGGTACTCAGTCTTATCCTGTCAGCAGCGCCGAGCATGCAGGATATGAAAAACGCAGCCATCGGGTGCTGCATCCTTGCCATCGCCAGTATACTCGTACTCTGGAGCCAGAACCCTTTGTCAGTCAGTATTCTTACGGAAATCATGCGCATCATTGGCATGGGATTTGCCCTTGGGCTTGGTTTCGGGCTGATAGCGCTGATGCTCTCGTCTCCCCTTATCATCATCTGTCTCCACCGGCACCCTGCATGAGCAGGGAGTGCATAAAAGATCGGTATTAATTGATCCGGAAGGCTACATTTCTGCACCCATGGTCCGTGAGTCTCCTCAGGCAGAATCCGATACAGAACTGGCAGGCCCCCGCCTTACCCCGGTTATGCGGCAGTACCGCGAGCTCAAGGAGAAATTTGCCGATACCGTCCTCCTGTTCCGCATCGGCGATTTCTACGAGACCTTTGAAGAGGATGCAAAGATCATCTCCCGGGAACTGGAGATCGTGCTCACGTCCCGGTCAAAGATTGGCGACAATCCCATCCCGCTTGCCGGTGTCCCCTATCACGCAATTGACGGTTATATCGCAAAACTGATCGGCAAAGGCTACAAGGTTGCCATCTGCGATCAGGTCGAAGATCCCAAAACCGCAAAAGGGATCGTGAAGCGGGAGATCGTGCGGGTGATTACGCCCGGCACGGTTATCGATTCATCCATGCTCTCCTCGTCCGCGGCTACGTACCTGATGGCCATCTGCCCGGATAACAGGAAAAACCTATGGGGAATAGCGCTGCTCGATATATCAACCGGTGAATTTTTTGTCACCACTATCGAGCAGGACGCCCATCACCAGAATATCCTGTCAGAGATTGCCCGGTATCACCCGGCAGAGTGTATCCTGCCATCTTCCGTAACGCAGGATCTGGAAGAGCGTATCCGGGAACGCGGCGTCCTGGTCTCCAAGGTTCCGGATGCACAGTTTGACGAGGAACGGGCCAACCGCCTTCTCACATCTCACTTCCGCGTTCCCTCACTTGCAGGGTACGGATGCGATGATGAACCGGCAGCAGTTGGTGCAGCAGGGGCAGCACTTGCCTATGCCCAGGAAACCCAGTACTCCCAGCTCCCCCATATCTCCAGCATGTCACGGCGCACATCGGCCCAGAGCATGATGCTCGATGCCATCACCCTGCGCAATCTCGAAGTGATGGAGAGCATCCGCGGAGGATCGAAAGGCGCAACCCTCTTCTCCTGCCTAAATCTCACAAAAACATCCATGGGAAGCCGGCTCTTGAGCCGGAACCTGAGCCGGCCGCTCACCGACATTGACGCCATTAACAACCGGCTCGATGCAGTCGAGTACCTTGCAGGACATACCGCAGAACGGCTTGCCCTGCGCTCTCATCTCTCCCGTGTGGCAGATATCGAACGGATTGCAGCCCGTATCGCGTACGGCAATGCCGGGCCACGCGATCTCCTCGCTCTTGCAGAATCGCTCAGCACGCTGCCGGAACTCAGGAAGCCATTAGAAGAACTGGGTACTAAAAACCAGCCCCGGCTGTTGCAGGAAGCATTCGAACAGATCCGGGATCTTCCGGAGACCATTGATCTTATCCAGCGAGCGATCGTTGACGAACCCCCGGCCATTGCCCGCAATGGCGGTGTGATCCGGCGCGGGTATTCCCCGGCACTCGATGAGATCACGGTAGTCCTGCACTCCGGCAAGGACTGGATTGTTGAACTGCAGGCAAAGGAACGCGAACTGACGGGGATAAAGTCGTTAAAGATCGGATATAACCGGATCTTCGGCTACTATATCGATATCACCAAACCCAACCTGCACCTTGTCCCGGCGCATTATGAGCGCAAGCAGACAACGGCAACGGGAGAGCGGTATACGCTCCCCGCACTCCGGGAAAAAGAGACCCTCATCACCAATGCCGATGAGCGGGTGCTAGCGCTCGAACGGGAGCTCTATACCAAACTTATAGAAACCCTGCAGAAACAGGTCGATTTCCTCCAGTCAATTGCCGCAGGAATCGCAACGCTCGACGTTGCGGCTGCGCTTGCCGAAGTTGCCCAGACCCGGGACTATGTGCGCCCGCAGCTCAATGACGGCGATGCGATCATGATCCGGGACGGGCGTCATCCTGTCGTGGAACAGGGGGTTGCGGGAGGATTTGTTCCCAATGATACCGAACTTTCGGGCAGCCAGACCCAGATCATGATCATCACCGGGGCCAACATGGCGGGTAAATCCACCTACATGCGCACGGTCGCCCTCTGCTGCATCATGGCGCAGGCCGGAAGTTTTGTTCCCGCCCGTCATGCCAGCATCGGCATCCTTGACCGGGTCTTCACGCGGGTCGGGGCTTTCGATGATCTCGCAAGCGGGCAGAGTACCTTTTTTGTCGAGATGCTCGAACTGGCAAATATCCTGAATAATTTTACGACAAAGAGCCTCGTTATTCTTGACGAGATTGGCCGGGGAACCAGCACGGTGGACGGGTGCTCGATTGCAAAAGCAGTGCTCGAATACCTGCACGGCAAAACTACCACCGGCCCAAAGACCCTTTTTGCCACGCACTTCCACGAACTGATCGCCATGGAAGAGCAACTCAAACGGGTGAAAAATTATCATTTCGCGGTAAAAGAGACCAAAGAAGAGGTGGTATTTTTGCGAAAACTCATCCCCGGTGCCACGGATAAGAGTTATGGTATCCATGTGGCCCGCCTTGCCGGCATCCCGAAAAAAGTAACCGAGCGGGCAGAAGTGCTCCTCTCCGAGAGTATGAACCGGGCCGTCCCGGCCGGCACCCGCCCCCAGCGCTATACGCAGATCCTCCTTGTCGATAATGCAGCAGAACCGGTCATTCCTGTTGAACACCCCACGCTCCGGGCACTTGCCCGGGTCAACCCGGACGAGATGACCCCCATGCAGGCGCTTGCAAAGATTGCCGAACTCAAAAAGACCCTGGACCGGAACACGACGCCATGAGCCGCGAAGATTCCATCCCGGTTATCCATATCCTTGACCCGGCAACAGTCAACAAGATAGCAGCCGGCGAGGTTGTTGAGCGCCCTGCGTCTGTAGTCAAGGAACTTGTCGAGAATGCGATCGATGCCGGGGCCCGCACGATCCGCATCGATCTTTTGGCATCGGATGGAAAAATCAGCAGCATCAGGATCACTGATGACGGGTGTGGCATGTCACCGCAGGATGCTGCGCTTGCATTTGTACCGCACGCGACCAGCAAGATTGCCGGCATCAAAGATCTCGACACCATCCGTACGCTCGGTTTTCGTGGCGAGGCCCTTGCCAGTATTGCCGCAGTTTCCCGCGTAACGCTCGTCACCAGACCCCATAATTCAGGTACCATTGCCGGCACAAAAATGATAGTTTCCGGGGGCACGGTAACAGAAACGACCGGTATCGGTACACCGGAAGGTACCAGCATCCTTGTGGAAGATCTGTTCTTCAATACCCCGGCCCGGAAAAAATTTTTGAAAAGCGTGAACACAGAACTCGCTCATATCCACACGATCATGGAGGGGGTCTGCTTCTCCCACCCGGAGATCTCATTCCGCATTTTTTACAATAACCATGAACAGATGGTGACCGACCGGTCACCACGTACAATCGACACCATCGCCCGCCTCTTTGGTACTGACACAGTAAAGCACCTGATCCCGGTAGAGGCGACCGTTCCCATCATGACGATCGCCGGGTATATCTCACGCCCGGCACTTTCACGAAAAGATGCCGCACGGATGCTGGTATCCATCAACGGGCGCTTCATCTCCTCATCCATCATCAACGGGGCAGTCAGGGCGGGTTATGGAACTTTGCTTGCCAAAGACCGGTTCCCGGTGGCATTCCTCTCATTGCAGATTGATACCGGCCTTGTGGATGTAAACGTCCACCCGACAAAAAAATTAGTAAGGATCTCCCGGGAAAAAGAGATCACCGAGATCATAAAAAAAGCCGTATCGGATGCCCTGCTCAGCCATGACCTGATCCCGGTAGCAGAATCTCCCGCACAGGTACCGGTCTCCCTGCCGGAATTTACGGACAGTAAACCGGCCCGGCAATATATCCCGGACCAGCAATACATTCCGGCCGGCCCGGAACCATCCGGGGTCTGCGAATCCACGCATGCAGGAACCATTGATTCCGACGAACGCCTTCGCCAGACCGAGCTCCTGACCGGACTCACGCCAGTCCAGTCACCTCTCCCGGCAATGGAAGTTATCGGCGAATTTGGCGGGATTTACATTCTCGTCCGCACGGTCACCGATGAACTGATGATTATCGACCAGCATGCAGCCCATGAACGCATCCTCTATGAACAGGTGATTGCGCGTTCACAGGGAAGTCCCGTTACCCAGGAACTCATTTCGCCGGTCATTATCCATCGCACGCCAAAGGAAGCAGCCATCCTGCGCGAACTGCTCCCGGGACTGGCACAGGAGGGATTCCTGCTCGAAGAGTTCGGCAACACATCCTACCTTGTCCGGGCCGTGCCGGTAGTACTTGGCCGGATGGAAGATACCACGATTATTGACGAGATCATCAGTGATCTGGTCAGCACGGTTCCGGTGCGTCCGGTCAACAGCCGGGAAAAACTTACCCGGATCATTGCCTGCCGCGGGGCGATCAAAGCAGGAACGGTCTGTACCCATGAACAATGCCAGCGCATTGTCAACCAGCTCCGGCGTACACAAAACCCGTTCACCTGTCCGCATGGAAGGCCGACAATTATCCGGTTCAGCCGGGCAGATCTCGATGCCATGTTCAAGCGGATTTAGGTTTTTTGACCGGTTCCCTTGTTCAGACAGAAGGGATAGCATCCATTCGATCAACAGAATTTCTTCCGGTTTTGTCACGAACTGAATAATTATAATTCATGCCCGAAAAGATCGTATGTCAAAAAACATACGGCCCACCCATGAAAAACAGGAAAAGTACGCGCCAGGTAACGCTGGAAAATAAGGTACAGACCTTTTCAAAAAAATTTGATCCGGTAACGGACATTTCATTATTCCAGCAAATGGTACTGGATTATTACCGCGACCATGGCCGTCCCATGGCATGGCGCGACACTACCGATCCCTACCGGATTTTTGTCTCCGAGATCATGCTCCAGCAGACGCAGGTGGAGCGGGTTACCGTTAAGTACCCGGAATTTCTTACGGCCTTTCCCGATTTTCGTACACTCGCTCAGGCCCCGCTCGCAGATATTCTCGCGGCATGGCAGGGGATGGGGTATAACCGGCGGGCACTATCCCTGCAGAAATGTGCACAGCGGGTGATGGATGAGTATAGCGGAACACTTCCTGCAGATGTCGATACTCTTGCGACATTTCCCGGTATTGGCAGGGCAACAGCGTCGTCAATTTGTGCATTTGCCTTTAACATGCCGGTCGTATTCATCGAGACCAACATCCGCAGGGTCTTCATCCACTACTTTTTTCCCGATGCGGATGCCATCAGCGATATAGAAATTCTCCCGCTCGCGGAAAAGTCAGTGTACCGGGAAAATCCCCGGGTCTGGTACTGGGCACTGATGGACCTCGGGACTGCGCTCAAAAAAAAATGGGGTAAATCCAAACCGGAAGAGCGCCCATTATGCAAAACAATCACCGTTTGAAGGATCGGATCGAAAGATCCGTGGCAGGATTATTGCATTACTTCTAAAAACACCGGAAATCACCATTGACGAAATAGTGGCCATGATCAGTGATGAACCAGACCGGATTATCCGGATTATCAAAGCACTGGAAAAGGAGGGTTTCATCAGTTGCTCACAAAACTGTTATTCCCTTTTTTCATGAGATATGCAGACAGCAATATTTTAAAAAATTGCATCGACACATTCATTGATATAACCCTGTTTCCCATACACCATTAAGGGGAGAGATGCACAGATGCCTGACCTCAAATCCATTCCCGATGATGTCAAGTGGCGGCTTGCAGCGGATTGTGCAGCCCGGCTTCCTGCAATGTACGATGTTGCATTCCGTAAGGTACTGTGCGATAAATTCGATGATATTGAACGGGAGATCTGGATTGAATTATCCAAAAGGGCATTTACCATTGCCCGGGATCTCTCGCTGCCGATGAATAACGCACATGATCTGGCAGAGAGTCTGCACATCGTCATGACCATCCTCTTTGGCCCGGAGTTCCGGAGCGAGACCCTTGACGTGTCGGAAGACGGCTCAGTCATTCTCATCAAACGCTGCCCGCTTCTTTCCGTGGCTCATGAAACCGGGGCTTTGGGAGAGCATACCTTCCCAAAATGCATGGCCCTCACGCTCACGACAATTCCTGCACTAAAAAAAGATTACTCGGCACGGTTTGTCCGGTCCATGTGCCACGGGGATCGCCAGTGCGAGATCAAGATCAGCCCGGAGAAAAAACCGGATACAACGGGAAGCGGGAAAGAAAAGAAGAGATAGTTTCCTTCCGGCAGAGGCAAAAAAGAATTGCCGGGTTACTTGAGATAGTACCCGATGATCATAAAGATCAGGCCGATATAGAACATAATGGCAAATGGCAGGGAAAAGCCAAGGTTGATGGTATCGAGGCGTTTTAGATCCTGCATGATCATCATCGCTAAACCGATCACAAAGAACATAACACTTAACTGCGTTTTGGTGGCTTTATCCATAGAAACTCATTCCTCATTCATTTATCCAATCTGACAGGGAAAAAAGCTTTGTTGACCGGGTTTTGTATTCCGGCAGAATACCGGCAGGGAACAATTTCAAAAATTACCAATAACCAGCGAGTAGAGATCCGCAGAGGGAACCGGGGGCGAGGCAATCTCTCCGGAAGTTATCCGCTCTTCGGGATAGCCAAGATTTTCGCAGACCGCAATCCGGAGCGGTTGGCAATTCTGTACCGCCAGCCTCCGGTACAGCTCCGCCACATCGAATTTCGGATCAGCGAGCAGGTAGACAATTTTTCCCCGCTGCACTTCTTCAAGGGTTTCCTGCATGCCTTTTTCATGGCCCCTGCCATGGGCAACTACGACCGATATGCAGGATAAGGGTATATGCAACCGGGCAGCGGCAACCTGGAGAGAAGATACACCGGGAGTCACGTCACCGGCAAGGTACCCGAGGCCGGCAAGCATGGGATCTCCGGTGGAAAGAACAACCGCATCTTCCGGCAGGGTATGAAGGGATTTGAAATCATCGATAGTCCTGACCACGCATCCGTTCCGGATATGCGGCCGGGCAATCCCGATAGCGCGATCAGAACCATAAATCGTCTTTGCTTCTGCGATCCTGAGGATCGCCTCTTCCGTCAGCATTCCCGGCCCGCACCCGACACCAACAATTTTCATGGACTCTCCCCAATTACCGCACCATTACGATCAACGAGCACTACATGAACATTGGGTCTTTCCTTTTTAAATGCTGCAAGGGTTTCGCGCATTACCGGCAGGAACGCAGGTGAAGCCGCGAATTCTTCTACCGTGGAAAACCCGGTACCGTTAAGTATCTGCGGCCGGATGTAGCGGAGGATCAGGGCCGGTAACCCGCAGAGAATAATATCGCCCTGTGCCGCATCAAGGGCAGCACCAATCTTACCGCCAACAAGAATCACCTCGCGTTCTGGAAAGAGCAGCCGGGCATACCGGAGACCGACCCGGCCGGTAGTAATCACCGGGCTCTGTGCCGCGGAAACCCGGCCGCAGACCGATTCCTCAAGATGATCGTCCCACGGTTCGACAAGTCCCGTGGTCCCGAGAATCGAGATCCCTCCTTCCACCCCGACCCGGGGATTCAGGGTTTTTTTGCCAACGTCTGCACCCCGGGGAACATGGAGTATCACCCGGATTCCCGGAAATCCCCGCTCATCAATGGCTTCCTGTATCGATGCCAGTATGCACGCGAGAGGGGCCGGGCTGATTGCGGGATCTCCTTTCCGGTAACGGGGCGTGTCGCGGGAAAACCTGCCAATACCTTCCTCCGGAAGGAAACTGATGCCTTCCGGTATGGGAATTGCTTCGGCAACAAAATCGAGACCTGCCGTCAGGTCTGCTGGATAATCACCGGCATATTTTTTGCACGAGGATTTTCCTGCACGGGCATCCACCGGCACTTCCACCGTAAGCCCGCGGGGGATCTGGACGGGGACTGAGGTAATAACAGTACCGGAGAGAGAAAGAATCGCAGCCTTGCACGCAGCAGCCGCAGTGGTCCCGGTGGTAAACCCGCGCCGGAGCACGGTTCCTGAAGAGGTGAGAACAGCAAGACCCTGCTCTGCGAGCAGGAGCCGGGCCGGATCGGTACACCGTTCCACCCATTCGTCTGGATATTCAAAACCGGTAACCGGATCTCTCATACCTTTGAGCCTTCGATAAAGATGGTAATGCACTCGTTGATGGCAGCAACTGCAACCGGCGTGCCGCCCCGGGTACCTTCATTGGAGATGGACGGGATATCGATAGTTCGCAGGACTTCTTTGGATTCCGCAGCATTGACAAACCCAACGGGCGTCCCGATAATGACTGCCGGGCGGATACCCGCTCTGACAAAGTCGCAGAGCATGAGCAGGGCTGACGGCGCATTGCCGATCACCACAATGGAGCCGGGGAGCCGCTCTTTCAGGGCGATAAACCCGGCAGAACTCCGGGTAATGCCCCGTTCTTTTACAATGTCCGCACCGTAATCCAGCGCACAGATCACTTCGCTCATATGCCCTTTCTTCTGGATGCCGACCTGCACCATGCGGATATCGGTAATTACCGGTGCACCGGCCCTGAGCGCCCCGAGTGCAGCAGGGACAGGATCATTGCTGAACCGGAGCAGGTCAGCCATCGAGAAATCACCGACTGCGATGGAGCAGCGCTGGCGTATCCGGTCCTCAACGGTCGCGTTTCCCACCATCTCGCGGGCGAGCGTGCGGGATTTCTGTGAGATCGCATAACCTTCCCGGGTGTCGGCGCCCGGATCAATATACGTATTTGTGGTGGTACCCGCGTGGTGTGATGATTCCTTTGACATTGTTACCCATCCTCCATATCCTGCTTTCCTTCCCGCCTATGAACACGGTCGTGTGCATATCAACCTGTTCCATCACCTGCTCAATGTCATTGAGCGTGGTGACAATCTGTTCTTCGCCTTCATCCCGCAGGGCATTTTTCACCAGTGCCACGGGAGTCTCGGGCGGAAGATATTTCCGGGCATGTTCTATTGCAACGGCAAAATTATACGGTCTGCCCCGGCTTCTCGGGTTGTAGAGCACGACCGGGATGCCAACCGAAAAGACTGCGTCAAGGCGCTGCTCGATCACTTCAAGCGGGGTTAACAGGTCCGAAAGGCTGATCACCGCGAAATCACCGGAGAGCGGCGAGCCGAGTTTCGAGGCCCCGGCATTGGCCGCAGTCACGCCCGGAATTACTTCCACATTGATCTCGATGCCGCTGTGCTCAAGCACTTCGAGCACGATACTTGCCATACCGTACACGCCGGCATCGCCACCGGAGACGATCGCAACGGCATGGGTTTTTGCAAGCTCGATGGCCTGTTGTGCCCGTTCCACCTCTTTTCCCATCGAGCTCCGGATCACATTCTTTCCGGTAAGCAGCGGTTCGAGCGGCTCAAGGTAGGAGGCATTGCCGATCACGTAATCTGCCATAGCAATCGCTTTGAGCGCCCGGGCAGTCATGTATTCCCTCCTGCCCGGCCCGAGACCGACAATGGCAAGACTTCCTTTCTCTTCAGTGTGCGATGGCAACTGTCACTCTCCCGTAAACTTTCTTTCCCATGACCAGCGTTTTTCGCCGGGCCGTTGCAAGGGCGCAGGGCTCGGCAACACCGAGAAGACCGATCTTCGATGCCCGCGAGGGACCTGTCCCTGACTGTGCGTTTATGGTATCGTCGTCAAGGAATATTAAATTGCCAGAAAGTATCCCGACTGCTTCAACCAGACCGGTCTCGTTAAATTTTTTTGTTGTCGTCGCGTAGATGAAAATATCTGTCTCAGAAATTGCATTCTCTGCAAGAGCTTCCAGTACCGCCTCTACGACTTCTGCGGAGGTGACACCTTTCCGGCACCCGATGCCAACGGTATACTCACCTTTATTCAGAAGAATGGAAACATCCGGGCCGGCCAGCACAACCGCAGGCCCTTTGACCGCGTGCACCGGGATATCTGCGTTCAGCAGGGCGGCATTCACCTGCCGGGTGGAATTACGGTTCAGCACATCCGTACCGGTCCGTTCAGCAATCGTCTCGACAGAGTCCCGTCCCCGCGATTCCGTTGCGGTGGTAATGACCGGTTGAATTCCGATTCCGGAGAGTTCCTTTGCAAGGGCATTGGCCCCGTGATGACCCCCGAGTACCGGCACTGCATATTTCATATCGGGGCTCACGACAACAACCGCAGGATCCGTCCACTTGTCCTGTAAGAGCGATGCTAACTTCCGTACAACAATGCCCATCGACATCAGGGCAACAATCCGTTTTCGCCCGACAAAAACGGTAGCAAAAATTTCCGGCGAGTATTCGACTACGTCAGCGTCAAGAAATGCGGCAATGCGCTCAGCTTCCGGACGGGAATAGGGAAACGTAATAACAACAGTCTCGGTCATGAATAGAGGTGCGATCGCTGGTAACCGGATTCTGTTCCTCTGACCGCATTACCGACAATGAGCAGGGCCGATTTTGTGATGCCGGCAGCCTGTGCCTTCTGGGCAATATCGGCAACGGTGCCGGTGATGACCTGCTGGTCGGGCCACGATGCATGGAAGATTACCGCAGCCGGGGTATCCGGCGGGCAGGCAAGTTTTGCCGTGATATCGAAAAAGTGCTCGCTTCCCAGGAAGAAGGCCATGGTAGCCGGGTACTGCGAGAGTTCGGCAATGTAATCCTTCTCGAGCGTCTTTCCGGCCGGGCGGGTGATGATCAGGGTCTCTGATACCCCCCGGGGGGTGAACTCAGTTGTGAGAGCGGCGGCAGCAGCAAAAACCGAAGATACGCCCGGCACAATCCGGACAGCGATATCGTGTTTCTTAAGTTCGGCAATCTGTTCAACGATTGAACCGTACAGGGCCGGGTCGCCCGAGTGGAGCCGGACAACCTGCTTTCCCTGCTTCACCCGGTCAGCCATGAGGGCAACCATATCGTCAAGATGCATGCCCCAGCTGTCCACCTTCTCAGCAGCGGGGCTTGAAGCGACCAGTGCGGGATTGACTAACGAACCGGCATAGAGCAGCACTTCGGCCCGGTCAAGCAAAGATTTTCCTTTCACGGTTATGAGTTCGGGATCGCCGGGACCGGCGCCGACAAACCAGATCACGTTCTGAAGATTATTTCCGGGCATACATCACGCTCATGTAATCGCTCTTCTCCGGAAGATTATCGTTCCGGTAGACTTTCATATCCTCAAAAAACATCCGCTCGACCAGGACAAACTCCCGGTAACCTTCGGCCCGGAGCTGGCCGGCTTTCTCCATTGGCTTGCGAACCTTGAGCAGGATCTTCGTATCCGAGACCGTGCCGTCCGAGACCGAGAACCCTTCGTTTATTGAAACACCGGAAGCCGCGGCAAACGCGGTGATGGAACTTATGCCGGGTTCTGTCCGGTACTCAATGCCCGGATGGGTCTCGTCAATGACATCGCAGAGCCGGGAGAACGTGGAGAAGAAGTTCGGATCGCCCAGGATGCCAAAGACCGCAAGACCGTCTTTTGCCACGGGAGCGATCTTCTTTGCGTTTTCCTTAAGGCAATTGCGGATCTTTGCTTCATCATCGGTCATCGGAAAATCGAGCATGACCGGTTCCCGGTAGGGGGCAACGAGGTCGTGTGCTATCCGGCCCGGGACAAAAACTGCATCCGCTTCCTTGAGGAGCCGGACTGCCCGGAGCGTGAGAAGTTCCGGGTTGCCGGGCCCAAGGCCAAGACCTACGAGCATGCAGCACCCCGGGCAACAATGATATAGACAGGATCAATCGGTCTGAACATGATGCTGCCGGCAATATCGTACGATCGCGAGACCTGCACCTGCACAACTTCAGTAAATATCCCGAGTTCTTTTAAGGCTGTCACCGCCCGTTCGAGCGTACTCACCATCACCGCGTTGATCACGATCGTCCGCTTTACTTTTTTTGCCATTACGGGAAGAATCTCTGTAAGGTGTTGCGTGCCGCCAAGAAAAGCGCAGTCAAACACCCGCTCTTCTTTAAGAAAATCCGAAGCGTCCGTGCAGAAAAATTCGATATTATGTACACCTGCGTTTTGTGCAGATTCTGTTGCAAGCGATACCGCTTCTGTCCGCTTGTCAAGCGAGAACACTTTTTTTGCGGTTTTTGCCATCGCAACCGAGACCTTGCCGGTACCGCAACCAATCTCAAGGACGGTGTCGGTGCTGAGGAGTCCCAGTTTGAAAAGTGAAACTGCCATGATCTCATCCTGGGTCGGGCCTCCGGCAAGTTTTGTCCCGTTCATCTGCACAAGTTTGGTTGCGTTATGGTATTAAGGCTTGTTTTAACGAGGGTCAATATCGATATCTGCAATATTACCGCGAGAACGGAGGTGTAATTAATGGGTACGATGACCAGAACAGGCCTTTTTTTCATTTTCCACTAACGGTCCTTAATCCGAAAAACGATCGGCCATCCAATTGATGCTATTAGCGTTTTTTTTAGAGCCCGATAACCCTGAATCCAGCAAAACGGGGCTCATTGTGCGATTTTCCGAAAACAATAGTGTCGTTTTTCCATGAATTCGTGTCAATTTGGGGGCCGGGGCTCTTGTTCGGGGAACAGGTCTCCGACGGAGAAGTAAATCGGACGGAATGCAGATCACCCGGGGCCACCGGGCCGGAATATCCGATCCTCAAAACAGGGGTTTTTTTGCTCGTCTTCCTGCCGAATCACCTGCCCCAAAGTGCGTTCGGAGATCCTCAATCCAAACTGCACAGGACTGGCCGGTCGCCCTCATCGCAAAACATTCCGTTTCCTTATCCGGATTCAAAATAAGATTTTCTCAAAAGAACTGGCCGGAAAAACATCGGAACTGGCCGGTCGGGTACCGGAAATGATGCAATCCGGGGGCAATTTGAGCCCGGATGAGGGGTTTATGGGAGCAGCCCTGGTGATGGGGTAAGTGGCAATGGCCTGGATCCCGGCACCCCCAAAACAGGGCTTCTTTTAAATTTCACCTGCCATTACCCCACCGGAAAAACCGGGGCGATTTAAAGCCCGCTAAATTGCACGGTTTTATTCTTATTAAATCGCGTATTTTTTGAAAATATTCATTTATAACAGTATTTTCCGTAACTGTTGGCACTGTTTCCACTGGAACCGGAAAATGAGAACCCCGGAACGGCAAAATACGCCCAAAATGAACCCGGTTGACTTGAGGTCCCGGCACCCTTTCCATTATCAGGATTCGCGCTTACCGAACCTGATCCAGGCCCGGGCTTATTGTATCCCCCCGGGGTATATTTCCGGAATTGGTTTACGGATTGTTGTTGTATTTTTGTTTTGTAAAATTTTCAGGAATAACAAAAATTTTAAAAATCCGGTAGAGCAACAATTTTTTTTCCCGGAATTTCAAAAAAAATCATGGAAAATTTTGAAAGATTTCCTCCACAACAAAATTTTAAAAAAAATCCCCTGACCCGGAAAAATCCCAAACACATTTCACCTCTCCGGAACAAAACCAGTACCAGTCATTATGAAATTCGAGATCATAGGCAACAACCTGCAGATGGCAAAGATCGACCTGCTGCCGGGCGAAGGCGTCTTTGCCGAGGCCGGGGCAATGGTGAACATGAGCGGCTCGATGATCATGGAGAGCCAGCTCAAAGGCGGGATCATCTCCGGCTTAAAGCGGGCGGTGATTGGCGAGAGTCTCTTTCTGACCAAGTTCATATCCCAGAACGCGGCGGGATTTGTCTCGTTTGCCGGCTCCATGCCCGGTAAGATCTTCACGGTTCACGTTGCGCCGGGAAAAGAGTTCATCGCACAAAAGGACTCGTTTCTCTGCTGCGAGGAATCGGTTGAACTGGACATCGCATTCACCGAAAAAATCCGGGCCGGCCTTTTTGGCGGTGAAGGGTTTATTCTCCAGCGCATGAATGGCGAAGGCACCGCCTTTTTGCACTGCTGCGGGGATATTATAGAAATGACATTGAAACCCGGCGAGGTCATTAAAGTGCAGACAGGTCTCGTTGTCGGTTTTGAAGACACGGTCAAATATGATATCGCACTTGCCGGCGGTATCACCACGGCACTGTTCGGCGGCGAAGGTCTCTTTGTCACGACGCTTACCGGCCCGGGAAAAATTGTTCTTCAGTCCATGGATATTGTCAAGATCGCCGCTTCGATCATCCCGTTCCTGCCCAAACCGGAAATAAAAGTAAAACCAGTATAATTTTTTCCGGTTTTTTTAGTAAGGAACCGGATTATTAACCCCGGATTATTTTTTCCAGCCGAGTCGCTCAATCAGGGCGTCTGTCTCATCCAGTGCCTTGCATCCGATAACACGGGGTTGCACCACGAGGGTTATCGCGTCTTTTAAGGGAATGCTCTTTGTTTTTCCCTTGCAGAGGATATAATCGCCATTGAAACGGCTGAGCGCTTTTTCAAAGGCATCGAGAATTTTTTTCCTGCTCTTGAGATCGCTCTTTTTGAGAGCCATAAGATGCTCGAAGATCGAGACATCGATGAGCGTGCTCGCCATCCACCCGATCTCACAGGTATACCCGAAGATCCATGCAATATGAGAATTTTTTGTGGTCGAGATGAAATCATCGATATTATTGCCAACACTGCACGAACCTATCAGCACTCCTTCAATATTGGAATAATTCGCTGCGTTTTTCACGGCCTTGAACATTGCCGGAAGTTTCATGCCGGTCTTGGATTTCAGCCCGCCAATCCGTTTACCGGTCCCGTGGGCTGCCACGTATAAGAAAAGCCGGTCCTCGCTGGTGTTGGTCAGGTCATCCTCAAGCGCCCGGCGGAACCCGATCTTTTCATAAAAATTCGCATAATAGATATTGAAATCTCCCTGAAAACTTTCCAGTCCCTGTAAAAACAACAGGACCGAAGGTCGCTTGGGTTTCTGCTCCGGAGTCCACCAGAGCCCTTCAATGACCAGCAGTGCCGAACTTGACATTATTTCACCAGTGCCATGTGCGTTAACCTATCAAAGCGCGCTGGTACAATAAAGATTTGGCAGAATTATCAATACACTAATGTATTTATTCTGAAAAACAAGACATTTTTTAGACGCATGCACCCCGTTAAGGCAATTGTACTTTCATCATTCCAGGAGAAAATCACGTGACAGAAAAAGAGATTCCTCCCGACTCAGCATCTTCCTGCAGTACCCCGGCACCCGCAGGAGATACCTCTGCTTCAGAATTTTCCGGAGGGATTACCCTTGAACGAATCCTCGATGAAACGGATGAGATGAACCATCTCAACCAGTTCATTCTTCTTTACGTGGAAAAGTGCGGAGGATTTACTACTCCGGAGGCATACTTTTCCCAGGTACAACCAGTCCTTGATCTGCTCGAAGTAGAAATCCGGGTAAGATACCAGCCCGGTATGACAAAAAATGATATGAAACTCGTGGTGCAGGATTGGATCGATCTTGAAATCGCCCAGTTGCAGAAAGAAAAATAAGATTTTACCTTCCGGATGATGGTCGGTATGACAAACTTTCAAATTCCGGGAAGGAAATCTTTTTTTAAAATTTCTCTGATAAAAAAGATTTATCTCAACTTTTTTCACAAAATAAAAAATCAGATGAGGTGAATGATCCAGGTCCACATGTTATGGAGACCGGTTGAGATGACCACACCCGGATCGATACCGAGCACGGGAAAGACGAAGATAAAGTACAGCACCGTGCCCAGCAGGCTGCCAAGATTGGTAAGGGCAGCTACCAGTACCACCTTAAACAGGGGGATCTTTGCCATGTCGGTGAGGGATTGGGCGTCATAAATTTTCCGGAAATCCGATACCGGTGGTTTCCTGACTTTGGCTTCCACAAATGCTGCAATCCAGCCGGAGTGAAGCATGGGATTGAGCGAAGTCATCCATGCCACGGAAAAACTCGCAAGTGCCGTGTAGGGATGTCCACCGGCCGCAAGAGTTCCTATTGCCGCAAGTACACCGTGAATGATTACCCAGAAAAGGAATGCGTAGAGCAACACTCCCAGACCGACGCCGGAAAACGCAATTGCGGCGAGCAGCAATGCAAACAGCGCAGTAACGGTAAAACCAAAGAGCTTTGCCCAGGGAAATGATTTCGGTTCCCGCGTGAGCGAATCAAACGGGGGAAGACTTGCCGGGTTCTGGATATAATTCTCAATGCCCTGCCGGTGTCCGGCCCCAACCACTGCAAGGATGCGTCCTTCGGGGCGCTGGACTTTTAACAGGACCAGCTGGTGGGCGATATAGGCATCCCGCTCATCGATTAAGGCACGGGCCCCGTTGGGAGAGAACTTACGGAACTCCACCATGACCATATCGATCACATCCTGCTGTTTGAGCGACTCGATATCGATCGCCTCACCGTTGTCAATCTCCGCAATCGAAGTGATCAGGGCCCAGACCATCTTCATTTTTTCCAGAAAACCCATTGCATTCCAGAACCGCAGGAGCGTGAGACGGATATCGCGGTCCACGAGGGCAATGGCGATGCCGCGTTGCTCTGCTACTTCGATTGCCGCTTTCATTTCAGCGCCGGGTTCAACACCGACATCAAAACCGATCTTGCGCTGGAGATATGCCATCAGCCACTGGACAAGAAGGGTATTGAAATTTTTGACTTCAAGTACATCATTGACCGAAGGATCCCGACCCTGTTTTTTCAGGGCAGCATAGCGTGACGGGTCAAGTTCAATCGCAACCGTATCCGGTAAATATTCATCAATAGCAACCCGCACTTCATCGACACTTTGCTGCGAGACATGCGCAGTTCCGATTATTTTTATTTCGGCCATTTACCACCGTATTGTCACCAGTATTGGTGCTGGGGGGTGATTAAGAATAGGCATGGGAATCATAGGATCCAGAAAATACTATCCGGTCTGTCGCAATTCCGAACGGAATCTGGACCGAATTGTCCCGTCACGCGCAGATTTTAAGAGACCGTTAATCGGCAAGGTATGGCGGTTGCATTGTGTCATCCCTATGAATAAAATGCAGGATTAAAGAGATAAAATGAACAAAATGGTTTTTCTACCGGGATTAATGCCGGGGTATATTGTCCTGATCCTGGGATGAGTGGTTGATATCGATCTCGATCTCCCGGGCAATACCCAGAATAATGATGATCACGGGAACAATCTCCAGTCGCCCCAGCCACATCAGCAGGATAAAAATCCATTTTATCGTGACCGGGCTTGCTGCGCTGATAAAACCCACGGTGAGACCAACGTTGCTTAACGCAGATACGAGTTCAAAAACTACCTCCTCCAGCCGGAATGAGGTAATATACAGGTGAAGGGTCACGATAGTTGCAATAAAGATGGTAATGACGTACAATACCACAACGAGCAGGTTCTTTGTTATTGCGAGTTCGGAGATTTCCTTGGATAATGTGCGTCCCCCGGATTTTAACGGGACGAGCACGCGACTGCTGACAAAGAACCTGCGGAACCACCATTTCACCCCGTCAGCGATAAGCATGATACGATTAACTTTTACTCCCCCGGCCGAACTGCCCATGGCTCCGCCAATAAACATCAGCATGGCAATGACAGCAATCGGGATTGCAGCCCAGAGGTGAGGATTTGAATTCTGGAGACCGCACGTGCAGAGACCGGATACGGCGGTAAAAACGCCCTGCCGGAATGCCGTAGTGAGGGGCAGGTTTCCGAAATAAAACAGATCCAAAGAAGTGATTACCGATCCCACCACCGCGATGAGCAGCAGGATCCTGACCGTCGGGTCCCGCAGCATATTGATAATTTTCCCATGGTACAGGAAAAAAAAGACTTTGAAAGGAATTGCTCCGGCAAGCATAACCGGAATAAGCAGGATTTCCAGGAGAGGATTATTGTAATAGGTCAAGCTGCCGGCATGCAGGGTAAATCCCCCGGTGGCAATTGCTACCATGACAAGGTTGAGTGAATCCCAGAGAGGTATTCCCGCGAGCATAATGAGCCCGGTAAAGGCAAAGGTCAGGACAAGATAGATCATCCACATGCGCCGGCTGGATGATACGGAAGCAGGAACCAGTTCCTCTTCCCGGCCTTCCGCACGGTAGAGACGGAACAATGACAACCGGGTCTTGCTTCGCAGGGAAATCCCAAACACAATGATACCGATACCCCCGATCCATTGGGTAAAGGATCGCCAGAAGAGCAAAGTTTTCGGGGTGGTGTCCAGCGAGGTAATCATCGTAAAGCCGGTACAGGTCCAACCGGACATTGCCTCAAATACACTGTCCACATAACTCATGTGCAGCCCGAAAACAAACGGGAGTGCTCCAATCAATGCAATTGCAAGCCAGGAAAAGGCAACGGCAGCAAGAGTTGCAGAAGAGGAGGGCTGGAGATCCTGGTAGGGGATGTGCGAGATAAGATACCCGAGCAGGATAAAAGCGATCGGTGCGCTTGCCATGGGCAGGATGAGATCCCACTCCTGAAAGATTACGAGCACAAGGAATGGCAGGAGTGATACGACACCCAGGAACTCAAAGATCAGTCCCATGTCGTGCGCGATCATGGCGATATGCTCGATGCGCTTCATCTGATAACCAAGGTGATTGGGCGGTTATTAGTGTTATGGGTATCGATTTCTGATGTTGAACAACAAAACAACGGGACGAACCTATTAATTTCCCATCCTGCACAATAGGAGATCATTCATGATCCGTATCCGAACCGACCAGTTCCCGTCCATTATTTTGATCATTCTCACGATTGTGGCATTTATCGTATTCTGGTCAATTATGGATATGGTCCTTTTAGGTGCATCACTGGCAATCGTACTCATTCCGCTCCATCACCAGCTGTCGCGCCATATGCGACCCTGGATTTCGGCATCGGTGATGACTCTTTCAGTGCTGGGTGTTTTTTGCGTGATGGGACTGATCACGCTGGCAATGTTTTCTGAACATGCTGCTACCCTCTCCCAGATGTTTATCACCATCGGCAACTGGATCAATAATCCCCTGACCAATCCCATGGCATACGGTATCCCGTTAAGCAAGACAACTCTTTCCGGCCTGTTACAGGAAGGAACAGGATTATTCGTCGATTACCAGAAAACGCTGATCACCTACCTTCCAATTATCCTGTTCAAGATGTTCGTCTTTTTCTTCACTTTGTTTATGCTGTTTTTAAAGGGTGAAGAACTCAGGGAAAAAATTATTTATCACGTGCCCGCGGTGTTAAAAAAATATGTAAACCGGCTTTCCGATGCCACCGGGGACACATTATATGCAATTTATTATGTCCAGGTTGCCATTGCGGTCCTCACGTTCTTCATTTCAATCCCGGTTTTTTATCTTCTTGGCTATGGCGATATTATTTTTTACTCATATTTTGCTGCATTCTGTGAACTTATCCCCATCATCGGATCATCCGTCGCGTTTATCCTTATTGGCGCCTATGCCCAGGCGATTGGGGATTTCCGGGGGGTATTAATCCTGTTTTTCCTCGGTTATCTTATTGTATCTCTCGTTCCTGAGATCTATGTCCGTCCGGTCCTTGTCGGCAGGAGGGTCAAGATCCACCCGGTGATCATGTTCATCGGCATTATCGGGGGACTCCTGACCATGGGGCTTGCGGGTTTTGTGCTGGGCCCGCTTATCATTGTGCTTCTCATTACCAGCTACCGGATGTATACCGAAGAAAGAAAAGAACGCGGCTTATCCTGTTTTGGGGATGGCCGGCAATAAACCGGTAATCATCTGAGGATATTAAAGGGAAAGCATTATACCCTATTTCCGACGACAGATAATAAAGAATGACAAGCGGCCCTGTATCTTTTTCCGGAATAATCAAGTCCATGGGACTTGTGTTTGGCGATATCGGGACCAGTCCCATCTATGCACTCGCGGCAATCTTTTACCTCATTCCCCCTACCCCGCAGAATATCATGGGTATCTTGTCATTGATCATCTGGACCCTCACGCTGCTGGTCACCCTTGAATATACATTCCTTGCCATGCACCTTGGTAAAAAAGGTGAAGGGGGAACAATTGTGCTCAAGGAGATCCTGCTCCCGATGTTAAAATCCGGAAACCAGGTTGCTTTTGTTTCGCTCATTGCAATTATAGGGATTTCGCTGTTTATCGGAGACGGCGTTATCACCCCGGCAATCAGTATTCTCTCTGCAGTCGAAGGTGTGCTCCTGATACCGGGATTTGAAGGCACAACCCAGATGACTATAATGATCATTGCTGCTGTTATTGCAATCGGCCTTTTCATGTTCCAGGCGCGGGGTACAGAACGGGTAGCCTTTGCCTTTGGCCCGATAATGGTTGTCTGGTTTATCGCTCTTGCGGGTTTCGGCTTGTTCTCATTGTTTTCTGCGCCGTCAGTTCTTCTCGCGATAAACCCGATGTACGGCATTAACTACCTGCTCCATCACGGGCTTGAAGGATTCCTGATCCTTTCTTCCGTGATCTTATGTGCTACCGGTACAGAGGCACTCTATGCAGATATGGGCCACCTCGGCAGAGAGCCCATTATCAAGGCGTGGTATATTGTTTTTATTGCCCTTGTGTGTAACTACCTGGGACAGGGTGCTTTCCTTATGACCCATCCCGGTGCAAAAAATATCCTTTTTGAGATGGTGTTTACCTATGGTCAACTGCTCTATATCCCGTTCCTGCTTATGAGTATTGCTGCAACAGTTATCGCTTCGCAGGCAATGATTTCCGGCCTGTTTTCGATTGTGTACCAGGGCATCACCACCCGCATCATGCCGCTCCTGCGGATTGAATATACCTCCCCCCAGCTTCGCTCGCAGATTTATATTGATATTATGAACTGGCTCCTCCTGTTTGCAGTACTGGTTGTCATTATTATCTTTAAATCATCCAATAATCTCACCATGGCCTATGGACTGGCAGTGAGCGGGGATATGGCGATCACCGGGTTACTGATCACCTGGATCCTGATTGCCCGGGGCGAAATTGTCAAGACCATGCTTGCGGCAAGTCTCTTTTGTATTAATATCATATTCCTGCTCTCCAATTTCCACAAGATACCCTCTGGAGGTTACTGGTCCCTGCTGATCGCGTTCATCCCGTTCTGCATCATCATGATCTATGTCCATGGCCAGAAGAAACTCGCTGCAGCATTAAGCCCGATTCCGCTCGATGATTTCTTAGTAAAATTCGATAAGATCTATACTTCGGTGAACAGGATCTCTGGTACGGCGTTATTCTTTGCCCGGGACTTCCGCAAGCTGCCGCAATATGTTCCCCGGATTATGTTTACCAATAATATCGTCTACGATGACAATATCATCATCTCAATCATCCGAACCGAGCAGCCGTTTGGCGTGACCTGGGGAGTCACCCGGGAAATCACCAAGGGCCTCTCGATCTTTGAGATCTATCTGGGTTACATGGAGATTGTGGATATCGGCAGTATCTTAAAAGAGGCTGAGATCGAAGAGAAGACGATCTTCTATGGCATGGAAGATATCATAACTACCCACGTGGTCTGGCGTATCTTTGCAGCGATAAAACGCCTGTCTCCTTCCGTTGTGCAGTTCTACAAGCTGCCATCCGATAAGATCCATGGTGTGGTGACACGGGTGGAGATGTAATTTTTTTTAGCAATAATTTCTATATCACACCAGCACAAATATAACCCGGCGAGCGAGGGTTGCCGAGCCAGGTCAAAGGCGCTGGATTTAGGGTCCAGTCTTGCAGGAGTTCAAGGGTTCGAATCCCTTCCCTCGCATTGGATTTTTTTTAGATTAATTCATGGGTACAGAATCGTAATTCTGACTTTATTTTTTACTTTCCGGTCGATCCTATGAGCACCCGAAGTAGTAAATGGATTGTCATCAATTGCGCGAAGCACAAGAAGAAGATATACTGATTAGTAACTATTTTTACACTCTTGCCATTTTATGAGAATCTGAAAATTACCTGAGTGTTTCAGGATTCCGAACAGGTAATTTCTCCTCAGCGTATCCCGCATGAATATGGATAACCAAAAATCGAATTAATGTTGGGATATAACAAAAAATGATAGGTTATTTCTATTCACCTATAACGTGAAAAGAAATCAGAATAACAATGTTTTGATAAAACGAAAAAAAATTATCGGATTAGAGGGTGGTATCGATCAATACCTGCTCTGAACCGTCAGTGAACTTCCCGACACCAATAATCTTGGAATTGGCCGCGGCAGCAAATCTGGTTGTATTACCGATATTAAGGGTTTTGGGGTCTTGTGATAGAAGTCCACCAGCATTGGCGGCGACATCAACACCATTCACAGACCATTGAATACTGGTAAGCGAACCAGAGTCCTGTCCTCCCTGGTAAACCGCTGATACAGTAGTTGTATTAACCCTGCTCAGAGTTGCCGAAACAACCTTTGTCTTGTTGATATTTCCAGCCATGCCGAACACGAATGCAGCGATAACCGCTGCGAGGATCACCGTGATTGCGACCATGAGGATCACACCAATGACCGGTGATACTGCTTCTTCATTCTTTTTTGTAAACGCCATAATTCAAACACCTAGAGAATGCCCAAAGATGGACATGACAATGTATATTCTGATTATGCATCATTTTTGTATATAGTATTTTGCATGCGATTTTCGCATTTTACTCAAGCCAGACTATGAAAGCAGCAGTAAATCAATGGGTTTTATTTTTATTTTAGTGCGAATATTATATTTTCCCCGGATGGCGATATGAGAAATCCATGAGACACTTTTTTCATTGAACCGTTTTATGGTGCAGAATTGAACAAGATGGTTAAAATATTGGAAACGGTCAAAATTGAATCTCTTGCCAGTCAACCAATAATATTTTAAATCGTTTCAAAATTATGAATCAATTTTGATATTCCCTTGTTTTTGTCCGAAATTGGAAATAATCAAAAATCATTCTTCGCTGGATCCAGAAGGATCTCATGGGGAAGTCCGGCAAGGGCCACTGCACCGAGTGCGCCGATCACCCCATTGCCCCCCCAGAGATAAATCCCGAACTGCTCTGCCGTAGCTTCGGCAATTGTACGGGAAATCACCTGCTCACGCACTAGCCTGCCATATTCCCGCAGTTGTTCCGGAACTCCGAGCCCGGTACGAACCGCAATACCCCATTCCGGGGAGAGCGATTCATCTGCAACAAACCGCCGCACCTTATCGGATAGTTCGTCAAGCATTTCGGGAATAACTGCAACTTCGATGAAACTTGCGGAATTGCCCGCAGTTTTTACAAACACATCCTGGTTGAGCATCGCAACATGATGACTGATAGGAAGTACGCCTTTGATCCGGGTCACGTGCGAGAGCAGGGCAAGGGCAAGCGCAAAGGTTGCACCACCCTCTTTTGTATCGGTGTCATCGATACCGATAGTCACGTGGACCATTGCCCGGGTCCAGACATCGCCTTCCACAATGTGACCGTTATGATGAGTATCGACCCGGGTCACCCCTTCGGCCCGGGCCATCATATCGGACAGGGAATAGGCCGGGCCGCCAATGCAACGGATCTTCTGGACAATAGAATCGCCGACATGCTCAACACCAATCACTCCGACTGCCGGAAGGGGCATAAGGCCAACCAGCACATCCCGGTATCCTGTACGGGCACATTCCCTGAGCAGCGTGCCGTCTCTCTCGACGTGGGATAATACTCCCCCGGCAAGCGAATGATGGTGCCCGCAGAACGCGGCACAGGCACCACTCATACAATCGTGATATATCTCGACATTATCGCCATCCACGGTGGTGAATATCCGACGGCAGGTACTGGACGGGATCGCACTGAATGCGGCATAGCGTGCTGCATTTCTTCCCCGCTTCTCTTCGCGGAGGAAGACACATCCTTCACGGAGGAGGCGGCTCACCCAGTCCTGTGCGGTGCTGCGGGGAATATCTGCTGCGGCGTGGATATCGGTGACGGTAAAAAATCCCTTGTCAAGCGTAATCTGTCGCATCAGGCGCAGGTACTCGCGCCGGTGTTCAAGTACGCCGGTCATAATGATCCCTGATAAACAGGATGTCTCCGATGATCGCACTTGCCGTCTCGACCGATCCTGCACCCCGGCCAATGAGCGTGATCTCTTTAGCCATATCGGTCTCGATGGTCAGGGCATTTAACGTGCCTTCAACGACCAGGGGGTGATTCTTTTTAATAATACGGGGTGAAACACGGAGAATGCGCTTGCGGGGAATCGCTTCAGCAATAAGACGGATCGTGCACCCATCATCTTCGGCCAGACGGAGGGCATCCGGGGTCAGGAGATCGATGCCGGTACAGTCAACGTCATTCAATGTTACGCCGTTTCCCCAGATCGTGTTTGCGAGAATCACCAGTTTGATCGCTGCATCGATGCCCTTGACATCATAGGTCGGGTCCGCTTCAGCGTACCCCATCTCCCGGGCTTCCATCAGGGCCTGGTCATAGGTAAGACCTTCAACGGCCATGCGGGTGAGGATATAGTTACAGGTGCCGTTGAGGACACCGTAGAGCGCAAGGATCTCGTTACCGGCAAGTCCCTGCTCCAGGGTATGCATTACGGGAATCGCGCCGGCAACCGTGGCTTCATACCGGAGTGCCACGTTACTCATGTGCGCCATATCACGGAGTTCTTTGTTTTTTAGCGCGATCGGGCCTTTATTGGAAGTTACAACGTGTTTTTTCCGGGCAAGGGCTGCTTTTATATATCCGGTTGCAGGCTCTCCCGATAGTGCATTTGTCGGTGTGACCTCAACGAGTATATCATACTCGGCTTTCTCTATGATATCTAATGCGGTAAGATTTCTGTCCCCGCAGTACCCGTTTTTCTTCTTGTTTGAAAGAAGTGCAGGTATGTCAAGCCCGCCAGAATCCATTGCCCCGCTTTTTGAATCGGCAAGCCCGGTAATGGTTAGGCCCAGATCTTTTTTCGTGATCATTTCTGCCACGCCGCGTCCCACAGAGCCAAGGCCAATTAAAGCAATCTTCATGCGATCTCCTCCAGCGGTTCAATGAGAAGCAGGGATTTATGCCGGGATACCCGGCGCAGGATTGCGAGAGCGGCTTCCATATCTTCTTTGCTTACCGATTTGATGGTAAGGCGTGATGATGAGCGGTCTTTTACTGCCGGCATACTCATGGAAAGCTCACTCACCTCAGCAAAGCCGGTGGAGTCAATCTGGTCAATGGTATCGGAAAGATCTGTGTGCATGAGATGCCCGATCAGGATGACCGTCCGCTTGTAGAGCAGGCGTTGTTCACCAATGCGCTGAATATGGACTCCCTGTTCCTTGAGAAGTTCAACCAGTTTTTCCAGGTGCCCTTCCGGTAGTTCGAGCACGATCTGGACATCAAGAGTGCCATGATCCGAATCGGGTTCCCGCTGGTGGATAACCGCGATAATATTTCCCCCAACATCGGATATGGGCTTTAAGGCCGCGACCAGCTGGCCCGGCGAATCCTTCATCTCAAGTTTCATGGAGACCTGCACAAAACCACCAGACCAGTAGTAGCACGGCTATTTAGATAAGTCTTTTATTTTGCGTACAGGCTTTACACAGCCATGCTATCTGAAAAAAACATCCCCGATTGTTATTTTCTAAAGGAAACCGGCAACGGTAAAAAAAAAGGATCAGAGTTTTCGTAATTTGCTGTCCACTTTTTCAAAGAAATTCCGCCCGGTATCCACAAACAGGGCAGGATGCTTGGCTGGTTTTACCTCGAGAGTCATAGAAGTACCCAGCTCGATGGTCTGCTGGCCGTCAATAACTAGATTCGCCGGTTTGGTGCTCTCAAGCCTCACTTCAAGGCGCCGGTTGCTGCTGATGATATGAGGGCGGGATGAGAGGAGATAGGGTGCAAGCGGGACCAGGATAAAACCATGAATTCTCGGATCTACAATAGGCCCGCCGGCACTCATGGCATATGCCGTGGAACCCGTCGGGGTGCTGATGAGGAGGCCGTCTGCACGGAACTGCTCGGTAATAATGCCATCCACTATTATCGAAAATCGCAGCATCTTTGCCGGACGTGTTGTTACGATCAATGCTTCGTTGAGAGCGGTGCCCAGAATAATACCGTCTTTTGCCAGAGTGATCCGCATCCGTTCTTCAACGGAAAAACCCCGGGGAAGGGTCCTGACAAAATCGATCGCTTCAGCCGGATCGAGGTCGGCCAGAAATCCTACCTCCCCACGGTTAATGCCGATTACCGGAACCGGGTGCTGCATCAGCTGGATTGCGCGGAGGATCGTGCCATCCCCGCCGACAATCACAACCGCATCGGCAGTGGTGTCAGCCAGCGGTAACCCGGTTTCACCAAGGATTGCCGCAGTATCATCATCGAAATGCACCTCAACTCCATCCTGTTCCAGGATCTCCTTAACCTTCCGGGAATAGGCAATTGCATCCGGATTATCGATTCGTGAAACAAGTAACAGACGCATCGTAAAATCACCGAAGATATTCGATCACTTTATGGTGTAATGCCCTGTTGGTAGCAACAATACACCGCCCGATAGTCACTTCATCCGGGAACTGTATCGGATCCCCGTTGAGATCCGATACCTTGCCTCCGGCTTCAGAACAGACAAGCATACCCGCTGCAGCATCGGTGACCCGGAGGGTATTACGCAGATCAATAAAACCATCTATCCTGCCACAGCCGACATAGCAGAGCTCTAATGCAGAGGCTCCCAACAGGCGCCAGCGGCGGATTTTTTGTCCCAGCTGCATTACGCGCGTCGGGTCAAATTTCCGCCCGTAAATGCTCATTGCACATTCATCAAGATTCGTAACATCCGATACCTGTATCGGTTTGTTATTGCACCGTGCAAATTTTCCCCGTATCGCCGTAAAAGTTTCACCACTGGACAGATTTCGAACAAATGCCTTTTGGATTTCTCCTTTTTCTGCATACGCAATGGAAAGCGCGAAAAAGGGTATTCCCGCTATGGCGTTGAAAGTCCCATCAACAGGATCGAGAAAAATTGTTCCCCGCTCTCCTTTAAATTCGACTTTTCCCGCTTCTTCACTGATAAGGAGACTGCACAGGGGATTTTCTGTCAAATAGTGCAGAACACAATCCTCTGCAACCTGGTCAATTACCTTGGTAGGAGTAAGATCTGCACCCATCCGGAGAGTTTTGCCGCCTTCGGGTGTCCCTACGAGATCACGGATACTCTCTTCGACCTCATCTGCCATCTGGTTGCATGCTGACAGGAACTCCATGACCATATTTCCCGTTTTTCTACGCTGTATTTATGTAATGCTATGGTGATAAATTACTACCGCGATTATTAAATTTCAAAAAAGAGATGTGAACGAGATGAAAGAACAGACAGAAATCGGAAAGATCAAGGAAGGACGGTATATTGTCATTGAGGATGAACCCTGCAGGGTGCTGAGTATTGCAACATCCAAGCCAGGAAAACATGGTGCAGCAAAAGCTCGTATCGATGCAATGGGCCTTTTTGATGGCGTCAAGCGTTCAATTGTACAGCCGGTATCGGCAAAGACGTATGTGCCGGTTGTTGAGCGAAAGAGCGGACAGATTCTCTCTATAGCCGGAACCACCGCGCAACTGATGGATATGAAAGACTTCACCAACTTTGAAATTCCGATTCCGGATGAAAAGAAAGGAACCATCGAAGTTGGAAAAGAGTATATGTATATCGAATCGATGGGCAAGAAAAAATTTGATTAATTTTTTTTAGTGTTTTACTTTGGCCGAAAAACAAATAATCAAAAAATGGCCCTGTAATATTTCTCTAAGTTCTTGATGCTATTAGAAAGCCTTGATCTTTGCACATACCACTCCAGGGGTATTTCCTTGGGGATAGATTCTAATGAAAAATAAAGTCAAGCGAGTGTCCGCACGGGTTGCATTCTCTTTATTGAAAAAAAGGATAACACTCATAACAGATAGTGAAATTTAGAGCATTTTTGGAGAAACTAGAATTTCAGAATAACCAAAAAATAAGGTAATTATTTGATATATTCAGATGGAACCCGTATCTCAATTCCATAGGAATTAATTGCATGCGTATTAATAATGAAGAAATAATTTCTGTTACCCTCAAAAAATTTTTCTTTCCAGGGTCTGGGATCTGGGATATTTACTGAACCGGAATAATCACTCTCAACCGATTTTCCCTTCCAAAGGGCTTTATCAAGTCCCCCGGGAGGTGTGATGGTCCGGATAATCCGGTTTGGATCATCCCCATCCATCACCTGAACAGTAAAGGAAGGAATCATTACAGAAAACGATCCTTGGATTACCTGGGCGCTTCCAATGCTCTTTTCCCCGCTTTGTTTTGAGCCTGTTACCGATGATGAACTAAGGGATTGTTCTTTTCCTCCCATATCCGTAAAGGGATCAACCGTGTACCACATTTCCCAGTAAGGGAAGGGGATATTCATGATCTCGGTTGTACCGCTGTATTGCCCGGATATTTTTGCAATAGTGGTCATACTTTTATTCTGGGTGATGCTGTCAATCCGGGTACCCCCGGGAAGGGACTGGTTAAAAGAGACACCATAGGTTGAAGGATTGACAAATACAACCGATGAGACGTTTTTGTCCCAGGTTGGAACCGGTGTTGGAGTAGAAGTAGGTACTGGAATTGTTGTAATGACCGTGACAATCTTATGGGAAATATTTGCAGTTTGGAGGGTAACAGATATTTCGGTAGGTTGTGGCGTGGCTGTTACAATGCCGGTATTAACAGGTTGCCCGGTCATGATGGGTTTTATAACTAAAGCTATGATCAGTATTATGCAGAGCGCGCCTGCCATGTACATAATATCTTTTTTATCCATTTTTCTGATTTATACTGTTGATTGCGAGCAGATAAATATTCATTCAATATACAAATTGCAGGAAACGAAAGTGAATACTATCCGACGATTTAACGACTATTAACCTACTGAATTTTGGCAATATCATATGCAATTTTTCAAAAAAACTGATTATGACTGTTTTTTGATTCCGGATTTTGGCCTAAATATAAATACAATGACATCATCCTATGAAATAAGGATGCTGCGATATTCAGTATCCACAAAGAAAAAGGTGAAAAGATGAATTCCTTGAAACATAATGATGAAGGGTTCACCGGTCTTGAGGCAGCGATTGTGCTTATCGCATTCGTTGTCGTAGCAGCGGTGTTCTCGTACGTGGTACTCGGTGCCGGGTTCTTTACAACCCAGAAGGCACAGGAGTCAGTGCACACGGGTGTACAGCAGGCAACCTCGGCACTTGAACCTTCGGGGCCGGTAACAGTTCGGGCAGCAACTGGCGGCCTCACAGCAGACAATGTGTCATTCTACCTTCAGCTCGCTGCCGGGGGTGCTCCGGTTGATATGGGTACAATTTCTTACACTGTTTCCACGGCTAACCGGGTTTCAACATATTCTGCCGGTCAAGTAACTCTCGAGATTCTCAACGAGGTAACTACCGGGAATTCCCTTGAACCACGCGAGATGGCATTTGTTACGATCCCTCTTGCCGCTGCATCTGACGGGGTTTGGACAAGTGATCAGCTGACGGTCAATGACAAGTTTATTGTTGAGGTAAAACCCTCTATTGGCGCAGCACTGCCGATATCAAGAACAATGCCATTAGGGATGACTGCCGGTACCTATTATGAGGTATTTTAAGGAGGGTGAAAAAATGAAAAATCTTTATTCAGATGATGCATTCACCGGACTTGAAGCCGCCATTGTGCTGATCGCATTCGTGGTCGTTGCGGCAGTCTTCTCGTACGTGGTACTTGGCGCAGGATTCTTCACATCCCAGACGGCCCAGGCAACCGTCCACACGGGTGTGCAGCAGGCAAGCTCAAGTATGGAGCTGGTGGGAAATGTGTATGGACTTGCTCCAGCATCTGGTGCAGCCAATCTAACTTCCATGAACGTAACGGTTGCTCTCACTGCTGGAGGTACCGGCATGGACTTGTCCCAGATGGTGGTATCCTACCGGGATAATAACGGGGGCTATAATTCAAGTGTGCAATTCTCAGAATCCTGCGGTGATGCAGTCAATGGCGGAGGAGCACAGTTGTCATGGTGTATTGGCGAAAAACTCTACAGCCAAAATGGTGTTGAAAATAATGTACTTGACCCCAATGAGCAGATGATCCTCATTGTTGGAATGCCAATAACGGCAACGCCAAACACAAAGATTTCTGTTAATTTCCAGCCTGCAATTGGAGCAGTTCTGCCGGTCACAAGAACGGTACCTGGTTCAATTACTAAGGTTCAGGCAGTATACTAATCTCTTTTTTTTCTCTCAATTAACCTGAAATCATTTCTCAAATGATTGTAAAAGAATCATCCTCGTCCCATTCTTATCACAAATTATATTTACTGTGATTGTACTATATTCATATATCATGGCGGTAAACCAGTCACAGGTAGACCATATCATCACTGCCGCATCTGAAGATGACCCCGAGGTCAAGCTCCAGAACCTCGAGCGTGAAGTCGACCTGATAAAGACCTCCATCAAACGTCTCCTTATGGATATCCGCGAACGGATGAATGAACTTGAAAACCCGTTCACGCTTGCCCCGGCAACGGGTGGGGGAATTACTTTACCGTCTTCTACAGATTCTGATGCAGAAGAAGCAAAACAATCTGCCCTTGAGGCACGGGAAGCTGCTCTGGATGCCCGTGAATCGCAGATTGATGCAACCAAATCAAAAGATGAAGCAGAAAAGTTAAAAACAGAGCAACTTAAAGAAAAAGAGCCGGAAAAATCACCTCCGGTAATGACTCAACAGGAGGCAGAACGGAAGATGCTGGATGAACAAATGCTCGCTGCCTTACGGAACCAGATCAATGTTCCACCACCATCAGGTCATCTTCCAAAAACAGCACAACCTCCTGCAGTTCCCGCAACAGAAAAACTCCGGCTCCAGAAAGTGTATAAACTCTTTAAATGGACGCACCAGTCGGTAAAAAAGTACGGGCATGACCGTCTCGAGATCATGTTGGGATCCTACCAGGCAATGGGATATATCACCAAAGATTCCTGTGATGAAATTCGCGAGATCTCCCGCCTTATGCCGGCAAATCTTGGTGAGGAGCACGAAGTAGGGCCAGATGAGTTCGTTGCTGAGCTCTATGCACTCAACCGCATCCTTGCGCCGACGGATACATCCCTTGACCGGGATATGATAGAAGTTATGATGGAGCAGCGCCAGCAGGATCCTCCAGCTAAAGAAAAATCCGGCGAAGGAAGAATAGATATAGCAAGTGTTTCGATGAGGGAGCGCTCTTCCCCTTCAAACAGCAAAGAAAAAGATGACGACTGGATGAACCTTCCCGACAGGATATAATCAATGTCTGCCGAGACATTCACCACTGCCATGTTTTTGATTACCGCAGTCATTGCGGCCGGTGTATTGATCAATGCCATTTTTCCGGTAGTCTATAACATGGCAGGAACATTCCAATCCTCAACGCATGAATCGGATCAGCGCCTCCGTACTGATTTTAAGATTGTTGCTACCTTTGCAAACAGTACACATGCTACAGTGTGGATGAAAAATATCGGAAGCCAGAGAATTACCTATACAGATATTCAGCGATCCGATGTTTTTTGTGGACCGGTAGGTAATTTTGGCCGGCTTACCTATGTTAATGACTGGCCACCCGTTGGTTACTGGACTGAATTACTGAGTGATCTCAATGTTCCTCCAAATAACTATTGGGATCCTGGTGAAACACTTGAGGTAATTGCACAACCCCCTACAATGCCATCAACGGGTGACATTGTGTACTTCCAGTTTGTCCTGCCAAACGGAATATGGCGTTCGAATGAATTTACCGTGAGCTGATTACTATGGCTGTTGCAGAGATTATTGGAGCAGCAATCGGAGTGATGCTGCTGGTGGTGGTGGCTTACATGCTTGTAGGTAGTGTACTTACTGCAGCTGAAGTTGTCTCAACCGCACAAAAAGATCTCACCCTGCAAAATGAGGAGCGAATGAGGACCAGCTTAGTAATCACCGATAAGAATAAAGATAGCAACATCCTCAATATCAGTATCACCAACACGGGATCCGAGATAATTAGTGATAAAACCCATATGGATATTTTTACCAGTTTGGTTGGGGGTTCAACTGGATACTGGCACCTGACTTACAATACTGCATGCGGTATTGAAGGGACATGGTGTATACCCAGCGATAAGGGGATTGTTCCTGATGCAATACATCCCAACCAACTGGACCCGGATGAAAAGATGTGGATAATGGCAACATCTCCAACTGGCACGACTCCCGGCTGGTGTCAGGTTGTCACCAGCAATGGCGTGTCTGATTCAGCATATATATGATTAAAATACTTGAGGAGATCGTTAAATGGCACACATTTCTGACCTGATGGGGGGAGAAGATAAGCATATCCTCTCTACCGGCAACAGTGAACTCGATAAAAAGATAGCCGATGGTCTACCGCTTGAATCGCTCACCCTGATTGAAGGAGAAAATGATACCGGGAAAAGTGTGTTGACCCAGCAGATCATCTGGGGCGCAATGAAGCAGGGATTGTCGGTTGATCTCTTCACTACAGAGAGTACCACCAAGAGTTTTATCAAACAGATGGAGTCGATGAGCCTCGATATATCCGAGTATTTCGCCTGGGGCTACATCAAGGTCTTCCCCCTTCACGTTGTCGGATTTGAATGGAAAAAAGAAGAGATGACCGGTATTCTTGCACATCTCATCAAGCATATCCAGACAAGTAAATCACAGGTTGTAATCGTTGATTCATTAACCTTATTTACCGAATATGCAGAGACTGATGCCATCCTTACCTTCTTTACCAGCTGCAAATCACTCGTTGATCACGGCAAGACAATTCTTGTGACACTCCATACCTACGCCTTTGAAGAAGATACCCTTGTACGAATACGATCAATCGCTGATGCTCACCTGAACATGAAAAAAGCCCTTGTCGGGGACAAGTATGTGATGGTAATGGAAGTAAACAAGGTACGCGGTGCAAGAAAAACCACTGGTAACCTTGTCAGTTTTGAAGTCCATCCGGGTTACGGGATGAAAGTTATCCCCATGAGCTTTGCGAGAGTCTGATATGGGCACGCCATCAATCGCAGTCAATCTTCCCTATAAACCCGAAGTAGTTGATTCCAATGTTGATTTTTACAATGATATCGAATCGAGCCCGCTGTACAAAATGCTCCCGGCGAATGCCAAGGAATATGTGAAAGCAAGCCCACACCTGCTCGAATACCTCCATACATTTCCGGTAAACACATATGGCATTCCGCTCTTTTTGTCAGAATTGAAAAAAGATCTCCGCAAGATGGAGAGCCCCAATATCATTTATCCGGTCAATGAGACCACATTTATCCACATTCTTCCCGATCCTGATGATGTCAGGAATTATTATATTCCTATTGAGCCGTCATTCCTCCACAATGTCGGTGCGATGCTGCCGGTTATTGAGACCAAACTTATTGACCTGATTGATGGCCTGGATGAAGATCCCATCAGTGACAAGGAACGTGCAGAAGTCATTAAACGAATGCTTGCAATTGTAGCAGTGATCCGACCCAAAAACGTTGATCTTGCACAGTTTACCGGTAGTAGCGGGGGACAACAGCAGGATATGAAATCCAAGATCACGACTTTTTTAAAGACAGACTTCTCGGCAAAAGACAAGATGAAGAATGTCAAAAAGAAGCATCAGGTCCCCCTCACACCCGATGGCAAGGTAATCCTTACGAATGAGGAGTACCGGGCTATCGAGTACCTGCTCATCCGGGACAAGGTTGATATGGGGATACTCAAACCGTTCCTCTCCGACTCCTATATCGAAGATATTTCCTGTGATGGTATCGGACCCATATTTATTGAACACAAGATTTTCAAAGGACTCAAATCAGTTATTGAATTCAAAGTCTCGAGCGAGCTTGATGAGTTTGTTGTCAAGATGGCAGAGCGGATCAAGCGTCCGATCACGTACCGCAACCCGGTCATCGATGCCACCCTGCTTGACGGATCGCGTATCAACATCGTATACGGCACCGCGATCAGCAGACATGGGAGCAACTTCACTATCCGTAAAGTGAACGAAGTTCCGCTTTCCATTCTCAACATCATTGATAGCAATGGCCTCGACTACCTGTCAGCAGCTTACCTCTGGATATGCGTGGAGTACGGTATGTCTCTTTTCGTTTCCGGAGAAACGGCAAGTGGAAAAACAACACTCCTGAATGCGATTACGACATTCATTCCCCCGGAAAACAAGATTGTTACTATTGAAGATACACCAGAGCTGAATGTGCCCCACAGGAACTGGATCCGGGAAGTAGCACTCGCCAAAGGAAAGGGTGAAGGCGGTGGTGCCAGTGGAGAAGTTTCAATGTTTGACCTGCTCAAGGCCGCCCTCCGTCAGCGGCCCAACCAGATCCTTGTTGGTGAAATTCGTGGAGTGGAAGGAGCGGTGGCGTTTGGTGCCATGCAGACAGGTCACCCCGTGATGAGCACGTTCCACGCAGCCTCTGTCGAAAAACTTATCCAGCGTCTCTGCGGTGACCCGATCAACATTCCCCGGACCTATGTCGATAACCTAAATCTTGTAGTCATCCAGAGTGCCGTCAAGCGCCCGGACGGGCAACTGGTGCGCAGGATGATCAGCTGTAATGAACTGGTGGGATTCAACCCGGAAACACAGGGATTTACATTTGTCGAGATGTTCAGCTGGGAACCGGTTACCGATACTTTTACCTGGAGCGGTAAAGGCAGTTCGTTCCTGCTTGAAAACAAGATTGCCACCATGCTGGGTATGCCGGACAGCAAAAAATCTGAAATATATCTTGAAGTAGAAAAACGGGCAAAAATTCTTGAACGCCTGCATAAAGCCGGTTATACTAAGTTCTGGGACCTGTTCCACATGATGACCAAGATCAAGAAACAGGGACTCCTGCAGATTGGTTCCTGATATGGCTGATATCCAGCAAGAGAAATCGGATACACCGGCAAAGCGAGAGATCCCGTTTGCTTCTACACTTGAAGAGCTAAAGGGAAAAATCGCTGTTGTTACCGAAGCAAAAAAAATGGGAGCAGATCTGCTCTTTATGATGACCTATATGGCATCTCTCGGACTTGCCAGTGCCACCCGCCCGGAAATTTTTGCCTACTCAGCCAACCGCACGGAGTATATCTCTGCAAAATACATCGCCAAAGTGGATACGCTTGCAAAGAAATGGGGTTTTAGTTATTCCGAATCGCTCAGCATTGTTGCCGAACGCACAAATAACATCATTCTCAAGAGCATGCTCAACCGGTATGCAAATGCCATTGAATCCGGTGTCCCGGATGAAGATTTCTTAAAAAATGAGCTATCTACGGTTCGAACCGTGTACCGGAGCCAGATCGAGCAGGGACTCGAGATGCTCAAGAAATGGGGGGATGCCTATATCGCCATGCTCCTTTCAGGTACCGTTATAGCGGTGGTTATGATGATCTCCATCGCCATTTACGCTCCGGCAGGGATTCAAGGCACACTGAATATCGCCTATGGTATCATCTTAGCCATCTCGGTCAGTGGCAATGTGCTGATGTATACGTCAGTTCCCGATGATCCAAAATCCCATGGCCTGATAACCCGTGCATCGAAAGAACAGGAGACCATCCGTGCCATGGAAAGGATTATTGTCCCTCTCACCATTGTTGCAGTTATCGTCCTTGTGCTGCTCGGTATTCACGCAGGACTGATTTTTGTTCTCGTAGGAATTCTCATGGCACCGCTTGGCATCATCGGCTATATTGATGATTCCAATATTACGATTCGTGATGCAGATTTTTCAACATTTATCAGGAGTCTCGGGGCGGTCATGGGAGGGCAGGGTACCACCGCAGTATATGCACTGGGAACAATCGATCGAAAATCACTCACGGCGCTTGAACCGCTGGTAAATTCTGTATATTCCAAGATGAATCTCGGACTTGATGATAAACAGATCTGGGATAAATTTATCGGTGAATCAGGAAGCGATCTCATCTATAAATACTTAAATATCTACCTGGATACAATCATGCTCGGGGGTCCCCCGGAACCCATTGGTACGGTCGTGGGATCTTCGGTGCTTGAACAGACACTCCTGAGGCAGAAGAAAGATATGCATGCAAAAAGTTTTTTTGTGCTGCTCATTCCCATGCATATCGCAATGATAGGAATTTTTGTTGCACTCTACCAGATCATGGTAGTCCTGACCGGCTCTGTTGCAAAAATGATGGCACAATTCGAAGCGAATGCAGCAGCCGCAGGATCATCAGGAGTGGGCGGTATGTCGTCAGGTTCTGCACTTGGCGGGATGAGCCTGCTTTCTAACTTCCCGGAAAAGGAGATGATGACCTTTGTAGTAATTATTCTCACCATCATCACCATTTCTAATATCCTTGCAGCAAGAATAGTTGGAGGAGGGGATCGGTATATGTATTATTTCTACACAGCAATATTCTGTTCATGTACCGGACTCGTGTTGCTCCTGGCACCCATCGGTGTCGGTTTGTTCTTCAGCCCGGAAGGACTTGCGAATATGGCAAAGCAAGGTTTGGGAGGATAAGAGATTCACCATGAAAGATAGTCTTCGCCGTCCAATACTGTTTGCTGTTATTGTTATCACCGGATCCATCCTGATCCTTTTCGATATCCCTATCATCGTTATGATCCCCATTGTGCTTATCGTGGGCTTTGCAATCCTCCTCATTCTCGGTGCAATTACGATTGCAGAAATTAAAACCGGTCTGGGAAATCTGAAAAAGAAATCCACACCCGGGCAGAAAGATAAAGCGCAACCAGTAAAAACTGCCGCAAAACAACCGGGTAAAAAGCCGGATAAAAAAACCGGCATAGGCTTCCACATTACTTCATTTGTATCGTCTATCAAATCGCTGGGAACATTACTCAAAGAACGCAGTAAACGCGGGAAAAAGGTAGAAGATATCAACATGATGCTTGACAAAACAGTCAGCGAAAAAGTTGTGAAAAGTTCAGCATCCGCGAGTGGTGGAAATGGTGGAGGCTCATCCGTTCCTTTACCATCCGGAGGTGCAGGGGGTATGACAAAAGATCAGGATCCCTTCCTTTCGCTTTCTGAGGATGAATTCGATATGGGGCTGCTCGACTCTCTCGATGATCAGGACTCCCCGGTAACAACTGCAGGAATTACTGACAGTCCAGATGCTTCAATTCCGGACACAATGTCTCTTGAGACCAATGAACCCGATATCCCGCTCCCCTCGCTTGACGTTGATGATGTAGCGGGAGATATTCTTAAGGACAATGCGGAGGGACTTGACGAATTTGGGGATCTTGGGAGCATTGAATCACTTGACAGCGACTTTGGGGATCTTGAAAACCTGAGCCTTGATGATGTCGATCTTGATGAAGACGGACAGGAAGAACCCGGACAGTCACCGGAAACTCCGGATGCTGACGCTCCGGTAAAAGCAGTTACCATTACTGAACCCGGCAAAGATGAGGTCAAGACAGAGTGGATTAAATCGGATGCTCCAAAAGATGCATCTCAATTCGAAGACCAGATATCGACCCAATCCGATATGGCTGCATTTGCCGGGGGTGGCGGGAGCGATGCAGATCTTTTAAGCTCGCTTGCTTCAGACGTCAAGCATGTCAAAGTCGAGAAAAATCTCAGCCTTCTCAGAGAATTAAAAGATTTCAAAGCCCCGGCTTCTGATGTTGAGAGCGAACTATCCGACATGTTCACAAGAATGAGTGCTATTCAGAAAACTGAAAAAAAGGAAGTCCCCCCGAAAGAGGGAACAAAATAAACCATATCACTACACACGTATAATTCAGGATATCATATAATACAATAAAGGAAAATTTTATCGAGGATTCATGAAAGAAGTTCCAGTAAAAATTGAGTTCAACAAGGAATGGATCGTTGCCAAAATGAGTGTTGGCGAAGATCGTATGATACTTCCGGCTCCGATTAACAAGGAGATCCTCTTTAAATCCGTATCGGACGTTTCTGAAAAGAAAAACATTCTCATTATTACCGTAAAAACGGACACGGAAGTAGTATATAAGATACTTTCCGTTGAAAAAGTCCTCCAGTTTTTAAAAATCCATATTCTCCCGGCATGCAATGCATACCGGCTCATGGCGTACTTTATGTCTCCTGCTATCCGTGGCGGTGTGATGATAAAAGAAGCGCAGTGGGAAAAAGGGAGCGTCGTTGTTGTCAAGAGCGGTATCTGGTTTGTTGGCGCAGCAAAACAGATCTGTGTACCCATATCGGATGTGGCAGCGATCGAACTCACCAAACGGGATGTCCAGGGAAAAGCTACCGATGTGGTAAGAATTGACCATCTGGAATCAGCAGAAGTGGTCTCAAGTCTTGTACTCTGCCCACTGTCTACCCTGCAGGTCCTCTACAATTTCTTAAAAGACACAACAAAAAGCATGGATATGAAAGGAACCGAGCTGGACGGAATTGACCAGCAGGTTGCCATGCTCATATACTCGGGAATGGATTCCCATGCCATCGAGAATATGCTCAATATACCCCACAAGCAGCTCGACTCGATTTATGATAAGATTTTAAAACTGGGACTGGCTGAAGTAGTTATCATAAGAAGAGAAGTCCAGCTCACGACAAAAGGGGTAAGATATATATCAGATGCCACAAAATCTCAAACAAATTAGAATTTCCCCTTTTTTATCACCAATACTTCTTTAAGTAATGATCTCACTAACTGTAAATTGATCGTCAATGGGAAAGATTTTGATCGTGGATGATACGCTCTTCATGCGAACCCTTATCAAGAATATTCTGTTTTCTGGCGGACATACGATAGCCGGTGAAGCAGGGGATGGCGAAGAAGCGGTAGCAAAATATCAGGAATTGAAACCAGACCTCGTCACAATGGATGTCGTGATGCCTAAAATGAATGGAATCGAGGCATTAAAGGCCATCAAGGCAATTGATCCCGCAGCAAAGATCATCATGTGCACGGCTGTAGGACAGGAACAGATGGTCAAACTTGCAATAAAAAGTGGTGCAAAAGGGTACATTGTCAAACCATTCCAGGCACCCAAGGTCCTGGAGGAAGTCAAAAACGTACTGGCGTCCTGATTATGGTTAAGGTACTTATCATAGATGATTCCGTGTTCATGCGGACAATCATCAGGGATATGCTGACAAAAGATCCGGCCATTGAAATAGTGGGAACTGCATCAAATGGTGCTGAAGCATTAGAAAAGATCCAGAGCCTGTCACCGGACGTTATCACTCTGGATATCGAGATGCCCGTGATGAATGGAATTGAAGTTTTAAAAGAACTTCAAAAACGAGCAAAGCGTCCAAAAATACTCATGCTGAGCACGCTCACGTCAAAAGATGCTGATCTGACTCACCAGGCAATACGGCTGGGGGCTGATGATTTTATGCTCAAGCCAAAAGATATCCCCCATGTGCGGGAGATCGGGCAGGAACTTATCAATGCAGTCAAACATCTCATCACCCTGCCTTCCAAAGCAGTAACAAGGAAAATCTCTTCAGCCACCGGACCCGCAGACCGGGTGGTTCTCATCGGGTCATCCGCCGGTGGTCCTCCCATGCTCGATATACTTCTTGCCGATCTCCCGGCAGATCTTCCGGCAGGTATTATCGTTACCCAGCATATGCCCCCGGGCTTCACTGCACCCCTAGCAGAACGATTTAACCGTATTTCCCCCATCCCGGTCAAAGAGACAGAAACCGGGGATTCCATTCTGACCGGGAGGATCCTTCTTTCAAAAGCGGGCGTGCACACTGTTGTCAGTGGAGTATTATCTGAGAACAACAAAAAAACCGGGCGTATTATTCACACCAATTCACCTCCGCTCCATGGAGTCAGACCGGCCGTTGATAAAACATTTGAGTCTGCAGTTACGGTATATGGAAAAAATATCGTGTCCGTAACTCTTAGCGGCATGGGAAATGATGCCGGGGCGGGGGCTCTTGCAATAAAAGAGGCAGGAGGGAAAAATCTTGTCTGTGATGAGAAAGACTGCCTGGTCTATGGCATGGCACGATCTGTTATCAAACATGATGCTGCCGACAAGATCCTGCCATTGAAAAAACTTGCAAAAGAGATCGAAAAGGTAGTGCGTGAAATGGAGGGCATCTATGTCTGAATTTGAAGCATACCGTGGCTTGTTCGTTGCAGAATCCCGTGAGAATCACGAGAATCTTGTAAAGAACATGTTAATCCTGGAAAAAGGCGGAAGCCAGACTGCAATTGATGAAATATTCCGTTCCATCCATACACTCAAAGGAGCCTCGGCATCCATGGGTTTTTCCGAAATGGAGCGGCTCTGCCACACCATGGAGGATGTATTCCAGCTCATCCGCAGCGGAAGCGCAGTAATTACCGCAGAACTGAGCAATATCCTTCTTGCGAGTTCTGATATCATCGAACTGATGCTTGATGATGTTGAAGGAGGAGGAGATTCTTCTTCTGTCAACCCTGATGAACAGGTAAAAGCCCTGAAACTATGGCTTTCACAGGATGATACCAAAGCAAAAGGTGACAAGGCCAAACCCGCAGTCATCCATGAAGCAGTTCCGGTAAAAATAATGGAAATTGACGATGATACAGATCGCCCGCGTTATTCCATTACAATCAAAGTTGCTGAAGACTGTGCCATGAAAGATATCCGGGCACTGCTTGCAATCGGCAACCTTGAATCTTTGGGAACCATCCTGTCAATAAATCCATCACGCGATGATATTGATGAAGGTAAATTCGATGGCTCTCTCGTATTGAAAATTGCCAGTGATGTTGGCGAGGATGCTCTCAAAACTGCTGCAACCGGCACAGATATTGCATCCGTTGAAATTCTGCCGGCAGAAAAAGAAGAGCCGGTTGCTTCAACCGATGCATCCAATGAGTCAAAATCAGCAGAATCTGATAAAAAGCAACAGACCGCAAGCCAGGACAAAACACGGGAAATAAAACACCTCCGGGTCGATATCAACCAGCTCGACCATATCATGAATCTTGTTGAAGATCTTGTCATTAACCGCGGCCGCCTCAAACAGATCGCCGAACAGAACAAGATCAAGGAGATGGATGAAGCAATAGGCATGGTTGAGCGGTCTGTATCAGATCTCCAGAACCTGATGATGATCATCCGCATGATTCCCCTGAATCATATTTTCAATCGCCTTCCAAGGGTAGTCCGCGATGTTGCACAGTATGATGGTAAAGAAGTGGAATTTGTTATGGATGGTGGAGAGACAGAGCTTGACCGGAGCGTTATGGACGGGCTCAATGATCCCCTCCTCCACTTAATCAGGAATGCGGTGAATCACGGTATTGAATCCCCCGATACCCGGGAAAAAGCCGGCAAGCCTCGCAAAGGATTTGTCAAGCTCTCTGCTCACCGCGACCGGGATAATGTCATTATCGAACTGATTGATGACGGGGGCGGAATCAATGTTGAGAGGGTCAAGTCAAAAGCGGTCGAGAAAGGGATGATTACCCCGGAAATTGCGGCGACGCTGACCACAGACCAGGCTGTTGATCTCCTGTTCCAGCCGGGATTCTCCACGGCCGAAAAAATAACCGATATCAGTGGACGGGGCGTGGGACTTGATGTGGTAAAGCGATCCATTGAGGCCCTGAAAGGTTCAATCCGCGTAGAAACAACCCCGGGTAAAGGCAGTCGTTTTGAATTACTGCTCCCGCCCACAATGGCCATTGTCGATGTCATGATCGTACGGATCAACAAGCGGAGACTTGCCATACCTATCAGCAGTATTGTGGAAGTTGCAAATTTCAAGAATGGTTCAACCCACAGGATAGGAAAAAGTGATGCGATTCTCTTAAGAGATGAAGTGCTCGAGATCTTCTTACTGGAAGATATGATGGGAGAATCGGAGGAACGGGAGATCCTTATTGTTGTGCAGTACCTGAAACGAAAGTGCTGTATTGCAGTTGACCTTGTAGAAGGAAAGCAGGAAGTAGTAGTAAAACCATTAAGCAGCATAATCGGTAATACCCGGGGAATAAGCGGGATTACCATTCTTGGTGACGGTGAAGTCGTACCGGTGCTTGATGTAAATACTATGGTGTAGGTGAATGTGATGAAATTATCAGCAGTACAGGCAGATGCGATACAGGAACTGGGAAATATTGGTGCAGCCCATGCGGCAACAACGCTATCACAGATGCTCTCGAGTACCGTCTCGATGAGCGTCCCGGCAATAAAGACTATTGACCTTTCCGAACTCGGAAACTATCTTGGAGAGGAATCTGCCGCAATGGTTGTATTCGAACTCCAGGGAGAGATCCAGCATGGCGGATATATTATTTTTTATATCACCAAGGAATCTGCCATACGACTGACAAACACCATGCTGGGAATGACTGATATGGATCGTGAATTTACTGAGATGGACCAGAGTGCTCTTCTCGAAGTAGGTAACATCATGGTCTCTGCATTCCTTGATGCCACAGCAGAACTTCTTGGTTTTATTATGCTCCCCTCCCCTCCCGCACTCAGTATTGATATGGCCCATGCTGCAATGGAGTCGCTCATCGCTCAGTTAGGCGAGGAAGTGGATGAGGTTTTACTCTTCTCAACAGAGCTTATCTGTGAAGAACACAAGATTGACAGCGATATCATCATGTTGCCGGAGATTAGTACATTGAGAAGAATTACTGAACTCCTTGAAGAGATGATGAAAGGTGCATAGATAACGTGACCATAATGGCCGATCAACCAACACAGACACCGCAAACGGCGATGATTGGTATTGGTGAATACCGGGTAGGTTCCTATCCCATGATGACCATCGGGCTGGGTTCCTGTATCGGGCTGACCCTGTATGACCCTCAGCGTAAAACAGGTGCTATGGTGCATATCATGCTACCGGAAAGTGGCGGGAGAACGGATCGTCCTGGAAAATATGCAGATACTGCCATTCCCCTCCTCTTAAAAGAACTGGATGCTATCGGTTGCAACAAACGTACCCTTATTGCAAAAATTTCCGGGGGAGCATGTATGTTCGAATATTTCGGCACTAATCTCAATATCGGTCAACGGAATACAGAGAAAGTCCGATCTGTGTTAAAAGAGCTGGGAATCAAGTTGTCTGCTGAGGATGTTGGGGGAAAAGTCGGACGCTCAGTCACCTTTTTTCCCGCTAATGGCGGTAAAGTCTCGATAAGGAGAGCAGATGGCGTTACGAGCGAGTTATGACTTCGCAATAATTATTATCATTTTTCTCTTTTTTTTCCCGGTGAATGCACTGCCGCAGGATAATGCTGCCCTGCCTGGCGATTCGATGGCAACCAGTATCCAGACAATGCCATACACGATTGTATTGTTCATCCCCTCATCGAACCAGGTCCATTCTGACCAGATCAAGGACCAGATTAATGACCCGAATGGTGATGTTGTATTAGCCACCTCGTATGGCTTATCCACCTTCAATGGCACATGGAGCACACGCCATATCAACCGTGATAATATATCTCAGGGACTGATGGATGATTTTATCACGGCTGTTGAATATGATCACCAGGGACGCCTCTGGATCGGGTATTCCGGCGGCATCCAGATTTATAACGGTGTCTACTACCAGGTAATCCGGGATCAGCAACTCCTCAAAGATCCCCAGATCCGTGATCTCCAGCGGTGGGATGATAACATCTGGATTGCAACCGGCAACGCAGGGATTCACCGTTACCACGATGGCGAATGGACATGGTTCCAGCCGATGACCAACGGGGGGCCGGGATTTTATGAGATCGACAGTATGGTCATTGATACCGGAAGCAATTCGCTGGTGATTGCCACCGAAAAAGAAGGCCTGTGGATTATCAGATCTCAGCTCGATCCGGTGCATTTTGAGATGCTGGCTGGCAAAGATTCTGCTGCCGGGCAGATGCAGCATGTTACGCGGGATCCGTTGGGTGGAGTCTATTTCTTCAACCCGGAAAAGATCATTCATTATGACACAGTGTCAGGTTTCAAGCATATCCTGACCACGGGTGATCTGACACAGGAACAAATTACCATCAATGATGTTGCTGCTGGATCCGATGGGAACCTCAACATAGCGACCGATGATGGAATATATATCTGGCGGGAAGGGGGAATATACCGTCACATTAGCAGTTTTGAAGGAATTGGTACATCGGACATTGTAAAAACGATCAATGTAGATATCAAAAACCGGGTCTGGTTTGCCACACAGGGATATGTTGGATATTATATCGATAACACAAATCCTGAAAAAATAGTGCAGATAGCCATGGTCACACCGATGGGGTCACTGATTCCCATTGTTATGGTCACACCCGATAAACCCAGTCCAACCGTAGTTACAACCGTCAGTTCACCTCCTGATTCATTCTCCATTACGGGGATCTTTGCCCAGATTACAGATCCAATAGCACGTGCCATTAGTGCCGTGGCGCAGAAATTTGGTGTGAATATCTTTTCCTGAACGGTTAATGATTATATCGCCATCAGGGATAGACAAATATTTTTATTTCTTAATATTCCTGAGTTCTTCAGTACAATATTGCTCAATAGAATCGAGAAGTGCTTTTTTGGCCCTTTTAACCCGGTTTTCATTATCAGAAAAGAAATCGGCGGCAATATACCGGAGCATAATGACATAATACTGGTAGTGCGGAAATTCGCGTTCAAAATCAGTGATCTTATTCATTGCTGCCGTTTTATCCTGGTTCAGCAGATCAAAGGATAAATCAAACAGTTCTACGATAGAAGCGGGCATGCCTTTTGTTGTGGCCAGTTTCCTGAAACTCTGGTACGTGATTTTCTTTGTCAGCATCAGGGACAACTTCAAGCCGAGGTATATTGGTTCAAGATCGTTAGGGTATTGCTTGATCATCTGGTTAACAACGCCAGCTGCACCGGCTGCGTCGCGATTCTCCAGTTTTGAGTAATACAGTTCCCTTAAAAAGACTAAGTCCGTGTAGAACCGTTCTGATCCTATCTCCAGCAGACGCATCTTCATTTCATCATTTTCAGTAATCTTAGCGTTTTTCAACCCAATTTCAAGGAACCATTGTTCGCTCGGGAACCATTCAAGCCCTAAAAAGATCATCTGCCAGAATATCTTTTCAAGAAATGCCGGATCCTCAACATCCAGCTGTTTCAGCTGGTTTACCGGAGGCCTGATGCGGACAAGATCGAGCATGGTTTCCCGGGCCAGAAGTTCCATCTCACCGGGGCGCTGGTTTCTCGGGGTCTCTTCGTTCTTTTTAAATTCCCTCAATGACAGGACATACTGGCAGTAGGCTACAGCGGTTCCAATCTTCGCATCGAGCTCGCTGTATTTTTTTAAGAAATCAAGGGCATGACCATAGTCCCCGTTCTTTAATAATTTCAGGCCGACAACCAGGTTTACTCCGATATCTGCATCCTTTCTCTTTTTTAAGCGAAGGGCATTGAGAATAACTTTCCGGATATATTCAAAATCATTAATATTTACGCTCGAATCAAGCACCTTAAACGTGATGCTATCGATAAAATCGTCATAGGATTCATCTGACAGGTGAGGAAAAGAATTGTCGAGAGCTGATATCACATGCCCGAAAAAAACGGGAAGATTTGAATCAACCTTTGCTGTATTGCGCCCGATATAACCTGAAAAATCCTTTTTTAAGAGGTTCAGCTTATCATAAATAATTGCATCAGTAAGCTGTTCTCCCCGCATATGGTGAAAATTGCATGTCCTAATATTAAAAGGTATAACAGACGAAGTTACACTTCATCTGCGGTATAATAATAAAATTCTCCCGAACTTTTCTGCTCGCGGTCAAGGAATGAACCGGGTTTATTGATTCGCGGTCGTCCGCTCTGGTCTCTCCTGAACGTGACATCAAGCTCGTCAAGGAACCGGTTCATCCCGTCACGCATCTTAAAAGGCCCTGCCGCGGTACCGGAGATCCCCGGCTCACCTTCAAAGACTAAAATCCGCTCGCTGATCATATCGATGAGGTAGATGTCGTGATCAATTACCATGATGCCTACCTGTTTTCCCTCAGCATGGTGCTTGATCATCCGGGTTACTTTCACCCGCTGCTCAACATCAAGATGTGCGCTGGGTTCATCGAGAATATATACATCGGCATCCCGGGAAAGGCATCCGGCAATCGTTACACGCTGCAGTTCACCGCCACTGAGGGAATCCACCGATGACTGGAGTATGGGCTCAAGCGAGAGCGACTCGATAATCTCGTGCTGGTAATACGAAGTATCGAATTTTGTCGTGCATCCACGGAGGTACATTTCCACGCTGTCGGATGTATCAGCCTTGATATACTGGGGTTTATACGATATGCGCAGGGATGTCTCCATCTTACCGGTTGTCGGGGTTTCCACACCCGCAAGAAGTTTTGCAAAAGTGCTCTTCCCCATACCATTTGCACCGACAATCCCGAGCACCTCCCCGCTCCTGACCGTACCGCCAGAGACCGTGAGATGGAATGACTCGTATTCCTTTGTCATTGCCGGGATGACAAAGAGATCATCCCGGTTGGATCCCTTATCATGCGCCCGCTTTTCAAAGACCACCTGCGAGGTGCGGAACCGGACATTCTCTTCGTTTAAGAATCCCTCAAGGTATTGGTTGATGCCGACGCGGACACCCTTGGGGCGGGTGATAATCCCAAAGACTGCCGGTTTGCCATAGCCAACATGGACGGTATCGGCAAGCATGTCGAGAATTGCCAGATCGTGTTCGACTACCACAACCGGACGCTCTGCTGCCAGTTCCCGAATCAGTTTTGCAGCCGCAATCCGCTGGTAGATATCCAGAAACGGGGTGATCTCATCGAGGAAATAGAGGTCAGCATCGCGCGCCAGGCAGGCAGCGATTGCCACTCTCTGGAGTTCCCCCCCGCTCAGCGTACTGATATCGTGATCCAGTATCGCATCAAGCTTCAGTGCCGGCAGCATCTCGTGCAGTTTATTGCGTTCATCCGTTTTTTTGAGGAGTTCCCGGACGCTTCCCGTGAAGACTTTTGGTATATAATCGATATATTGGGGTTTTGACGCGATTTTCAGACTCTTTTTCGAGACGGTCTGGAGATAATCGAAGAGTTCGGTGCCGGCATACCGCTTGAAGATCTCCTCCCACGCAACTTCTGAATCGAAGTTCCCGAGGTTAGGACGAAGTTGGCCGGACAGGATCTTGACTGCCGTGCTCTTACCAATACCGTTGGCACCAAGAATACCGGTAACTTTTCCTTCAACAGGGATGGGCAGGCCATAGAGCGCAAACCCGTTCCTGCCATACCGGTGAGTGGGGTGCTCAAGTTCTTCAGGAAGGCTTACGATATCGATTGCCCCGAACGGGCATTTTTTTATACAGATACCACAGCCAACGCACAGTTCCTCGGATATGACGGCTTTGCCCTCTTCTCCGATAATAATAGTTTCGTCACCGGTCCGTACACGGGGACAATAAATGATGCACTCAGTACCGCATTTTTTTGCGTGGCATCGATCTTTATGAACAATAGCTATTCTCATGGGGATCAAAAACGGTGAGGATTATTTCGGCATTGCCGTAAGCAGGATTGTCCATGTCATGAACCAGAAAGCAAAGGTCATGAATCCCTGGTAAAACCAGTCCTTTGCCCCGAGTTTTTCGGTATCCATTCGCAGGAGCATGAAGATGTGTTTCTGGACGACAACTCCAGCAATCATTATCATGAATGCGAGGAGCCCGGAATCCATGCTGTAGGATATGCTGATGTAGTATGACAGTCCACCCACAAGGATACCAATAAGACTGGCAGCCAGCGTCCGCTTGATGCGTTCGATGTGCTCTGCCTGTTTGTCCGCCTTGGTCTTCTGCTTCTTGGTCTGGACCGGCTTTTCTTCTATAATCTCGTCGCTCATCCCGTTACACCAGTAGTCTTATTTTTTAGTGCGCAAGCCATATGTAATTTGGTACATACAAATGGCATCCGAACAGGGAATGAGCGGGATCGACGTCAAGGCAATGACGTCAGAGTTATGTGAGAAGCTGCCGCTCTGGATCGACAAGGTCTACCAGTTCGATTCCCGGACGCTGGGCATCCGGCTCAACGGCGAGAACAAGGCACGGCACCTGTTGCTTATCGAGTCCGGCAGAAGGACTCATTTAGTAAAGGAATTCCCCGCACCCCCGAAAAACCCTCCCCAGTACGCAATGCTCCTGCGCAAGTACCTTTCCGGCGGAAAAGTGCTAGCAATTCACCAGCACGGGCTCGAACGGATCCTGATCTTCGATGTTGGTAAAGGTACCACGGTCTATCACCTGATCATTGAACTCTTTGATGAAGGAAACGTGATACTGACCAATGAAGAATACAAGATTGTCAAACCTCTCCGGCATCACCGGTTCAAGGAGCGCGAGATTGTCCCCAATGCAACCTATGAGCTGACCGCAACAGATCCCACCGCATCGTTAGAGAACCTGACTGCGGTACTTAAAGGAGAAGACCGGGATCTTGTGCGTGCGCTTGCAATGGGGTGTATGCTGGGAGGCGCCTATGCAGAGTATATCTGCCAGAAAGCAGGGCAGGAGAAAACAATGCCGGCGTCATCGGCCGATCCGGCTCTTCTTTTTGCCGCAATACAGGAGTTTTTTGATCAGGTCCTGAAGTCACGCACCCCGGTCATCTCAGGAAAGCACTGTGAGTCAGTTGACATCAGGGGTGGAACCGATCAGCAGACATTTTCAAGTTTTTCTGGTGCACTTGAAGCCTTCTATCCCCTAACGAAGAAAGAAACGGCAACGAAAGCGGCCAAACCCAAATTTTCCAAAGAAGAGCGGATCAGGAAATACCAGGAATCTGCGATAAAAAAATTCGATGAGAAAGTTGCAAAAACCGAAGAGATTGTTGCGGCAATCTATGAAAATTACCAGTTTGTCTCAAACCTGATCACCTCTTTAGATGCCGCAAGCAAGCAACTCTCCTGGCAGGAAATGGAGCGACACCTGAAGGGGGCAACATCGGCGGATGCAAAAAAGATCACAGCGTTTTATCCCGATGAAGCTGCAGTTGAGGTTGATATCGGTAAACGGGTAAAAATCTATGTGCACGAAGGCATCGAGCAGAATGCAGGCCGGTATTACGATATCATTAAAAAATTCAAGAAGAAGAAGACCGGCGCACTCGCGGCAATGAAGAACGTAGTTGTCAAAAAGAAGACAACACGGCGGGATATCATTCCGTTGAAGAAACTCTGGTACCACCGTTTCCGCTGGTTTATCACCAGCGATGGCATCGTTGTCCTTGGCGGGCGTGACGCTTCCCAGAACGAGGAACTGGTCAAGAAATATATGGCAGGCGGAGATCTCTTTGTACATGCGGATGTGCACGGGGCCAGTGTCGTGATTGTCAAGGGCAAGACAGAGCACATGGATGAAGTTGCACAGTTTGCTGCTTCCTACTCCGGTGCATGGCGAAGCGGTCATTTCTCTGCAGATGTGTACAGTGTCCTACCCCCACAGGTAAGTAAGACACCAGAAAGCGGGGAATTTGTCTCGCGGGGCTCTTTCATTGTCCGGGGCGAACGCACCTGGTACCGTAATGTGCCGCTCTCGGTGGGCATCGGGCTTATGCTTGAACCGAATGCAGCCGTGATCGGGGGTCCACCGTCAGCAGTAAAAGGAAAATGCAAAGCATATAACGAACTCAGGCCCGGGCAGTTCGAGCCCAATGATATCGCAAAGAAGATGCTACGTCTTTTAAAAAGTAAGATCTCTGAAGACGAGGAAAAGGCACTCAAAGGCATCCTGAATACCGATACGGTAGCAGCCTTCGTTCCACCCGGGGGTTCAGATATTGTAGGTCAGCATGAAGGCTGATTGTGGGGACCTGAAAGGAAATAATGGCGAAATCCGACTGTTTCCGGAAAGTGTGGACGATCTCTGGCACCTCCAGCACCTTGTATCACCCGGAGATCTCGTCTTTGCTACCACGTTCCGGAGCGTTGATACAGCAAGTGATAAACTTCGGCCGGAAAAGGTGGAAAAACGGCCGGTTCGGCTGGGAGTCCGGATCGAGCGGGTGGAGTTCTCGGAACACGGTATCCGGCTCCGGCTCAGCGGGATAATTGAACACGGGATTGACATAGGCGCGTATCACACCATCAATGTTGAGACGGGTTTTGAGATCTCGGTCATCAAACAGTGGCGCCCCCATGAGCTCGAACGTATTGAACGGGCCGTGAAATCATCGGCATTCAGCCTGATCCATATCCTCACAATCGAAGAAGGCGAAGCTGAACTCTTCCGGCTCCGGCAATACGGCCCGGAGAGTGTTGTAACCTTTTTAGCCGGTAGTGGTAAAGGTGGAGAATCGGATAATCGTCCCGCATTTTTTGAACAGGTACTTGCCCCCCTTACCGCAATCGACGGGCCGTTAATTATCGCCGGCCCGGGATTTATAAAGGACGATTTCATAAAATTTACCCGGAACAGGGGCAACCCGGTTGCCGAGAAAGCGATCAATGTCGAAACACGCCGCATCGGGCGGGGTGCGGTCCAGGAAATAATTGGCAAGGGTGCGCTGGAAAAACTGATCGATGATCTCCAGCTCTCCCGCGAGGTAAAATTTATGGATGAGGTGCTCTGCCGTATCGCGCAGGACGGGGCAGTTGCCTATGGGCGGCAGGAAGTGCAGGATGCCATCGGGTACGGCGCTGTTGAGCAGGTGCTGGTCGCTGATACATTGCTCCGGGATCCGGCAACCATGGCCCTCATTGAGAGCGCAGAGGCAATGCGGGCGACCGTTGTTGTTCTCTCATCCTCGTTCGAACCCGGCGAACGCCTTGTTGCATTGGGCGGGATTGCGGCTCTGCTCCGCTACAAGCTTGCATAATATTCGAATTCCAATTTTTTAAAAAAGGAAAAACGTGATTTAGATATTTATTGAGAAACTATTGGTCAATGTACCTGTCGTGCCATCAGTGTTTGTCAGAACAAGGTTCCATGTACCGAAAGACCCTGTGGGTATCGGGAAGTAGCATTGCATTTGTGTCTCACTGGTTCGTGATACATACGATGCAGTAATATCAGCATTCCCACTCCGGGTCAGCTTGCAGGCAATGTTATTCTTGAAATTGGACCCGAATATCGTTACCGCTGGATAATTCGAATAAGTGGATGCAGGATTTATGGAAGTAATATCGATACCTCCTGTTGATGAGGTGGTTGTTGTTGCGGTCACTGAAGGATTAACACGAACCGTGAAGCCATTGCTGTACCGGGATGACTGCCCATCCGGGTTACTAACAATAATATCCCAGACACCAATTACGGCATCCGATGGAAGGGAAAACGTACACGAGATATGTGCAGGAGAAAAGACATTTACATTTGTCGCAGAGATATTCGAGCCATCGGACCGTACTAGCTTGACAGTGGCACCGCTCTGGAATCCATCACCCAGAATATCGGTGATTGAGACCGATGTCCCCACATAACCGTTCTCAGGAGCGATCCCCTTTATCTTGGGTGCGATTGTACTGGTGGTTGCTGTTACTGCCGGTGTAGTTGCCGTACCCGTACTGGGGGTTATGGCAGCCGTCATTATCGATGTGGTAACGGCAGGTTGCTTCAGAGGTACCTGGGACGGATCAACATGAGTTACTTTAACCGCGTTGACTTTTTCGAGGATCGGTCGGGTAAGGGTCTCTGTCAATGCATTAACGCGGTAGCCCCAGCTTCCATCAGTATTTCTGTAGATAAAGGCCCTTTCGTAGGAATCAGTCCCTGAATCATATTTTAGAATGAGCCACCCTGTTTCTGCTCCAGATTTTGGACTGACAATATCACCTGCAATGTAGAGAGCTGTGGTCTCTGGGGTTGTTGTCGGGGAGGGTTGTACAGAAGGAGTTGTTGCGGGAGTGGAATCCGTGCAGCCGGCAATCAGTACAGCTGCGAAAAGAAGAACCAGAATGACAATGACTAGACCTGATATCCGTTTCATGGTAGATTATTTCGCCCGAATATTAATTAAAAAAAACGGTTCCGCCTTATATTTATGACACAGCATTGTCTATTTATTTCCCGGAATGTTCGATGAATTAATCTACTCGTGAAAATGCGATGCAGACGTATCTTAAAAAATTATTTTTCCCGCGAAAAACAACCAGTCTCATTCACTACTGAAAAGTTAAGACAACAGACACGGATTGCAATCTAACAGGAATTTCTATACCTCGTTTTCTGCCATAGTGTGGCCCGGAGAGATGGTTATAAAAAATTATAATCCGGAACCGGGATATCTCCGCTTTTTTACAAAATATGCAATTCCCAGGATTATGACTATTGCAAGAATATACACGTTTTTAATCACCAGATCTGTCACCCATGCCATCATACCGATAAAAAAATTCAGAGCCGTACCTGGGGGGGGCGGTGCCGGAGTTTCAAGGGGGGCCTTCATCTGAACGGCTGTAATTGCCTTGGGAACCGGTGTGACAGAGGTAATGGGTTTTGCAAACAGGGCAACGCAACAGAAGTGATCAATTAGTGCTGTTATCTTTCCGGTACTTGCGTCATACGTAGTGATGAGATCCTGCCAGGTACCTGATTGGGGATCAAATGTTTTTACGGTGAATTCCTGCCCCCACTGTGCATTTGGGGGGTAAGCAAATGAAAGTGAAATTGCGGGTGAAAATGTTGCATCATCAGGCCCGAGATCGTATGCCATGCCGGCAAAAGTATAGATTGAAGATGACGGGACCGGGGGTAAACTTTCTGGCGGAAGTGCTGTTAAGGTAACTGAAGCAAGAGGCGAGCCGGTACTGTCTTTTGCCACAACCCCGGTGCCAATGGCAAGTTGAGCACGCTGATCTGTTGACTGGAGAAGCGTTGCCTGGGTGACCACTCCATTTGCGTTGGCGTAAATTTTCTCCGTTTTTCCAATATCGGGAGGTGCGAGCTGGGCCTGGGGGGGGTTTGCATTTTGAACCATAGCTGGTGCTTTGCCGGGGCCTGCAACGGTACCGGGAGAATCACTACCTCCTGAGTTATCTTGTTGGCTTACGTGGCTTACAACGGATAGGGTGATGAGCTGGAGCGGGTTGCCGGAGCCGGAGAGCTGGGATAAACCGAACGTTGAAAATCCATGCGGGGAATCAATCTCGAAATAGTCTAGATTTGTTGCAGAATCATTGTAGAGGAATCTGCTCTGAAGGACTTCTCCGGTTGACCTGTCATCAGATATTCTCTCTACGTATGTATGGGCCCGGCCGTTAAGTCTGTCAACCCACGTTGAGTTTACACTCATATGGAGTTTTGCTGTTCCTCCGGCAGGGAAATTGGTTTTTGTGATTTTTGTGGTATAGGCAATACCCCATATATAGGAATATCCGGCGCGGCTGGCGATAGTATTGAATGCATTCCTGTCGTCGGAAGTATCTCCCTCCCATACTTGAGTATTCAGTGTTGCACCGGTCGGATATGATGGTAGCGTGACACTATAATTAATCGAACTCATGATACCAGTGGAAGTTGAAAAGCCGACAGGATTTATTTCCTTGATCAAGAGTATCACGCTTGAGATATTGCCCATTATTAATGTGCCATCAAGTTTGAATCCGATACCATCATTGGAGATGAAAGTGATGTTCTGCCATCCATGATCCAGCAGAGGCGGGGATGTGCTGATGAGGGTAGTACCACTGTTGACGGGCCCGATAAGCTTCGTTATGTCATAGGTCAGGAATGGTGAACCAAACGGAGTGGAGATTGTTATTCCATCAATCATGGTATCGGCATTCACGTTTGCACCGGTCAGCGCTTGTATGGTTGTCTGTGCATGGGAATAGCCATAGGTATTGCTGGAGTTGAGAACAACGGTGTACGTCCCCCCATCGGTAAAAATATGCTCCACAATTGGCAGCGTGGAATAGGTTCCATCCCCAAAAGACCAGTTCCATGCTGTTGCTGCAACGGACGTATCGGTAAATTTCACCGGTAAAGGAACCATGCCTGAAGTTACATTCGTAGTAAATGATGCAACCGGAGCTGAGCCGACACTGATCTTGTGCATATTGGAAACAGGCGTTTCATCCCGGCAATACTCGTTGTTTATGGTGAGCCTGACATCGTAGTTTCCAGGGATATTATACGTAAAACTGGGGTTTTGGTCAGTTGAGATGTTCCCATCACCGAACTCCCATTTACGATAAGAAACGGTGGCTGGCAATGATTTGTCTGAGAAACTGACACTGAATGGTATGGTCCCGCTCTGTGCGGACATACTGAAATCGGCCACCGGGCAGGTCTGGTCCGGACCTATTGTATACATATAGATGTCATTATTGCCATTCCTCATGTCAGTCCAGACGATCCGATTACCGGAAATCTTCGGGCCACCATCTCCAGTGGAAAGAAGAGCAAGGTCATTGGTAATCCGGGTATCGGAACCACTGGTCAGATTCTTGAGATAAATATCTGGATTCCCAGTGTCTATCCAGACAACATTACTTCCTGATATGGACGGCAATACCTTTTCCGAGACACCTGGCACATCATTGACTTTATCTTTATTCCATGAAGTGGTGTCATTGACGTAAATGTCCACGTTGGGGTTATTCCGGTCATCCTGCCACACAACATGATTTCCCGATATTGCCGGAGAGGTCTGGGAAGATCCGATTGTATCCGGAGTCAAGAGATGTTCGATCCTCCCAGTGAGATCTAAAAGATAAATATCAGGATCCCCATTACGTTCATCCTGCCACACAACGTAATTACCCGAGATAGCCGGAATCGTCTGGTCAGACCCTGCTGTATCAAGAGTCAGCAGTTGTTCAATGCCCACGGAGAGATCAAACAAGTAAATATCAGAATCGCCAATCCGGTTATCCTGCCATACTACGAGGTTCCCGTCAATGGCAGGGTAATCCTGATTATCTGGGTTATTCGTTACCTGCGTTTCAATACCAGTGTCGATATTATAAGCATAAATATCAAAATCCTCGCTTCTGAAATCATCCCACACAATCGTGTTTCCAGAAATCGAGGGGTGATCCGCAATAGATCCGGGAGGAGTGACTCGACGTTCATCCCCGGTGACGACATTATATGCGTAAATATCACGTGATCCGAATGTATCTTCATTTCGGGAATCTGTCCATACAATCCAGTTACCCGAAATTGCCGGAAAGGTCTCGGAAGATGCGCTGGTATTAGTTGTTATGAGAGTTTCTGTTCCAGCCTGTGCCGTACCGGTCAACAGAGAAAAAATCAGGATTAAGACGATAATAATAAAAAAACTGAAAGCAGATTTTTTTCTGTTCGTTTTTTTATACATTATTACCAGACCTTTTCAAAGCCGATTTAAGTTATCACCCAGCTGAAAGCAGCGAAAAATTTAACAAAATCCTCAATTTTCAATGCAAAAACACCGTTTAATGGGCGCTGCTGGCCATCAAAGATAGTCGGGGAGTATCGTACTCCCGCGGTATCCAAAATAGAGTAAAAAATAAGCGGACCCGGTGAAAGAGAATACGCTGTCTGCTCCGGGTCGTAGCCATAGCTTTCGCCCCACGGGTCCCTGAATATGACATATTGAACTGAGTTGAGCATATGAAGCCCCATCAGGGAATATGCATGACTTGCAGTGATAGGATCACTCACATATTCTACCCCAGAACCATGAGGTGCTGCACAATCCGGATGGGGAGGTGGATCCTGATACAGATCCGGATCACGAGTACAGTTAGTCCAGGCAACGGCCGGATATTTGGCTTTCCATGCATTCCATTGAGCGGTTTTCGAAATCGTCAGAGTCTCACAAATGCCCTTGAGTTTTGTCCAGACCTTTATCGGATCACGTTCATCTGATCCTATTGGTTTTCCTTTCATATCGTGTATTTTGAGATAATTGGTGTTTCTATTCATAAGAGCCCGCAGAGTTTCCCCGGCATCACCGCAGGGGATTCTGCAGATATCAGGATGGTACGGATCTGATGGTGGAACGATCGTCCCAATTGTTTCCAGATATCGTGTAAAAGCCTTTTCATAAAACGGTACCCAGCTTACCCCGGTTTTCGTTTTCGCCCCCACCGGTAAGGACTGGGGATCTAAAGGAAGACTGTAATCAGTCACGACCGTTCCCAAAACCTGGTTACTGACGACTTGGATAGGAGTGTTATCCGTTTTTAAAAATTTGATCGCCATGGTTGGATCAGCGTCAATTTTATTTTTGGTAACTGGCTTATTTGCTGCATAGTACCATGCAATGGATGAGAGCGCCGCGAGCAGGTAACAATCAAGAACATCTCCCTGGTACGGATCTCCATACCAGGGTGGTATCATGGCTAAACAATCATAATATATGGGATTGGGTATCGGGGTCATCCAGTTCCAGGGTAAAGAGGCGGGGTCATTAGGTTTCGTTCGATCTTTTAATTCCCAGGTTGCATTGGCAAGATTTTGAGTACACTTCAGATAATCGGGAGGTCCACCGACCAATGCATTAGTAGAATATGTTTCCGATGAGGACTTGGATTTCTGGTCAGGAACAATAGTATCCGGGTTTGCTTCAACGTGAATATGCTTCATTCTCACGGCGTCAATCGTTTTCTGGCAAAACAGGCATGATCCCCACCGCGGATCAAACAACTGATCGTAGGTCAAATCGCTGTTCGCTAATCCTGTTAAACAATTTCGTACTTCTTCGAAAGTCATTTCGGAAAACAGTTTAACAACGGGATCAAGATGAGAGAGAGGACCACTTTTGGTATGATGGATCGGATGTATATTATGAATTATCCGATATACTGCGAAGGGATTCCTTTCCCCAACAAGTTGAGGATGTTTCTTTTTTTCCCCAATTTTTGACATCTCACTTTTATTCCCCGGGATCACAGGTTTCTTTTCCCACTCGTTACCTTTCTGTATCCTTTTGTCATTCTTCACCATTTCATACACCTTTTGTTGTCCACCGGTTGATCCATTATCCGTTTTTATAACCGACAACGAATCCGACATTCTTTTCTGATTTCACCAGCAATTCATAAAATGTACAAGATTCCTTAAGTGCCACCTAAAGATTCTATGGTAAATATTTAATCGATTATATTCTTATGAAATAAATGTTTGCTAATCAAATCTGCTAAAAAATCCCAAATTCAAAAACAATTTTTTTAAAGAAAAAATCGGTCAGAATATACTAAATACAACGTAAAAACAGTCTGCTTTCATTTTTATGCCATATAATCCTCACGGCGGCTCCTCCGGCATTATCTTCGTAATATACCATGCATGGATCCCCAACAACAGGTAAAGAGGAAACAGCACTCCGTAAGTATTCGCTTCACCAGTGACCTTGAACAACCATACCGTGAAGGTGATATCGATCTGAAAGATCATGATCCCCCACCATTTGCCGATGTAACCATACCCAAGACCCGGCAGCAGGAAATTGAGAAATCCTGCAATCAAAGGATTCTTTTTCATGCGCGGCCGTTGGCACAATCCCCGGGGCATGTACATCGGGGGAACCCCGCATTTTTGAGAAGCAAGTACCGCTTCCCAGCGCACCTGCCGGCTTTCATCGCCAAGGCAACGGATAAGTGCTGGTCCGGCATTTCGGTCGCCAATCTCACCGAGTGTTTTTACTGCCTTAATCCGAACCTCACTGTCCTTATCCCGGAGAAGGTTTTCCAGCGGGGGTAAAGCCGGACTGTCGAGCTCCGTTAATTTTTCCCATTCCTGCATTCCCGCAAAGTACCATGCCCATTCAATTTCTTCTGCGGGTTTATGGCCAATTTTTACGAGCGAGATTGCGGATCCGTACCGGACATACTTGTCGGTATCCCTGAGCGCTTCAAGAATTGCAGGAGAAGCAACGGGATCACCAATCTCCCCCAGTGCAATTACAGCCTGCCAGCGGATTTCGCTGCTGGGATCCCGGGTCATTTTGATAAGCGAAGCGACAGCCCGGGAATCCTTTATCTCAGCAAGAGCACCTATTGCCCCTAACCGGAGGTTCCGGTTCTTTTTCTGAAGCGCGAGGATAAGCGGTTCTGTAGCACCAGATCCAAGACTTCCCAGTGCATGCACCGCAGATGCCTGGATTTCTGGATTCCGGGAATACAGTACCCGGATAAGACCGGGGATATCCCGCTTCCGGAGGATGAGATCGGTATCAGGTTTTTTGTTGAAGAACCAATCTAAAAATATCATACGAATCCTCACACTGAATCGGACATCCGCTCTGCCAGGTAATAGGTATGTACTGCAAAAACTGCTGTAACCGGGTACGCGATAAGATAGGGAAGGAATGGTCCGACTGCCAGTTGGGCCATAACAACCAGGGACATGTACCCCATGAAAACGGGAAAACCCCACCATTTGCCCAGGTAATTGTAACCGATACCAAGGAACAGGAAATTCAAGAGTGCTGCTGCTGCCGGGTTCGGACCGATCCGATCACGTCCAGCAAGCATGAGAGGAAGCTTACTGGAAGAAACCCCGCAATTCATGGATGCCAGTACCGCTTTCCATCGCACGGTGGGATCCCGATCCCTCAGCGCTGTAGGGCAGGCGGTTTTGGAATAAGTATCCCCGATCTCTCCAAGAACTGAGACAATCGCCGAGCGGGTTGCCGGGTCCTTATCCCGGAAAATATCCATGAGAGGAACGGTTGCAGCAGATCCCAATGCCCGTACTGCATCCCAGTCCTGCAGGGCAATTAACTGGTAGATTCGATCTGTCTCATTATCCGGCTGCCAGTCCATTTTTAACAGTGCATCTGCAGCACCGTACCGGATATAGCGATTGTCATCCTGCATAGACCGGACAAGTTCAGGTATCGCCTCCATAGAACCAATTTTGCCAAGGGCAAGAACCGCTGCCCACTGCACTTCGCTCATAGGATCGTGATGCAGTACCTCAATGAGGGGTTCAACCGCTCGTATATCCCGGATTACACTGAGCGCTTCGATCGCACCAAGCCGGATTGTTCCAAGAGATGATTTTAAGGCATCAATCAGAAGTGGCGTAGATTTTGTCCCGAATGTGCCCAGCGCATCAGCTGCATGCCACTGGATAGTGAAATCCTTATGCCCGAGCAACCGGATGATTGCCGGTATATCACCATTTTGTTGTAACCGGTCAATATCGGTAACCGATAAATCCGATTGCCACAAGTGAATCATGACAGACATTCCAGAACGTATTGAATGATTATACCGCGATGAGCAATATCAACCTTGTGGGATATAAGTCAGAATATAAAATTTATGTCAGCAGGCCCTGGAAATCTTATGATATTTACCGGGAGTTTCCCCCTCGTACTCATTCAATGCACGGCAAAAGAATAACGATTATACATTTTAAAAAGAGAGAAAGAATCAGGAATCCATTCCATGAAAAGCCCGTTTCATATCATGCTCATCCCGACACTCGGGTGCCCTGCCCATTGCAGTTACTGCTGGAGCTCTGAAGCAGGATCCCCGAAGATGAGTATTGAAACGGTCAGGCAAACGGTAGAATGGCTCAAGGATTTCCGGAAAGACCAGGTCACCATCACCTTCCATGGCGGCGAACCGCTTCTTGGCGGCGTGGATTTTTACCGTCAGGCACTACCCCTGCTCTCTGAAGGATTAAGCCACCTCATGCCCACATTTGCCATGCAGAGCAACCTCTGGCTGCTCACCCCGGAACTGGCTGACATTCTTGCGAAATACAACATCCCGATCGGCACCAGTATCGATGGCCCGGAAGCGCTCAACGACTCCCAGCGCGGTGAAGGGTATTTTAAAAAGACCATGCAGGGCTATGAACTGGCAAAGGCACATGGCCTGCAGGTCAGGTTCATCTGCACATTTACCGGTGAATCAGTAAAGCAAAGAGAAGAGATCTTCCGGTTTTTCCTTGACAACGGGTTCGTGATGAAACTCCATCCCGCCCTTCCATCACTCCGCAGCGATAACCCGAACCAGTGGGCGCTCGAGCCGGCAGTATATGGTGAACTGCTGGTCTTCCTGCTCGACAAGTATCTTGAAAATTTCGGAAAGATCGAGATTATGAATATCAATGACCTGTGCCGGTGTGTCTCCACCCGGAGAGGTTCGGTATGTACGTTTGCCGATTGTATGGGCAATACCTTTGCCATTAGTCCCGATGGCAGTATCTATCCCTGTTACCGATTCGTCGGCATGGATGAATGGGTGATGGGCCATGTGAGAGATAGCCCCACTCCCGAAACACTCGCAAATTCACCTGCTGGAAAACGGATGCAGCAGTTTAAAGAATTCGTAGACACTGCGTGCAAAGAATGTCCGCACATCAGGTACTGCCGTGGCGGGTGTCCTTACAATGCAATAGTCCCTACGGAAGGAAAAATTCAGGGTGTTGATCCCCACTGCATTGCCTACAAGCGGATCTTTGATGAGATGAATGAGCGGGTCAACACCGAGATGTTCGGTTCCGATGAGATGGATATGGCCATTATTTCACCATTCGGGTTGCAGCCAAAACGCCCGACAAAGGCGGGAATGATGACCCTGATGCATGCGGTGTTATCCAAATAAAATTGTCCGTTTTTTCAGAAGGGGAAAATAATCTTAATTGGATCTGTGATTTCTCCAATCTCCAGGATGCTGTCTGGCCACCTCAGCAGAGCCTTGCGGGGCGATTCGGTAATCAGATTATTTTTAATGCTGGGTCGAAATTTCATGGACACGGTTTTTATATATCCTGTCCATGGTAAAGGGCGTTGCACTGGACAAATGATCGCCGCAAATTACATTTGTCCCCATCCGACCCCCTTACGCTCCCCCCCAACACAATTGAGTTAAATTTTCTCCGTGAAATGCAACAAATCCTGACCGAAAACCAAAGGGGGTGATGGGGGGTCAGTGAGGGACATTTGCAATACAACGGCCCGGACCGGGCAGGTAATCCAGAAAAAATACGACGATAACAATTCAGATATCCCCATTCCGTATAAAACCAAAATGCCCCCACTGACCCCCCACATATGGCATCCGGGAACCACTCAAGCACCTCATCAGGATCAAACGGATGATTGTCCTCAGGCCGCCACAATTACACCCCACTAAGGCGACTGGAGATCCTTAAGGTACGGGGGCATCAGTTCCCCTCTTTGTTATCCACTAAAAACAATGGCGAATCAAAAAAATTTTAAAAAAAAACGGTTTTAAAAAAAGAAATTATTCTTCTTTCTTCTCAGGTTTCTTGTAGGATTCTACGAGAATAATCTCGGAGATTCCCTGGATCTGCTCAAAACCTTCATGAATGATTCGGCCACGCCAGAGCATCCAGCGGCGGTCATAGTTGATCCCTGCCGGGAGGATGACCGTTGCCTTGCCATCTTCGAGGGTTGCTTCCATCTCCCTTCCTGCATACAGGCGAATAAGGCCCTTGAGCTCTTCGAGCGGTTCTGTTACCACTTCTTCAATCTTGTAATGGTACTCGAGCGTCTGGCCGGCAAGGGGGGCGTTGAAGTCAACAAGAACGCGGCTGCCAATCACATCGACAACCGTGCCTTCTCCCAGCTCATCCATCTTCACGGGCATACCGCGGACGGGTTTCTGGGAGAACTTGTTCTTGGGGAATGACTGGACACGCTTCATATCGCGTTCGCCGAATGCCTTTTCCGGAGCAACGGTTACATCGCCCTCGTCACCGGCTTTCTTGCCCACAAGTGTTTCGTCAAGACCGAGAATCACATGTTTCTGGCCGACACATATCGTTACCGGGCCGTAAATCGCATTCGGGCTGTGGATACCGGCAGTTTTTGCCTCTTCTTCAAAAGTGGTATCAAAAACATTGCCATTCACTTTGCCGGTATAACTCAGTTTAATAAAATCTCCTTCTTTTATCGCCATGCTTCACCTGACTATATTAAGTCGCTACGATGACAGATAAAAGTGTAGCACGCCTATGCTCGAAGTTGAATTAAAAGTCAGAGTTTCTTCGCTTGAACCCGTCCGCAAACTGCTGCTGGAAAAAGGTGCAGTATGTTCGGGCAGGATACACGAACACGATATCTACTATAACGCCCCCCACCGGGATTTCGGCCAGACCGATGAGGCAGTCCGGGTCCGGTACACCAATAACCACGCTGTTGTAACGTACAAAGGTGCAAAGATCAAAAAGTTCGGCCTCAAAGCAAGGGAGGAGTTAAACACCGCAGTTGAATCCGGCGAAGTGTTTGAAACCATGCTCGACCGCCTCGGATTTACCAAAACAACCGAAGTCAACAAGTGGCGCGAGAATTACAAATTCTCCGGATCTGCAATCTCACTCGACGAAGTCGATGAGCTCGGCACCTTTGTCGAGATCGAGATCATGGCCGAAGATGAGAATACCAATGCCGCTGTCCTGATTGAGAAAATTGCAAAAGAGATTGGTGTATCCGGCGAGCCATTGCTCGCCTCGTACCTTGAACTGCTCCTGTCTAAACGGTCAGCAGTTCAATCTTGATGTCCTTTGCTTCGTTGCCGAAGTGGATCATCGCACAGTTCCCGTCACTTGCCGGGCCTGGATTTACAATTTTTACTCCTTCGACATCCATAATACCCCGTGCCTCATGAATATGGGCACAGCACACGATATCGAATGATTTCATGTGTTTCCGGATACTGTGGCTCCCGATATGCTCGTTGCCGGGCTTGTCGAGAATCTCGTAGGGAGGTGCATGGCAGAGCAGTACATTGTGGACTGATTTCTCCATCTTTTTCATCGCGCTGTTCAACACGTCATCTATCTGCTTGTCGGTCAGCTCGAACGGGGTTCCGAACGGTGTGGGGTTGGATCCGCCACAACCTGCGATCGTCATCTTGCCAAGGTTGATACTGGAACCATGGAGGCTGACGGCGTCGGAGTGTTCAAGTGTCTCGAGAATCTCACGCGGGTCACAGTTTCCGGGAACTGCAAAACACGGGACGTCGATGCGTGAAAGCACGTCGTCGACCGTGTCAACTGGACCCATATTGGTGATGTCTCCTGCAATAAATACCGCTTCTGGATTCAATTCCAGAAATGAATCAATTTTACCGAATTGACCATGGAGATCTGCTATCAATAGCACATCTTTCATGGTATATCATTTGAAGAGGGTCTAAAAAACCTTATCTCCGGTTCACTCCATGAACCCGTGATTTTTCCCGCCAAAGCGAGTTTTCCGCAGGCCTTTTCGGTCTCCTTCAGGAGAGGACGCGCGGTTGTTCCGGCGAGAGGGGTTCCGGGCAACGGGATGAACCGGTGGACGTGGACTTTTCCCGACCGTGCCACATCGCGAATCTGGTTCACCGTTGCCAGCTGTTCTTCGTCGCTCTCGAAAGGAAATCCAACGATAAAATCCACGACCGGGGTGATGCCGGACTCCGTGCACAGCTCAACTGCATGGATCACATCATCCACGGTATGCCCGCGATGCAATCGTTTGAGCACCGCATCGCTCCCTGACTGTGCCCCGAAGTGGAGTTTCGTGTTCGTGCAGTACTGGTTTACAAGAGCAAGAGATTCCCTGCAGACAAATTCCGGGCGCACTTCGGAAGGAAAGGTACCAAAAAAGATCTGGTTGTTGAGTCTTTTGAAGAGTGCCTCAATCTTCTCCCAGCGGGGATGGATACCATCCGAGCCATAGGCAAAGGCATTGGGCGTGACAAACCTGGCATGCTCGTACCGGTTCGAGAATTCGGCAATCGTATCTATCGAGCGGTGCCGCATGCAGTGACCGAATATATGCGGGGTCTGGCAGTACCCGCAGGCAAACGGGCACCCCCGCGAGCACTCCACAAATCCCTGCTTTGCAGAAAATGCAGGATATGCGTCGAGACGAACACACGATGTGACGGGCGTGCAGTAATCGCGGGTCACCACACCCGGGATTATTCCGGTGCCCCCACGCTCGATCTCTTCTAACAGCCGGGGCAGCGTGTACTCCCCTTCCCCGACGATTACATAGTCGGCATATGCGGCCACCTCACCGGGACAGGCGGTTGCGTGGGGACCCCCGACAATGGTAATACAGTCCGCTCCCGCGATCTCTTCACGATAATACGGCTCATTTAGCGAGTTGAGACTGTAGCAGGTAACCTCTGCTTCAGGAGGTTCCACAAGACGTAAGGAAAATCCTGACGGTTCGCATGCTGCCTGTAGTGCTGCATACGAGTTACGTGCCGCGTGAATCTGTCGCCAGTTTACCTGCATGATAATTAATTGTCCTTAAAAATCCTGTCAAAAAGAGAGGAGAGAGATTTTACTGGCGGGTGCGGTACGGGCTCTGAACGTCATTAATCGTGAAACTCTGCCCGTTGTCCATGGATACCCGGACAACCACACGATCGGTCTGTTTGGTGCCTTCAAGTTCAGCCTGATCGCCTTTATTTATGCCAATGGTCGCGGTCTTAATCTGCCCGTCAGAACGGTACAAGGTCACATCGATCTTTTTTACATGGATCTGGCCCATGCCACCCTGGAAGATGACCGGAATGTTACCCAGGTAATCTTTCTCGCCGACATCAACCGTGACCATATTATAGTCAGGCACTGCATCGGTTGGCGAGACAGCCAGATTCCCGGCAGCAGATGAACCTGAAGAACCGGTAGTTGTCCCGGTTGGAGAGGCTGCGGATGTAGTCTGCGTTCCCGTACAACCGGCAATCGCAAGTGCGATACAGATAAGAAAAACCAGAGATAGGATGATTCGATTCTTCATACCAGAAAGTGCAATCCGGAGTATATGATGTTTGTGCTCATGCATCAGGCCGGAGCAAGTTCACCCTCATATTCCATCTCACCAATCCCGCCATCGACCGTTACATGGGTCCCATCCTTCAACCGGGTGAGGGATACATCAATCCGGTCGATCATAGGAATTTTTCCGATAATCGCACCCGTAGCGATGATCGCTTCTGCCTCTGCATTCACGATGGCTGTTGGCGCATGTTTGTTCTGACTCAGCGCATAGAGCACATAGGAGCCGACCGTTGAACCCTTGCCATAGGGAAAGACCAGCACTTTGCCGGCAATACACTGCCCGTTGAGCGGGTGGCCTTTCTCTACAATAATGCCGGACTCCGGATCCACACCGCCCAGAAACGAGATCGGTTGCGGGCTGACAAGCAGCGGGCCGCTTGCCTTCCCCGTAGAAATTCCTCTTCCCCTGATTAGCAAAATCATACCTAATAAATGTTTGAAGATTGAGATATAAGATAGATATGGAAGATACTGCCGTCAATTCTTCTGCACCCCAGAATGAGCTCAAGTACCAGATCCAGCTCAATGAGCTGGAGGCCACCCTGCTCGACCTGAAGGTGAAAGTGGACGATCTCCAGAAGGAGAACGGCCAGCTCAAGCGCGAGAACAACCAGTTAAAGCGCATGCCGCTCTTTGTCGCCGTAGTTGTCGATATTCTTGACAACGGGGAGATCTATCTTCGTCAGCAGGGCAATAACCAGGAATACCTGACCTTGGTATCTGAAGAACTCCGCCCGCAGATCAAACAAGGCGCAAAAGTTGCCGTCAACAACGCCCTCTCGATTGTCAAAGTGATCGGCAATATCTACGACTCCCGGGTCCGGGTCATGGAACTCGAGGAATCACCGGATATCAGCTACGCCCAGATCGGGGGCCTTGTTGAAGAGATCAAAGAAGTCCGTGAAGCGGTCGAATACCCGCTGACACGACCAGAGATATTCAAGCGCGTAGGTGTCGAGCCACCAAAGGGTATCTTGCTCTACGGGGCACCGGGAACCGGTAAAACCCTGATTGCAAAAGCCGTAGCCCACGAAGCAAAGGCCACCTTCATCCGCATGTCGGGAAGCGAGCTCGTGCACAAGTTCATTGGCGAAGGAGCCGGCCTTGTCCGCGAACTGTTCCAGCTTGCCCGCGAACGGGCTCCTGCCATTGTCTTTATCGATGAGATCGATGCGGTAGGCAGCATGCGCACCAATGACGGGACTTCGGGAAGTGCTGAAGTCCAGCGCACCCTTATGCAGCTCCTGGCAGAGATGGACGGGTTTGACAACCGGGGCGATGTGCGAATCATGGCAGCAACCAACCGTGTGGACATGCTGGACCCGGCACTGCTCCGTCCCGGCCGTTTCGACCGGTTGATCGAGATCCCCCTGCCCGATCTTGACTCACGGCTCGAGATCTTAAAGATCCATTCCCGGAACATGCACATGGAAAACGTGAGCATGGAAGTCGTATCGGCCATGACCGAAAAGGCAACCGGTGCCGAGCTCCAGGCAATCTGCCGCGAAGCCGGTATGATGGCCGTGCGACGCGAGGCAGTCACTGTCGGCATGACGGATTTTATCTCTGCGGTCAAGAAAGTCAAGTTAGAGAAAAATACTGATACCCGCATGTATATCTGAACCACGGGGCCCAGCAATTAAAACTGCACACGACAACCCTCAGGAGATCGCATGAATATCCTTGTGCTCCAGAAGGAAGCAATCGATCTTCACCATACCCTTTTTACTTCCGAAACCAGCCGGATGGTGCTGCGTTTTTATCACCCGAAGAGAAAGCCCTGCGGGGTTATGATAACGACAACTTCGCTGGGAAGCGCCATGTCCTTAGTGGCAGAACTGCGCTGGTATATCCGGCGCTATGCCAAAGAACCACTCTTTGAGGTGGCTAAAGGGGTATATTGTACCCACCAGATGGCACAGGACATCTATTACGAGCGGGTGACCGTGCTCGGCACGACATGGCCGTATCGCCGGCTCTATGGATTTAAAGACGGTAAACTGATCAGCACGGTAATCATGTCTCCGGGTTCCACGATTGACGAGTATCACCAGGAATATGCAGGGGTCGATAAAGCAATCGAAATCTGGTGCACGGAAGACGAAGTGGAAGATATAGGCGAACCCATTCCGCTCGAAGATGCGGGCGAGACGGGCAGTGAAATATAACTGCATCAACGGAAACGGGTTTTGTTATATCCGTTCAATGCGTTTTTACATTACCTGCCCACGCACTCATCCAACAGAGAATCCCCGGACTAAAACGCGAATTCAGAGGCACAGTACCCGTTGGGGCATGCTTCGTTCCAGCGGTTTTTCATAATAGTTTTTCAGGAATTGTTCAACCTCGGCCCGGATATCATCTTCCCCGATAACCGCATCGAGCAGTCCTGATGCCACATACGTCTGCACATTGCAATTATCTTTGATACTGTTGGTCATCGTGAAGAGTTCAGCAACAGAAGCCCCGCTCTCCCGGGCAAGGAGTTGGATCGCTTTCGGGCCATAGATCGTGATACAGGCATTCGGGAATGCAACGAATCGTTCGGGATCGAATCCTGCCCCGCCCATTGCATAGAGACCGGCAGTATACGCTTTGCGCACGACAATGCAGAGATGTGGAACGGACAGGTTTGCGATCGTCGAGAATACCAGAGCCCCGTGGTGGATAATCCCTGCCTGTTCGGCAGATTTTCCCACCATGAAACCCGGAATGTCAGCAAGGAATACGAGCGGGATATTGAAAGCATCGCAAAGGGATGCAAAGGCTGCCATTTTCCGGCAACTTTCCGGAAAGAGAATCCCGCCTTTCTGTTCTGGGTTATTTGCAATAATGCCAACCACATTTCCCTTTACCCGTGCAAATGCGGTGATGACCTCGCGTGCATATCGAGCCCGGTGTTCGAGGAGGGAACCCGCGTCGATGAAAGAACCCAGGACCTCGTGCATGTCATACTGTTGATCCGGATCCTCCGGAATGATACTGCGGAGTTTCGGGTAATCCGGTTCGGGGGGATGCGGCTGTGCAACCGGGGGTTTTTCCGTGAAGTGTGAGGGGAAGAGTGCAAGATATTTCCGCACCCAGTCCAAAGCATCCTTTTCTGAAAAGACGAGTTTGTCACAGGTTCCCGAGATCCCGGCATGCATCCCGGCACCCGCGTATTCCTCGTACGGGCTCTGGTCACCCGTCATCAGCCGGACCATATCCGGACGTGCCAGCGACATCCCGGCATGGTCCATCATGACCACGGCATCGCATTCAACTACCGGATACGTCAGGGTTGTTGCAATGGGACTAAAAACGACCGCGATTCTCGGGACAACCCCGGACAGGTGCGCAAACCGGGCAAAGACCCTGCCGGCTCCCCGGGAATCAATGAACGTCTGCATAATAGTCAGCGGGATTGCCGTTGTGTCCATCGCCACGCGAGCAGGACGATCTGCCAGGTGGATAAGCGGGAGATGCTGCTCTTCTGCCAAGTCGAGCAATGCAAGCTCCTGCTGGAGAACTGCAAAGGCTTCGACCGGTCCACTGGCTTCCGGATTGATGGCGATGATGCAGACACGGCGGCCCCCAATCATGCCGGTTCCACCGACAAGTTCGCCATCATCGGCAGTGCAATGCGGGACAAAACTCCCGGGATCCAAAAGAAGTGCAAGGCGATTCGTCATCAGCGGGTTCAACAACATCTTCTCCTCATGAATGGTTTTTCTCATTCACGTTAATTGCCGTGTTCTCTGTATACCGGGGATGTAATCGGGCTTGAATATTCGCAATTATTTTTCCTATTTTCAATTACTCTGGTGCGAAGAGGCACTGCATGCCCGATTACCTGACCTTGACAACCATCAGGGTGATATCATCGTATTGCGGCTGGTTCTGGCTGAAATCATTTACGCTCTTGATTATGGCATCTACAATTTCCTGCGCAGTCAGCGAGCGTGATGCTAAAACAATGTCCATGAGCCGCGGGATCTCAAACATCTCTTCCTTGTCATTGACCGCTTCGGTTACCCCGTCGGTATAGAGGATCAGCAGGTCACCGCTCGCGAGTGTGACTTCCTTCTGTTCATAGGGAGCGTCATCCATTGCACCGATGGCTATACCGGTGGCTTCGAGTTCTTCAGCCACATCCAAACCTGCCCGGATGAGAAGTGGGGGGTTATGACCGGCGTTTACGTACGTAATGCTGTGGGCCGTATTATCCAGTACACAGTAAAAGACCGTTACAAACATGCCGGTCTTGGAGTCCCGGCTGATGATGGGATTAGCAAACGCAATCGCTTCCGAGGACTTCGAAAACCAGGTTGCACTGACCCGTATCACGATCCTCGAGAGGGCCATGAAGAGAGCGGCAGGCACTCCCTTTCCGGAAACGTCGGCAATCATCACCCCTACGCGTTGTTTATTAAAGGGGATGACTTCAAACGGCATCACATCGTAAAAATCTCCGCCCACCTCTTTTGCCGGGATGCTGGTGCCGGCAATTTCAAAACCGTCAATCTGGAGAATTGTTTCCGGAAGGAAGCTTTTCTGGATCTCTGCGGCGATCTGGAGCTCTGCATCTTTCCGGGCCATCTCGCGTTCAAGCGACTCCTTCTCCCGCTGCGTTTTTCGCTCGTTGAGCAGGTTATGGACAATGAACGAAAAGACTCCCACGGCAACGGAGGTGAGAACGATCATGGGAATCGCGACGTTGACAATTACGGTCCACACCGATGAAGAAGAACCGCCCATAGCCCGGATGATGAGGGCAACTGCCGAGACGAACGATTCTATGATAATTGTAAAGATGATTGCTCTCTTTGTCGAGAGCAACTCGCGCTTGTTAAAGAGGTATATGAGGCCCGAAAAGAGACCGGCAATGACCGGCCCGATTGCTGCTGCCATGACATTGGACCCGCCCATGGAGAGACGGTATGCACCGCCAATCAGCCCGGCGCCGAGGCCAACATAGGGACCGCACGTGAGGCCGGCGAGGATGGGGCCAAGATCGCGGATATTGACCGTTGCCCCGGAGAACGTGACTCCGCTGGAAAGACCATAGATCGAAAGACAGCCGAAGATTACGACAAGGATAATCTGGGTAGAGACAAGCGGGTGGTGCTCGAGAACCTCAAGAAAAAAACGGCTGCGGGTGAAGAGATAGGCAAAAACAATGACCACGCAGATCATTTCAAAGAGCATCAGGAATGTCTGCAAAAGACTAAGATCCATGTATAAGAATGTTGGTCAGGTAAGAATAAAGAGATTGAGTTATTTTCCTTAACAAAGAGATAATCTTCCCGGTTCTGCATTATAACAATGTAATAAGCAGGCTGGTGCATTTGACCGGGAAAAAACCGGTTAATAGAGGAGAGGATGCATGTCCTTCCGGATCGCACGGTGTTTTACGATAATATTGTATTTCTCCCAGGAATTATGCCGGGAAAGGAGAGGCCGCGGGATATAAAAACACCCCGTATGCAAAGATCCCAGGAATATTAAGAGAGTGTTCAGGAAAATTTTCCTGAACAGAATATTTTACCCTTTTTAGTATACCGCATACCACGTGTTGGGATTCATTCCCATGGGAACTGTTCCCGAGATGGGTACCGCTGCACCAACCGAAGGCTTCACTTCAACAAGGAACTTTGTCCTGGCGCCCATTTCCGTTGAACTGAACCCTGGGTTAATCGTGACAAGGACCATTTCACCGAGATTCATCACACCAGAATGCTCTCCATGGTTCGTCCCGGCAATTTCTTTGACCCACGTATACGTGACATCAGTACTGGTAAAGGTCCCGACCTTTGCAGGCGTAGTAACCGTATACGAAAAGGTTCCCATGTCCACTCCCGTACCGCCAGCTGCAAGCTGGAGGTAGAACGTAATCGTATTGATTCCCGTACCCGCTCCATCCGCCTGCACACTAAGCTCCCCGGATGGCTGGACTGCCGATGTTGTCTGTTGTATACCAGCATGAACCGACTCCTGGGCCTTCTCGGTGGTTAAGAAGCCGGCACCCAGTACCACATAGGCAAATACTGACGCCACGATAATAAATGCAATAAGCACAATCGCAGCTTCAAGACCGGTAAATGCTTGCTCAATGGATTTGGGCAATTTCATTCATTCACCTTGGTAAAGTAGTGAAAACTCCGGTTAATACACATAACATTTTGACATGAGATCTTATTGTATTTAGAGATTTTGTAATTTTTTCTAAAAAATTGGACTTTATTTAAAAAAACAGGATTGAATATCTGGACAAAATCAAATTGAGATGAAATTTGGACGGGAAAGGTCAGTGCCCTGAACCAGGCATCCTGCAGGCAACATTTGGAGAAATAGACCTTCAAAGGGCGGTATTTTATAAAAACTGCCCTTAACGTTCCTAAAAAAATGATCGTGCCGGATTATCCGGAATGAAAAACACCCTGAATAATAGTTACGGTATTAATCCTGCACAAAAGAACGATTAAAAAAAAGGATTTTTCCCTTACGCAAACATCTCGCCTTCAACATCCAGCGGGCCGCGGTTGAAATCAAGGCCTACCTTTGCCACTGCCGCCCGGAAATCGTCCTGCGTAATGGTGGGGCGTTCCTTCCGGATCGCAAACATACCTGCTTCCATGCAGATCGCGTACAGATCGGCACCGTTCCGGCCTTCCGTTAGCTGGGCAACTTCGATAAGATTGATATCCGAATCAACCGCAAGCGAGCGGCTGTGCACCTTTAAGATTGAGAGCCGCCCGTCCACATCGGGAAGCGGGATCTCGATGATTCGGTCAAACCGACCGGGGCGGAGCAGTGCCTTATCCAGAATATCAATCCGATTCGTGGCACCGATAATCTTCACATCGCCCCGGTTCTCGAACCCGTCCATGCCGGCCAGCAGCTGCATGAGGGTTCGCTGTACTTCGCGGTCACCGGATGTATTTGCCTCCGTGCGGGACGCACCCACTGCATCGATCTCATCGATAAAGATGATGGTCGGGGCCTTCTTCTTGGCAAGATCGAAGAGCTCGCGAACCAGCCGGGCACCTTCGCCAATGTATTTCTGGACCAGCTCGGAACCCACCACTCGCATGAAATGGGCATTGGTCTCATGCGCAACTGCCTTTGCCAGCAGGGTCTTTCCCGTGCCCGGCGGACCGTGGAGCAGCACCCCCTTGGGCGGCTCTATACCGATCTGCCGGAACAGTTCAGGGCGCTTGAGCGGGAGTTCAACGGCTTCCCGGATCTCATTGATTTGGGCCTGCAATCCCCCGATATCCGCGTAGGTCTCGGTCGGGGAATCCACCAGTTCCATGCCATAGACCTGTGAATCGAAACTGTTGGGCAGCAGTTCGACAATGGCTAACGACTGCTGGTTGAGCGTGCACCTCACGCCGGGCTTAAGATCATCTGCACTTATCGAAGGCGAACTCCTCACCATGAAGCGGGGGCCTGCACTGCTTCGCACGATCACCCGCGTGGAATCCACGATATCGGTAACCGTCCCGATGATAAGCGGCGGGCTCCTGAGCTGCTCGCTCTCGCTCTTGAGCTTCCTGACTTCACGCTCATACCGGATCTTCTGGGTCTCGATATACCGCTTGTCCGCTTCGGTCTGCCGCAGCTGTTCGCGGAGCTCAAGATTCCTTGATTCCAGGTTCCCTACCCGCTCCATCATCTGGACTTCCAGCTCATGCTTGTCGCTTTCGATCTGGCCCAGCTGCTCGCGGAGCTGTTCAGAAAGCGTCCTGTACAGTCTGTACAGCTCTTCCGGCGTCTGGGGTTCCGTGGATTGATGGAGGATGTCGCCCATCTCGTATCTCAATTAGGTATATAGGGAAATTGGGTATAAAGTGTTTGTGAGATTATGCAATGCGAAATGTGCGGAGAAACAATACGCGGCACCCCTAAGTTAGTCCGTGTCGAGGGAGCTGAACTCTCGGTATGCATGAAATGCGAGAAGTTCGGCACCGAGGTGCAACAGGTCCGGCGAACGGGTCTTCCCAGTCCAGCACGGGCCCCGGCAAAACCCGGCTTACCAAAGGGCGGTGCGGCCGCCCCGACCTGGCACAAACGGGACATGTTTGATTTCATGGAAGGCGAGGTTGTGGAGGACTACGCGATCCGGATCCGGAATGCCCGGATGGAAAAAGGCCTCTCCCAGAAAGATCTCGCCATGCAGATGAAAGAGAGGGAACACTTAATCAAGAAGATCGAGAATGCCGAGTTGATCCCGGAAGACGATGTGCGGAAAAAACTCGAAAAGGTTTTGAGTATCCGGCTTATCGATGCCCCGGCAGAACCAGAGGCCGGCAAGAAGGTTCCCGGCAGTCTTGCACCGACCCTTGGGGATCTCACGATTATCCGGAAAGTAAAGAAATAATACTCATTTTTTTGCAATACCCGGGACTCGCCATCCTTTTCAGAGATGAAATGGTGTTGAGCATTTTTCTGCCGATCTCTCCCCTGAGATACCGGCCAACCACTTCATCAGGATTTTCCCGCGCAGGGCTTTTTTAAAAATATCGTTCCAAAAAAAAGCCAAGTATTCTGACTGCTATCATCCCAAAATATAAGAAGTGAAAACACGGAAGGGATCGTATATGCAGGGCCAGAGAAACCTCTTGTTCATCTACAACACGGATAGCGGAGCGTTACAGGGATTCAAGGATTTTTCCTCGGGTAAGGCAGATTCTTCCGGAGCGGGTGCCTGCACCCTGATGGGGATCACGCATAGCCCTGTGGGAATGAAAAAGGAGTGGAAACGTTTTTGCAAAGATCTTGACATTCCGTCACGACCATTGCACCGGAATGAGTTCCTGGCAGAGTTTGGATCCCGGCAGCAAAAGATTACTTTTCCGGTTGTGCTTACCCAGAAAGGAACGGAGCTGGAGATTTTTATTAGTACCGATGAGCTCAACCAGTGCAGGGATCTCAATGACCTGATTCTCCTCATGAAACAGCGGCTTTTATTCGAATAATTTTTTTATCCACTCCACCGGGAAGATGAACGCATCACAAACCGGTTCTCTTGCACCTTTACCGTGTGCAACACTGCTTTACCTCTCTCGCCATTCAGTTGATGATATGAAGTTAATTCGGGAACTAAAACCCCGTAGCTAAAAAAAAGGAAATTGCCGGCACAGGATTATTTTACGATAAATCCATCGACCCGGTATCCCTGAGTGCATTCACCATCGAGAACCGATTCAAACGTGACCGACTGCCCGGCACCCATGGTGCCTATGAACACGGATCGGGAATCGCGTATGGTCCCGGTGCCGGTATTGACAAGGTTGAGATTCAGTGCCACATTGTCAACCGGTGAGTTCCCTGCATTGTAAGCATACCCGGAAACTTTCCCGTAGCACCCAAGGGTGGGCGACCAGCTCTCCTGGTATGCATAATGGGCCCGGATGGTGTCCCGGGCAGTCTCCTGGCCGGCGGCTGGTGTTGAAGTGCATCCCGCAAGCAGTACCGCTGCGATGATGAGCAGGATAACAATAACAGTTTTTTTCATTGTTCATCTCTGGTTCTGTTCTTATTCAGTAATCTGATTATTGCGTTTCGCTATTTGTGGTTGCTGGTCTCGTTGCTGGAGGCTCTTCTCGCAGAAGATTATAAAAAAAAGAACGCGGGGATTTCGGTTCAAAGACCGGTTGTAAATTTTATCCATTATTGACGGATATGCCAGCAAAGGCAATTCTCCCCATCCGGATGGGACCCTTACACCTTTGAACGATCCGGCTTCTCTTCCTCGGCTGCGAAGATCAGGGGATTTTGTCTGCTGCTCGCAGAGTTGTCCTTCCGGTTTCGCCCATATCCCCCGGAGGAATCAATATGTTTTGCTTCCCCGTACCGGGGTTCCATTTTCATGGTACCATCGGACTGCATAATCCGGACCATTTCTGGCTCTGCCGGGGCGACCGGCATCGCCGGCTGGTGTGAACCCCGGGGCCGGATCACGGTATTGCCATCAGGAGAGGCTGCAACGGAGGGTGATGCTGAAGTGCCTCCTAACGCAGGAGAGATTGTGCCCTGCGGCATTGTTCCCCATTTGAGCTGCTGGCGGTCGCGTTCCTCGTTCTCCCGGGTTATGTTCCGGGATACGGCCCTGATATCGAGCAGTTCCGCGATCAGTCCCTTGACCAGGGCTTCCATTTCGGTTAACTTCTTTTCAAGTGCCGCGATCCGGTCTTCCGATTCATTGGTTCCTGTAAGTTCCATACCAGTAATCAGTTTCTCCTGGCGATCATGTTCGTACCCGGGAAATTTGATTCTTGCATCAGACTGCGCATACAAAGCATTACAGATGATTCCTGAGATATTAAAGTGATGAGTAGGTTTCACCCGCAGGATATCCTCCCCTTTCTTTGGTGCTGAACCAACTCCCATGCGCATCAACCCCCTGCTCATACATCCTGTCAGCATCGATTGTCAGCGTGACAAACTATTTGGCATAAAGAAGTGCTATTACGATTATCGGACAGGAATTACGAACAACGATAAAGGAGTCCCCATCATCATGAATTTTAATAATTTCACCATAAAATCACAGGAAGCCGTACAGAAGGCAACGGAGATTGCAACGGCACAACAGAACCAGGCGATCGAGACTTCGCATATACTCAAAGGGATGCTGATGGTTGATGAGAACGTCATCCCGTATCTCTTAAAAAAACTGAATGTAAACCTCGATGTTTTCACCCCTGCGCTTGACCGGATCATCGAAACTTATCCCACGGTCAGTGGCGGGGAGCACTTCCTCTCCAGTGATGCCAACACCGCCCTGCAGAAAGCCTCGGCACTTGCCCAGGAATTCCATGATGAATTTGTCACCCTTGAGCATCTTCTCTTAGGAATCCTTTCGGTGAACGACAAAACCTCAAAACTGCTCAAGGAGAACGGGGTTGCTGAAAAAGACTTAAAGACCGCGATCAGCCAGTTACGGAAAGGATCGACGGTAAAAAGCCAGAACGCAGAAGAGACCTATAATTCGTTGGAAACGTACGCACGGAACTTAAACAATCTTGCCCGTACCGGCAAGCTCGATCCGGTCATTGGCCGGGATGAAGAGATCCGCAGGGTTTTGCAGATCCTTTCCCGGCGAACGAAGAACAACCCGATCCTCATAGGAGAACCCGGTGTGGGAAAGACCGCCATTGCCGAAGGTCTCGCCCACCGGATCATTGACGGGGATGTGCCGGAGAACCTGAAGAACAAGCAGATCTATTCGCTCGATATGGGGGCCCTGATCGCCGGGGCGAAGTTCAAGGGAGAGTTCGAGGAGCGGTTGAAAAGCGTGGTCAAGGAAGTGATCTCTGCTGAAGGGGAGATTGTCCTGTTCATCGATGAGATCCATACGCTGGTCGGGGCCGGCGCCAGCGAGGGCGCCATGGATGCGGCCAATATTCTCAAACCCGCGCTCTCCCGGGGAGAACTGCATGTCATCGGCGCCACGACCTTAAAAGAATACCAGAAATATTTCGAGAAGGACAAGGCGCTTGAGCGGCGGTTCCAGCCTGTGATGGTCAATGAGCCGGATACCCTGAGTGCGATCTCCATCCTCCGGGGAATCAAGGAGAAATACGAGACCCATCACCATGTGAGGATCAAGGATGAAGCGATCATTGCCGCTGTGGAACTTTCTCAACGCTATATCTCTGACCGTTTCTTACCCGACAAGGCAATCGACCTGATCGATGAGGCGGCATCAAAACTTCGGCTCGAGATCAACTCGAAACCGGAAGAGTTAGAGATCATTGAACGGAAGATCCGGCAGCTGGAAATTGAACGGGAAGCGATCAAACGGGAAAAAGACCAGGGGAAACTCAAGGGCTTAAACGAGGAGATCGGAAACCTGACCGAGGAACGAAACCGGTTGCAGGCAAAATGGCAATCGGAAAAAGAACTGGTGGAACAGATCCAGTTGCGTAAAACGGATATCGAGAACCTGAAATTCGAGGCCGAAAGTGCCGAACGTAAAGGGGATCTCGGTAAGGTAGCAGAGATCCGGTATGGTCGTATCCCGGAAAATGAAAAGATCATTGAGGAACTCAAAGGAAAACTGACCGTGCTCCAGAAGGATTCCGCGATGGTCAACGAAGAAGTGGATGCGGAGGAGATTGCTGAAGTGGTTTCGCGCTGGACCGGCATTCCGGTCAGCCGGATGCTGCAGAGCGAGAAGCAGAAACTGCTGACCCTCGAGACCGAACTCCACAAGCGTGTCGTGGGACAGGATGAAGCCATCGGCGCAGTTGCGGATGCGATCCGGCGGAGCCGGGCCGGATTACAGGACACGAAACGCCCGATCGGTTCCTTCATCTTCCTCGGGACAACCGGGGTCGGGAAGACCGAACTGGCAAAGGCGCTCGCAGAATTCCTCTTCAACAACGAGAACAGCATGGTGCGAATCGATATGTCGGAGTACCAGGAACGGCATACGGTCTCAAGGCTGGTCGGGGCACCTCCGGGCTACGTGGGTTATGAAGAGAGCGGGCAGCTGACCGAAGCAGTCCGGAGAAAACCCTATTCAGTGGTACTACTGGATGAGATCGAAAAAGCCCACCCGGATGTCTTTAACATCCTGCTGCAGGTTCTTGACGATGGCCGCCTTACGGACAACAAGGGCCGCACGGTGGATTTCAAGAATACCATCATCATCATGACCTCGAACATCGGCTCTACCATCATCCAGGAGAACATGGAGCAGGTCACCGATAAGAACCGTGACGAGGTATACGACCGCACCAAGGAACAGGTCTTTGAGCTGCTGAAAAAGACCATCCGTCCCGAGTTCCTCAACCGGATCGATGAGATCATTATGTTCCGGCCGCTCACCAAAGATGAGATCCAGACGGTAGTCGATATTCAGCTGGGCAATGTCCAGAAGATGCTCGGCAAGAGCGATATCCGGCTCAAGGCAACAAAGAAAGCGATCCAGTTCATTGCCACCCTGGGCTTTGACCCGCAGTTCGGTGCACGGCCGATCAAACGGGTGATCCAGAAGAACCTGTTAAACGAATTGTCAAAGATGATCCTGGAAGGAACCGTGAATAAGGAGAAGGAGATCCTGGTGGATGAGAAGGGCGGGAAACTGACCTTCTCAAATGCTTGAACCTCCACATCTTTTTGATGCATTTCCGGTTGAGCAGCCGGACGGCCCGTCAAGACCGCTTTTTTTAATACAGGTTCCTGTGTTGAAAAATAGGAAAATCAACCCAATGAGAATTCCCATACCCGATGAAAGTCGATATATTTTTCACTCTACCGCTCTTGACAGTAATAACGGTCAGGAACCCGGTATTTTCCCGATTTTTTTGTTCCACCAAAAGAAAGGAATATTGAGGAGTATCAGAGAATATTAGAGATATATTTCAGAATAAACTGATTCGTCCATCTGCTACGAACATACCCTTATACTCCAGGAACTACCATGGCAAAAATTCACGGAACTGCCGGCGGCACCCGCTACCTTCTGAACGGAACGAGACCGATACATGGTAAAAACCTGGCAACGCTTAAAGACATACTCCAGTTCCTGGAGGATTATCCGGAAATCCTTGCCGACGCCGAGGGAGTAGAGGCAAAACGGCAGGACGAGATAATTCTTGCATTGGAAGAACGTGAAGCACAACTCGACCAGCAGTTACAGGATGATATCGAAAAACGCACCCGGGAAGTGTATACCCATATCCTGAAAATCAATGACCGGATCGATGAAAGCGATTCTTTTTTCATGATTCTTGTGTATATCATCTGGTTCTGGGGCGCAAATCTTATCAGTTCCTACCGGATAAACCTGCCTTTTATCGGGGCTAAATGGCATAGAGAGAGATCCAAAAAACAGATGGAAAAAACGATAGCAGATAAACCCGACAACATCAGGTCTGCCGGTAAAAACATCACTGAAACGCAACAGTTTCTTACGCGTAATAATTCATTGCTCCTGAATGCAAAGGAAGAAGAAGAAGTCATCAGCGTCCTCTCAACATTACCTGAAGAATACCAGGTCTTAAGCGGGGTCAACTTACATTTCTTCGATCCCATTTACTGGTGTAAACGAAAGGACAAGGTCAGGTACAACCAGATCGATCACATTGTAATTGGTCCCACGGGATTATTCCTCGTGGGAACCAAGAGCTGGAAGGGGTCAGATGTTGAAATTAAAACCGATGACCTGAAGCGCCAGGTACGTCTTGCCAACTTTACCCTCTGGTGCCATATGAAAGATGAATACAAATTTTATGAGAAAAACCCGAAAATACGATGCGCAATCGTGTCCATTCATGGCTCTCATCCCGATTTAAAGATCGACAAATTCATCGATGTGATCGCTCTTCCCAGGATTTGTGAATTTATTACGAAAGGAGAGAGTACCTTATCGGAAATGTCAATTCACAAACTGGTTCACCTGATCCCATTCCGGGAGACCCATTAGTTACCGCCCGGGAAAGACTTCGGGCAAAACCCATCAGTTTTTAAGATCCCTGTGAGAATACCGATCAGGATATTTATGGGTTTAAGGGAATTTCTGCTTCCACAGGACACGGTTTTTTTCGACCTTTTCGAACAACAGGCAGCCCTGCTTGGAGAAAGTGCCGCAAAACTCGTCATCCTTACCGAAGATTTTACCAATACCAGGGAGAAATACCGCGAGATCGAACTTCTCGGGCAGCAGGCAGACCGGGTAACCAGCGATATCAAGAGGGAACTCTCGAAGGTCTTTATTACGCCTTTTGAGCCTGAAGAGATATCGGGTCTCGCACTGGCACTCGACGCTGTCATGGTCTATATTGCAGGGTCTGCCGAACGGATGCTCTATTACGATATCCGGCAACCTGACGCTCACATGGTCTCTCTTGCCAAAATGATCAGCCTGTCAGTGACCGAACTCGAGGCTGCAATAAAAGGGATCAGGACCATGAAAAATCCTGAGCTTATCGAGAAGCATTGCCATGAGGTGAGCCAGGTGAGGCGCCTCTCCCATGACCTGCTCTCGGATGCAATCACTGAAGTGGTCCGGAGGGAGGATGCACTCCAGGTCATCAAGTCCAAGGATATCTATGAGCACCTCGAAGAAACGACCGGTCATTGTAAAAACGCCGCAGATGTACTCTCGAACATTGCCATCCGCCATGCCTGAACGAGCCGGGATTTCTCTGAATCGGGGGGACTAAGATGCTTCTGCCACCGGAAATCCTTATTGCAGCGATCATCATCATTGCCCTGATCTTCGACTTTACCAACGGGTTCCACGATGCGGCAAATGCGATATCCACGGTCATCTCAACAAAAGTCCTCACGCCGCGAAAAGCGGTGATCTTTGCAGCGTTTTTTAATTTTGTTGCTGCATTCGTGATGGGAGTTGCCGTAGCCTCCACGATGGCCCATATCGTCAACCTCAACCAGGTTGCAGCCAGCATGATCCCGTACATTATCCTGGGGGCATTGCTCGCGGCGATAGCCTGGAATATCTTCACCTGGAAGGTCGCCCTTCCCACCTCATCGTCGCATGCACTCATCGGGGGCCTGGTGGGAGCGGGGATCTCTGCGGCTGGTGTATCGGTGATTCACTGGGAAACGATCGGACTGACCATTGCATTCATGGTCGTGTCTGCCATTGTCGGCCTGGTTGCGGGATACCTGTTCATGGTCCTCCTGCTCCGCACCGTCCGGGGAGCTCCGAAGGTAAAAGCTGATTATTATTTCAAAAAACTCCAGCTCTGTTCGGCGGCGTTATTCAGCTTCTCCCATGGTTCGAACGATGCCCAGAAGACCGTCGGCATTATTCTTCCCCTGCTCTTCTCCATCGGCTATTTCGGGGCATCTGCCGACACGGGCAACCTTCCTGTCCCGCCATGGGTCATCATTGCCTGTTATGGCGCGATATCGCTTGGCACCCTTTCAGGAGGTATGCGCATTGTCAAGACCATGGGATACAAGATCATGAAGGTTCGGCCGGTCCATGGGTTTGCCGCAGAGACCGCGAGCGCCATGACCATTATCGGGGCAACCCTCGGAGGGATCCCGGTCAGTACTACCCAGGTGATCAGTTCTGCGATCATGGGCGTGGGTTCCACGAGCGGAGTTCATAATGTTGGCTGGGGTGTCGGGAAAAGGATCCTGTGGGCATGGGTACTGACCATTCCCCTCAGTGCCGGGCTCGGGTTTTTGATATTCCGGGTAATCAGCCTGTTCATGTAGGGGGAGGGGCTGGAATCTCATCCTATCCCGGGCAAGACCGAGGTAAAAGAGGCCCCGGATAACTATCCTTATCATGCCGCTTTTCCCATCATTATTATACAAAATAAAAGATGCTCTTACCCGGGATAACCCGATCCATCCTGAGTAATGGGGTGATATTCATTAACAAGAAAACGATTCTGCTCATCGCTCTTATTCTGGCACTCCTTGCCGCCGGCGCCTGGATAGGGTACACGATCATCCACGCAAACACCCCGGTACGGATCGGTGTCCTCCTTCCCATGACCGGCGATGTAGAATTCAAAGTGCCGCTCGAATGGGCCAAAGACACCATCAACAGCCAGGGCGGGATAGCGGGGAGGCCGGTTGAACTCGTATACAAGGATACGGGATCCGGTAATACAACCCGGCTGGGACAGGAGTTCTTAAACGATGATTCCATCCGGATCGTGATAGGACCGGACAAAAGTGTTGACGTCTTCGCGCTCGCTCCCGGATTCATTGCGAAAAAGAAAGTTCTGATCAGCCCGGCCGCGACATCCGGCGATATCCTGCGAGCGTTCGGAAAGAACGGGTATATCTGGCGGACCGTGGAGGGTGATGTAGCCCAGGTCAAGGTTATCCTCACGATCCTGAAAGGCAAAGGGGTGACAAAAATTGCATTGCTCGCGGAGAACAGCACCTATGGCGATACCTTCTATGACTGGACCGGGTTCTTTGCAACCGAATACGGCATCGAGGTCCCGTTCATTCGCCAGTTCGATGCAGGGTCGCCCACGCTTGAAGCCGATGTAACCGAGGCCCTGAAGACTAACCCGGATTATATTGTTGCAGTGGCGTGGCCGCAAGACGCTGCAACGATCAAGCGGGCGATCGACCGGTCCGGCAGCAGGACAAAACTGTTCCTCACCGATGCCGCGGCCAAACCGGCCCTGATCAGTTCGCTTGGCGCAGCTGCCGAAGGACTTGAGGGGACCGGCCCTACGGCCGATCCGACAACCGGGTTTACCGAAGCGTACGAGAAGAAATTCGGGTACCGGCCGGCAGATTTTGCCGCGCCAACATATGATGCCCTCCTGATAGCCGCACTTACCGAAGCCCGCCAGGAGCGAGCCCCCTTTGAGTCGCTTGCAGACTCGGTCCATGAGGTTGTTTTTGGCGAAGCAACAGTCACCGGGTGGGATGCCCAGGGAATCCGCACAGCGCTTCAGGATACCCTGCATGGGCCCATGCCCTGGATCACCGGCGCAAGCGGTGGCCTGGAGTACGATGAAGTGCTGGGCGTAGACCCAATCGCCTCGTATTACGCCAACTGGCAGGTAAACAACGGCACGTTCCGGACCATCCGGGTCCTTGATTCAAATAACAGCACCGTCACGGAAAAAATTGGCGGCGAATCTGCCGGGCAGTCCCGGGCTTCGGCCGGACTTATGTCCTCGTCGTCAACCCTTACCGTAACATACAGCGCTCCGGTCGATAGGACAAATTTTAAAGCCGTAATTGTCGGTCCCTCGCGGGGATGGTCAAATTACCGGCACCAGGCCGATGCCCTGGCCGTCTATACCCTGCTCCGCCAGAACGGGGTCAGCGACAACAACATCATTCTCATGGTATACGATGATGTCCCCACCGTCCCGGAAAATCCCCTCCGGGGAGACATCCATAATATTCCCAAGGGACAGAATATCCGGTCCGGGGCGCAGGCGGATTACACCGGTGCAAATGTGACTGCTGCCACGTTTGGGAACGTTATGACCGGCACCAGGACCGAATTCACCCCGGTTGTGCTGGAGAGCAATGCCAGCACCGATGTGTTCGTGTATATTGCAAGTCACGGATCGCCGGGCAATATCGTATTCGGAACGGGTAACTCGTTACTGACCACGGAAGATTTTACTGCTCTTACGAATTCGATGAGAAAAGATCACCAATACCGGCAGATCGCCTTTTTCGTGGATACCTGTTTTGGGGAGAGCATGGCCACCAATGTTACCGCACCGGGTATCCTGTACCTGACCGGGGCAGCCAAAAATGAACCCTCGCTCGGGGCTACCTACGATGTGGACATCCGACAATGGCTCTCTGACGAGTTCACCTCAGGTGTTATCACCACGCTCCAGGCAGATGGCAACATCACGTTCCGGCAACTCTATCCTGAAGTGTACAAGAAAGTGACCGGCTCGCATGTCCGGATGAAAAGTACGGGAAAATTCGATATCGACACGCCCGTTATGCAGTACCTGAAACAATAAACGAAAAACTATTTTTTTGCTGGCGCTAGTGGCTGGGGCAAATCGTCGTTCCTGCAATTGTTCCGGCAGGGTCATATGGTCCCGCGATAGCAGGGAATCCATCCCATTCGGTAAAAAATTTCTAAAGTTCATCGACCGGCATTTCCCGGTAACGAGCAGGTAATTTTATTGGCTTCCTATGCAATGGTGGTAGTAAAATGGAGGAAAAGAATATGAAAAAAATATACATGCTATTGATCATTGCCCTGTTTCTTTCGTTCCTTGTACTGCCGGTACTTGCAGAAAAGGAGGAAAAGGGGGTTCAGAACGGCATCTCAATCGGGGCCGCAGAGAATAACGGCCAGTCTCAAGGGGGAAAGAGTGATGTTAGCGGGGCTGAAGACAACCGCATTTCCCTTACGCAGACCCAAAATATCGCAAGAAACGATCAACAGGAAGTACGGAACGAGAACAGGAATAACTCATATACGCCACGCACAATCTCCCCGGTTCCCGGGCTGAAGAACCAGAGTGGCGAGGAACACGGGGCTTTACTGCGGAACGAAAGCACGATCCCGCCGGGTTTAGAAAGGAACCAGAACGAGGTCAGGGAAGCGGTCCACGCATTGCTGGCCATGGAAAATCGCACCGGGGGGATTGGCCCGCAGATCTCAGCAATTGCCCGGCAGTTCAACAATTCCGCAATTGCAAGCCAGCAGTACGAGGAACGGATAAAGAACCGGGATATGTTCAGCCTGTTCTTCTTTGGCGGCGACCAACAGGCTGCAGCGGAACTGGCTAACCTGACCGTACAGAACCAGGCCCGCATCAGCGAGATCGGGGATCTTATGAATACCACAACACTGGATGCAGATACCCGTGCACAGATGGAACTGCAGATCCAGATACTCCAGCAGCAATTGGCACAGGAGCAACAGCTTATAGCCCAGGCTCAACAGAATAAAGGTCTCTTTGGCTGGGTATGAGATCCACCGTTCGTTGTTCCCGGAGCGGGACCATGCCTACAGCAGGGTCACTTCTCTTTGTGCTGCGAAAGGAGTAGATTTCCCCCCGGGTAATGTGGACAGGGTACCACCCATTTTTTTTTAAATTTTCAGGATTGTCCATTATCCTGCGAGGTTTTCCCGCCCCAAGGTCTCTTTGAGGTACATCGGGGCGGGAAAATTTCTCACTTTGCCAAGGCACCAGAACCGCCGCGGGGAATCCCTTCGGGAACGGTGGGGTCCATCGCAGTTGAAAAATGAGGACGCTCAATTAAGAGGTCTGAATATGAGCGCCCTTTGGTCGTTCTGAAGCATTACCATAAACGGTGATCAGAGAATGATCTCGATATCCAGTTTTTCTGCAAGTTCCTTGTACCGGTTCCGTATGGTGACTTCGGTCACACCGGCAACTTCTGCTACTTCGCGCTGGGTGCGCCGCTCTCCGCTGAGGATGGAGGCAATGTAGATCGCTGCTGCCGCGACACCGGTTGGCCCCTTGCCGCTCGTCAGTTCATGTTCGGTAGCCAGCCGGAGGATCTCGATGGTCCGGCTCTGGACTTCTCCTTTGAGGGTGAGGCCCGAACAGAACCGGGGCACGTAGTCCATCGGCGAGGTTGGAAGGAGCCTTAAACTCAGTTCACGGGAGATGAACCGGAAAGTCCTGCCGATCTCTTTTCTCGATACCCGGGAGACTTCTGCAATCTCATCGAGGGTTCTGGGCACGCTGCACTGCCGGCAGGCGGCATAGAGCGCTGCTGCTGCTACGCCTTCGATGCTCCGGCCACGGATCAGGTTCTTATCAACGGCATCACGGTACACCACCGCGGAGCTCTCGCGGATGTTCCGCGGCAGGCCCAGTGCGGAAGCCATCCGGTCCAGTTCCGATAGTGCAAACGCCAGGTTCCGCTCGGTCGCATTGCTGACGCGGATACGGCGCTGCCATTTGCGGAGACGGTAAAGCTGGGCCCGGTTCTTGGACGAGATCGATCTGCCATACGAATCCTTGTTGCGCCAGTCGATCATGGTGGAGAGACCCTTGTCATGGATCGTCATGGTCATCGGTGCGCCGGTACGGGCCCGTTTGTTCCGCTGCTCGGAGTCAAACGCACGCCACTCGGGACCCCGGTCAATGAACTCGTCATCAAGTACCAGCCCGCAATTCTTGCAGACCAGTTCTGCCCGCTCACGGTCGTGGACCAGCACGCGGCTGCCACACTCCGGGCAGGTGGTTTCGGTCTGGTTTTCCGCTTTCTTCTCCAGCTCATTCTGTTTCGTTCGTGATTTGAACGATTCCCGCTGAGACTGGAGGACTTTTAACTGTTCAATTTCCGCCATTCACATTCCCTTGCTGATGATCTGGTTGTCCAGGTATTTTCTGCTGCATTTTTACCGGTATATCCGCGTAACATCTTCATTCCGCGGACATTTGTGCGGATTTGCCCCCGTTTGCCGGCATCCACTTCCCTTCCCGCGGGTTGAACCGGGCAGGGCATGACATTTCTTTCACTGCCGATCTTTTGAGTCCCGTGACCATTTTTTTCCTGATAAATTCACAATCAGTACAAAAATAATCATGGACCATTCGACAGTTTACCGTCCGGTAGAATTCACCAGACTTGTCGTGGTCAGTTATCTGAGCAAGGATATATGCTTTTGTGTGGTGGCATAGGCCGGGATAAATGCGAAGGAGTGGGGCTTCCTGCCAGGAAAAAATGAATTTTCCTTTTTAAATCACTCCGCTGCGGGCAGGGTGCCAAGGATGTACGCGAGGAAGAAGAGAAGCAGGCCATTGAAGAAGAGGATCGCTGCGGTGACCATGCCGGGGATGAACCCTGGCAGGAGCATGGAGATGCCAAAGAGGATCCCGATGATATTGAGTGCGGTCTGGGTGAGGAGAAGGTTCCGCAGTGGTGTCGGAAGCGCAACCGGCCGGGCCGGAGCGTTTCTCAGCTGCAACACCATCGGCACAACCCGGCCTGCAAGGAGGACGAGGCTGCCGATAAGGTTGAGGAGACCGAGCATAACGCGGAGCAGGTCGGTAAGAACCCCCGGTACAATGCAGGAATAGACCCCCATAGCGACAAAGACGAGGCCAATCGTGACAATGAACCACGAACGCTTAAACGCTCCAAGGGGCGTCTCGCCCATTGCAAGGATCTGGATGGCCATGATAACGAGCAGAAGCCCGAGCTGGCCATCGGGCGAGAACGGAAGCGTCCCAAGGTTGACCGGGACAAGCAGGATGGCTAGCAGCGTTAAGAGCACGCCAAGGAAGATGAGCAATGCGGTCGTGAACGGCAGGGGGACTTCCCGGATAAGGAAGATCAGGCCCGTTTTTTCCCGGACCTCACCGGCCGGTTCAGGCTTCTTTGGGTATTTCTTCCCGACAACATCGATGCACCAGGCAAGGTAGAAGAGGGCTGCTCCATCGATGATGAGGAGAACGGCAGTGAGCTGGTTGGTCGTGATGGCGGGGATGAGCGTGACAAGACCGAGCAGGAACGCCATGAAATATACAAGAGCGCAGGCAACGGTGAGGTGCCGGAGGATGCCGGGGACACTGAACCAGTGGGCGGCCTTCTCCTTGTGGAAGAAGAGCTGGAGCAGGAGGACTGCACCCCCGAGGATGAGGATAACACCGACCAGTATCCGTACGATATCGGAGAGGAGTCCGGGGATGAAGCAGGCAAGCATCCCGGTGATGCCGGCCGCAATCCCGAGGATGATAACGAGCCATGTCCGGCGGAGATCCCCCAGCGGAGTCTTGCCCATCGTGATGACCTGCAGCGCAACGATGACCAGGAAGAGACCATAGGTGCTGTCCGGGGCATAGGGGAGTGCACCGGTCGTGATGGAGAAGAGGAGGAGACCAAAGAGGCCCATGAAGATTCCAAGAACAAGCAGGATCACGGACTCCAGCGTGAAATCAAATTCACCGGTATATGCCGGGACATGGGCGGTTTCGTTTGTCATAGCAGCGTAATCTCCGGAGTTTTTTGGTACACCGGTGTCCCGGCCGTCATATTTTCCCGTAGGGAATTCTTGTACCGGTTCTATTTGTGGGTTTTGAAATGATCCCGTCCGGATGGGTGGGACGCTTTCGATGAGATGGATTACCCGTTTGGTGAGATAAGAGTGCTTAATTATATTCCTTTTCCACTCATCGACACCGAAAAAGGGAGCATCCCCAATGGGGGCCCGGGACGGCATCCCGTGCCCGCAGATCTCTTACCCTCGCTTCAGATCGAAGTCTTTAGGAATGCCCGGGATGAAATATTCACCTATAATATCCAGATCTTCCAGAACGCACAAGCGGGGAATCTCCATGGCTGACACAAATTCAGGAACTTCCAGAAACGCAGCGCCCAAGAATGATGACGAGTTTAAGAAACGCTATGGCGAACAGGTTGGCAGCGGGATGTCTGCGGTAGTCTATGCCCGCGATGGCATCGCGGCAAAGGTCTACCGGCTTGGCCAGCCTTCACGACAGGTGTTCCAAGAGGCATTTACCCTGGCTGCTGTGGCGGAGCATGGTATTCCGGCCCCCAAAGTCTATGGTGTTGAGACGTTCCTTGGCAGGACCGCGATCCTGATGGACCAGGTGAAAGGTGAATCTCTCTCAGACCGGATGGTGCGATCGCCGGAGAAGACCGCCAAATGTCTCGACAAAGTGGTAGAACTCCAGGTCGCGATGCACAAGGTGATCTCATCCCACTTCCGCCCAATCAAGTTAGTCCTCAGGGGAAATATCCTCGTGGCCCCCGGGCTTATGGATGCGGAGCGGGAGCCGCTTCTTTCCCGTCTCGCGTCCCTCCCGGACGGTTTTGCAATTCTCCACGGGGATTTCCACGGCGGCAATATCCTCTTTGACGGGTCATCGTACAAGATAATCGACTGGGCCGAAGTAGCCCTCGGGGACCCGGCAGCGGATGTTGCCCGGAGTTACATGGACTACTTCCTCATGGGCAGGAAGGACCTCAGTGAGATGCACCTTGCCAAGTACTGCGCTTCTACGGGCATTTCCAGGGAAGAGGTCTTTGCGTGGCTTCCGGTCATGGCAGGATCGCTGTACGGGTTCCTTTCTGAGGATGCAAAGCGGATCCTCCGACCGCTTTTTTAAAAACCGGACGGAGGATCTGAATTTTCACTAACACTCATGGGGCTAAAGCCCCCCGCCCCGCATGATTTCTTATGCAACAGGGACAACCGGTAAGCATGAGTGCGGAGATCCCCTGGGACCAGTCAAGGATGGAGTGGAAACCGGTTGACATGACCGTCACGTACAGCGGCGACGGTGCTTTTACCGCTCTCACATCGTCCGGGATCACCTACCCGATGGAAGCCCCGGTCGGGATGGGCGGGCGCGGGACGGTGCCCAACCCCATCCAGTACCTGGTCGGCTCGCTCGGCGGCTGCGTTGGCGTGAAGATCCTCCTTGCGCTGTCGGACAAGGGCATTGTCCCGGAGGAGCTGACGATTGGCATCCACGGGACCCGGGTTAAGACCATGCCGGCATTTTTCGATCATGTCCACCTGACCATCACGCTCCGGGCCGATGCGGACGAAGCTCTTGTGTCAACGATCATCGACCAGACTCTTACCCGCCTCTGCCCGATCGCCGCCATGTTTGCCGAGGTCGGGAAAGTGACCGCGGAACACCGGATTATCCGGACAACATCTGGTTAAAGGGATCCCGTCGCTTCCCGACGGCAGTTAAGGATCGCACGCGAAATGCCAGTTACCCGCAGAATCGATCCGTATATTACAATTCTTCCCATTCAGTGGACCGAACAACCAGTCCCAAAAGGTAAAACCCGTTGTGGTAAATGCCGGATCCCCGGAATTCACTGGCGGGTGCAGTGCCTGAAGTTGTGCCGGCCGGTCCACGACAGCATAATGTAATCCCGCAAGACAGCTTCCGGCGACCGATAAGCAAATCATAAAGAGCACGAGCCGTAAAAGGGGTGATTGTGTGGGGGGCGGGGATGCCATCATGGTATCTATCAGACCTCTATGCAGAGACCTGTGTAAAGGTCACATTCCTTCTTTGGTTGATACGGGGAACTGCAGATTGCAATTTTTTCACTTCCTGAGATCTCGCATCCAAAGGAAGTTTCGCCTAAGGCGATACATTCGTAACACATGTCTCCATACCGTGCACAGGAGTCAAACATGGCGTATGAACAGGCAGAATTGACCGGCACCTTCACATCCTGCTGTTGCGGGAGATCGATAAGGGCATAATGCACCCCGGCTGCCAGGGTACCGGCTACCGATAAGCAGATTATGAACAATACGAGCCGGGCGAGCGGCGATCTTTCGTGAGGAGTTGAAGACAAAAAAAACCAACCTCGTTATAACTTGTTTGGAGTGACGGGCATATAAACGCGGATGATTTGGAAAAACGGGAAATATTCCCGGGCAAGAGGGGGGGTTGTGCACCACTGAAATTTCAGATGCCTTTTCTGCTTCACATGCCAAGGGACTTTAACAATCCATACACCAGAAAAGCAGGCCAGAGAATCGCTTTAATGACTCCCAGGATTCCCCCCAGCAGGCTTGTTGCCGTCGTGAGGTAATACCAGAGGGCCCCTAAAAAGCCCAGTCCATACAGTGCACCGCCCGACCCGTGGTGACACATATGCTTCATCATGTGAGTTTTGGATCCGCACCAGTTTTTCATGCCCTGCTCAGATGTTTCTGTCTCCATGTCTCTCAACTCACAGAATTTTATCTTTTCTATGAATATAAAAGAATCAGGTAGGGTGTTGTCATGCCGCTCCCGATGCATCATTACCGTTCCGGTAAAAACCCGGACTCGGGAAAAACAAAACGCAACCGTTAATGTATCGGCACCCGGAATACCGGTATATGCCCAAAAAACGGATGTACGTCTGTTCGCTCGAGGCGGCAATGGATGTGATTGGCGGGAAATGGAAACCGCATATTCTCTGGAAGATCAAGGAAACCCCGCTCCGTTTCGGGGCAATCCAGGAAAAACTGCCCGCGATCTCCCCAAAAATGCTCACCAGGCAGCTCAGGGCCCTTGAAGCAGATCGCCTGGTCTCCCGCACGGAATATCCCGGCATGCCTCCCCGCGTCGAGTATGCCCTGACGGCGCGGGGGCAGACCATCATCCCGCTCCTCATGTCGCTGAAAAACTGGGCAGATGAGGAACTGGCAGACCAGATCAACGAGAGCCACTAACCGCGCTTTTCCCTCGCGCCGGTATCGGATGTTCTGCCGGCCGGGCCTGCAGACTTTTTGTCCCTGGCTTGCTGACATTTTTGTCCCTGATCCCTTTTTATCTCCGCGGAGTCATCGTAAATTAGAGAATGGTGAGAGGATGCTGTACAGGAAGTTCCCCCAGGTTAATCACGAGATATCTATCCTCGGTTTCGGGTGCATGCGGTTACCTCCTGAAGAGGGTCAGCAGGCTGGAGGAAAGATCGATGTGCCAAAGGCAACCGCCCTGATCCGCACCGCCATCGACGGCGGGGTCAATTATATCGATACGGCTTACCCGTACCACAACGGGGAAAGCGAGGTGGTTGTCGGGAAGGCGCTTGGCGACGGGTACCGCGACAGGGTTTTTCTCGCCACCAAGCTCCCGAGCTGGCTTGTCACCAGCCGGGAGGACATGGGCCGGTACCTGGATGAACAGCTTGCAAAGCTCGCAACGGATCATATCGATTTCTATCTCCTCCACGGGCTGGGTGGCGAAACATGGGAGAACCTTTCCAAACTCGGCGTACTTGAATTCCTTGACAGTGCCCGGGCCGACGGCCGGATCCGGTACCCTGCGTTCTCTTTCCACGACCAGTTCCCGGTCTTTAAGGAGATCGTCGATGCCTATGAGTGGACCTTTGCCCAGATCCAGTACAATTACATGGACGAAGAGTACCAGGCTGGCACGCAGGGGCTCAGGTATGCAGCGGAACAGGGCCTTGGCATCGTTGTCATGGAACCGCTCCGGGGCGGTCTCCTCTCGGGAGACGTCCCCGCAATCCACGAGCATATCCAGAGCGCCCCGGTCCGGCGCACTCCGTCGGAATGGGGACTTCGCTGGGTCTGGAACCACCCGGAAGTCACGGTCGTGCTCTCCGGTATGAATGCAATAGAGCAGGTTAAAGAGAACCTTGCCAGTGCAGAGCAGGGCAGGGCGAATTCTCTCTCACCCGGAGAACTTGCCGTTGTTGAAACAATGCGGGAGACGTTTGCCTCCCGGGTGAAGATCCCGTGCACCGGCTGCCGCTACTGCATGCCGTGCCCAAACGGCGTTGATATTCCCTCATGCTTCATGTATTACAACCAGGCGTACACCTACGAGGCAAAGGAGAAAGCAGCGGGCGTATACCTCTGGGCCCTCGACGGTTCGTTTTCCGGGGGAATTCCGGGGTTTGCCTCCTGTTGTGTCCTGTGCGGGGAGTGCGAGGACAAATGTCCGCAGCATCTTCCCATCCGGGAATATTTACAGGATGTTGGGGATTTATTCGGGAAATGAAAAAACTGAGGTATTACTATGCCGGTAATTACGATTGATCTTTGGGCGGTAAGCCCTGAAACAAAAGCAGAACTGATCGAGAAACTGACTAAAACCGCGTCGGAGATCACGAAACTTCCGCCACCCGCATTTTTTGTGTATATCCGGGAGTACCCGACTGATGCTATCGGTGTTGGGGGAGTCCCGCTCTCCCAGCAGAAATTACCTCCGGGTGCGCCTCCCAAATAGATTCCCTTGTTCCGATCGCACTTGAGAAGGGGTTACCCTGCCATGATGGGGGGTAGGGGAACACCCTTGCTGAGGAGGGGGGTGGCCCCCCCAATCGAACACTGCCCGGAATACCCTGGCACACATTGTCCCGAAATAAGATGGAACAGGGCCGTAATTTCAGTATCCCGGGAAGTTAACCGGGTTTTATTCAACCAGCATCTTTTTTACTCCACTTTTCGTCAGGTTAAAATATGCCCCCATCAACTCACAATAATGAAGGATTTTTCCGGTTGTATCCTTGTTCTGGTTATTGTAGCACTCCTGATTCTTTCTGCCGGCTGTACGGCTGCTACGGGTACGGCCCCGGTATCTCCCGCACCGTCTCCGGCCACGGGCCAGTCATTTTCCGGTACCGGGGTGAATCCCCAGAATGAAACAGAGCTCCACGAGTTCGTTACCGGTTTTGATACCTACGCGGAGCAGGCACGGCAGGACTGGAATGTCCCGGGCATGGCAGTCGCGATTGTAAAGGATGGCAAGATCGTCTTTGCCAAAGGGTATGGTGTGAAGACCGCCGGGGGTTCCGATCCGGTCACTACCGGCACCGTCTTTGAGATAGGTTCCACATCCAAAGCGTTTACCGCCACACTCGCTGCCATGGAAGTGGACAGCGGCCGGATGAACTGGAACGATCCGGTGATCCGTTACGTTCCGGACTTCCGGATGAAAGACCCGTGGGTGACCAAAGAGTACACGATCACCGACTCGCTTGCCCAGAGAAGCGGCCTTGAAGGTTACTGGGGAACTGACCTTCCGATAGTCGGGTACTCCCGGAGCGACATGATTCATGCCCTCCGCTATGCCGAACCAATTACCAGCTTCCGTTCGGCATTCTCGTACCAGAACCTGGCATTTCTGGTGACCGCAGCAGCGATAGAAAAGACGAGCCAGAAGAGCTGGGAGGAGAACCTCCAGACCCGGATCTTTGCACCCCTCTCCATGACCAGCGCTACCACCGGGTATGATGCATTCAGGGCCGCACCCAATCATGTGTCCCTCCACACAACCGGTGTCCTGCCCGGCAACAGGACCGGGCCGGTTCCCACGGATCCCGACTGGTTGTTCAATGATTTTACCGACAGCATGGGACCGGCCGGCGGTATCAATGCCAACGTGAAGGATATGGCCACCTGGGCGATATTCAACCTGGGGAACGGGTCGTATGCGGGTAAGCAACTCATCAGCCCGGAGAGCATGGCCCACCTGCACAGCCCGAAGACTCCGGTTGGGGATGCGATGAGTACGTCGAAGATGTACTACACGCAGGGCTGGATGTACCAGGAAGTGGCCGGGTCGCCGTCCATTGTCTGGCACAACGGTGAGACGGGAGGTAACCATGCCATGGTGCTCCTTGTCCCGGGCAAGGACGTTGGGATCGTGGTTCTTGGCAATGTAGCTGATGCGGGCCTTCCCGATGCGCTTGCCTTTGCGTTCTACAACCGGTATTTCGGCCGGGAGGGACCGGATGCCAGTGCTGAATCCTTAAAAACGTACCAGGAGACCAGTGCCGGGCTCCTTGCCCCAAAGCCGGTCCGGCCGGCAACCCCAACCCAGCCCCTTGCCCTTTCAGAATACACCGGGCCCTACACGAATGATGTCTATGGTACGGCAATGATTGCAGAAGTGAACGGGAACCTGAGCCTCACGTACGGAAAGAGAGCGGTGATCTACAATCTGTCCCCCTGGGATGCAAATACCTTCACTGCCACGTGCCCGCAATGGGGTCCGGACTTTGAGGGGAATGTTATCTTCGGCACCGGAGCGGATGGCACGGTCCGCGAGCTGAATACGACGCTCGTCTTTGCTAATGGCAATACCGCGATATTTAACCGGGCGTAACAAGAAGGAAGAGGGGGTTTCCCCTCTCAATTTTCAGAATGGAGGATGGTACCCTGTCCCGGACGAGACAGGAGAACTGCAATTACCGCCGTATTTTATGAACGGGGAATTTCTCTCGTCTTTCGCGATACCTTTTTAAAACTCCATTTTAGTTCTGTTAAATTACTATGTTCGCTGGCGGGTGGAGTGCGGCCTGTTGCAGGGCGATATCCACAGCATAATACCAAGCGAACGCGATGATAGCGCCGAGGATTGTGAGTCCAATCATGAAGATTACGAGATTTTTTAGGAACCGGTTTTAAAAAAAAATAATTGCCAATCACAACCCTTCTGCGGGCAGCTTCGGGAGCCGGTTTCGGAAATGCCAGAAGACGAGAGCTAGGACAACGTAAACGATCGCAACAAACCACCCGAATTCGCCCAGCATCTCGGATCCGGCCGGTGTCGTGACCGTGAGGGCGGGATAAAAGGCCTGGATGAAATAGTTCCATAACCCGTGGAAGAGGATCGCTACCCAGACACTTCCCGAAGCGAGGCGGAGCCAGGCAAGGATGACCCCGGCGCCCATGACCGAAGGGATGAAAACAGCAAGCGAATACCAGACGGGTCCTGTGCCATGGTAGGTACCAAAGAGGATCATCGGGATGTGCCACGAGGTCCAGACGGCTGCGGAGATCAGCGCAATGGTTGTGAATCCGGAGAACCGGCCCAGTTCGGGGACGAGGAAGCCCCGCCAGCCGAACTCCTCCCCGGCAGCAGCAAAAATGTTGAACACTATGGCGTACATGAACGCGGGGATGAATGAGAGCGAGAAGACAACAAGGGCATTATCGGAATTGAACGATGCGATACCGGTGATCCACGCAAAACCGAACATGACAAGTCCGACCGTGATGGGGATGAGGATTCCCATGGCAAGCCAGACCGGTTTTCCAAGCCGTATACCAAAGCCCTTCAGGTTCCGCTGGAACCAGAGCCGGGTGATGACTGCGGCGAGCGTCGGGCACCACATAAGCCCGAGTGTGTATGCCATCATGATGCCCCGGTTGTCTGCTATGAGCGGTGTCATCGAAGTCAGGTACCAGAATACCGATGAGAACGCAAATGCGAGGATAACGAACGTCAGGACAGTGACCCGGGGGTTGGCCGGAGCGGCCGGTGAGCCGCAGGTCACGGTTGGGGCTGGAGTTTCCATAAACAAATTCCCCGACCGAAAAGAGATAAGGGTTTCCATTTACCTGTGCAGCATTATCATCACAGAGCGGGGGGAGGGCATCTCACGCACAGGGGAGACGACATCACGAATGGGCGGGACACGGCGGGTTTGCCGGGTGAGCGAGGCGTTCATCGTGAGGGGGATCTGCCGCGGAATAAAAAAAAGGTGAAAACCTGCTGGTTTTTATCGTACCTTTCCGTTAATCAAAACACATGGGTTGGCAGGGAATGTTCGTCGGGGCCAGGTTTGCCGCAGCCTGCTGGAGGGGGAGATCTACAGCGAAATACCATGCAAGTGCGATGACTGTGCCGAGGATTGCAAGCGCTATTATGAAATGCACGAGTTTTTTCATAGCATCGGATGGCTGATCATTGGTCATATCAAATTATTTTGTTGATGAACAATAATAATTATCGCGATGGGTCAAAAGGGGGGATTTTCCAGATTCCCACCGTTTAAATATCCCTTGCTCCCAACAAGATAATATTGATTAATTCATCAGGATGGTTACAACGATGCCAGGATCCCCTCATTCACCCCTCGCCCGGCTCGTGCTTTTCATGATCTGCTTATCAGTTGCCGGGACATGTATTGCCGGGGTCCATTATTACGCAGTCGACCTCCCGCAGCAGCAGAACCTGCAGGCACCGGCCAACACCCTGATGACCTGCAGCCAGTACTGCGATGCCCAGTACTATCCCTGTATTCCCTATTGCAAGAAAAGCAGCGATATCAACTCCTGCCGGAATGATTGCCTGACGGAGTATAATGCCTGTTTAGCTTCCTGTTAGAAAAATCCTTTTTTTTACATACGATCATTCTTTACCGGTTCGTCTATTCCCCCGTGCAATTGCGGATGGAAACTTTTCCCCGGTTTTTACCAGCTGCCATCCCGGATCATTCCAGCAGGATTAATTACAAAAAAATGGTAAAATATCGAGATCATCATTATGAGAAAATTACTGGTTCTTATCTTCGCCGGCATCATCTGCGCAATGCTTCTCGCTGCAGGCTGCACAAGCTCACCTGCTACCACACCGGCAACACAGTCTGCCACGACTACCACTGCGCCCGCAGTCACAACCGCTGCACCTGCATCATGGAACGGCACCTGGAACACAAACTACAGTTCCCCGGGCTCCAGCGACGTCATTGAGATGCTCACGCTCACCCAGACCGGTTCATCCGTCACCGGATCGTATGGCCACGGCAACGGTACCATCATAGCAATTGTGCAGGACGGCAAAATTACCGGCACCTGGAACGAGACCGATGACACGGGAGTATATGCCGGGTTCTTCGTATTCGAAAAAGCCGACGATGACAAATCATTCAAAGGTCTTTGGGTAGACACTGCTGATGGAAAAGATGCCCTGAAGAACACCACCCAGTACTGGAATGGTGTCCGGGTATAAGCATACAGGATTTTTTAATGGATTACCTTTCCTGTGGGGATCAAAGCCCCGGATGAAGGTAAGATCCTTTTTTTTGAGTGCCTCCCAACAGATCCCATTTTGCGCTCTGTTTCACTCATCCGGTAACAATTTTATGCCGCATTCGAAAAAAAACCAGGTCCCTTTTTTTGGAATAGGTTCATTCAGCCCCGAAAGGGTGAATCTCCCGGAAAACTGAACCCGTAAATATACTTCTTTAGCACTCTTTGCGAGGCGGAAAACCCGGGCGGGATGTTTGATTCCGTGAAGTATTGTATCCGCATTTTTTATTAAGAACAGGTTTTCCACGTTTTGGTCGTGAATATTTGCGTACAATTCAAGAAACCGGGCAGCTCAGTACTCTGCATGAGCCGGTTGGAAAACGACGGATTAAGGATCATTGCCCTCTACGAGAGAAGGAAAGTGCAGGAGATGCCGGATCCTGAAACGGTACTGTATCACGATCAATCGCTGCGGGTTGATGGCCAGGGGCTGATACCGAGAGCAGGCCCGAATTACTGTGTGCAGATCACCCTAAAGGACGATCCCAAAGACTACCGGTTTCCGGTTCCCGCTGAATTCAACAAAAGGGGATATTTTGTTATTAAGGCTCCAGAACTACCGGTTTCTATCCCCTACGATGCTGACGTTAAAATATCGATCATTGAGACAGACCGGAAAGGTGAAAAGATCCTTACCCAATCCCCGCTCAGGTACCGGACCATCTGACGGGCTGATAAATATCCTGTAACCCCACAAAAAATAAAAAAAATTTACCCATGTGGCAAATCCTGCAATTTATCCAAACCATTTTATCCGCAGATAATAATTGTCACTGTATGAAAACGGTCCATATTATCGGAATTCTTGGTATTACCCTGGTACTAATCTTATGCGCAGGGTGCACCAGCTCGTCGCAGAATACAAATCCACAATCTGCGATAACAACTACGGTATCAACCCCGGTAGCGACCATCCCGACTCCCGTACCCACCGCTACACCCTATCCCGGAACGCTTGCCCTTAATCAGCCGGTAACCATTGGAAAGGCAGACCAGACCGGCATATTAACCGTGTACAATGCAAAAATCCTGCCGAATTACAGCTGGACAGATCCCACGTTCAACAGCGCCCGCGCTCAGCAGAAAGCCGGTGATACCCTTCTCACCACACAGTACGGGTACAACACCCAGGATCCTGCAGAAGGCAATGTATTCCTGTTCGTGTACCCCCGGCTCACCAATACCGGGACAACCAGCCTTGGTGCCCTGTCCACCGGCCAGTTCGTCGTGAACTATGAAGGAAAAGATTATTCATCCCATCCCATCAGCGATCCGCATTTCACCTTCGCAAACGGTCTTGGTTCGCCTTATAATTACGATTCCGAGAATGGAGGCGTGATCGGATTTGTCGTGCCGGGTAGCGCTAATGCCGCATCCGGGTTCCTCATTTATGAAGTCCCGGCCTCCTTCGATATCAGGAAGGCAGCCGTTGTGGTCACGCTCGACGCGGAGAACAAGGCCGCATGGGCACTTGGGTAAATCGTAAAAATTAGTACATAATTTTTTTTAATATTTTTTCTCTGCAGTAAACCCCATAATCACTGATCTGAAGAGTGCCAAAAACATTACACCAGATCCAGCAGGAGGGACGGGAGGGGATCCCCCGGGGGTTTTCAGTACCTGCCGCAACCGGCCAGGCAGATAGCGTACAACGCATCGCACTCCGGCTGGCCGGGGATAAAGGCGATGCAGTGCATCGACTGGCAGGTCTGCTGGCACTGCCCCGGGATGTCAGCCGGCCCGCCGTTCTGCGGGGCCTGCATATGCTGCTGCGGGAGGTCGACGACGTACCAGTGCACCCCGGCAGTGGCGTGCCGGGACGTTGCAGCCCTCCCTTACCGACACTCGTTCACGCAGGTCTGGAAGTAATCGCTGGTATCTGCATTCTCATCGCACCAGTCGTAGCACATCAACCATGCAATTTTTGAAAAGAATTCAGATCGCTGTAAGGGGTATTTGGCACTACATTCGGCCTGACAAAATTGAACCAGATGCGTCGAGTCACATAAATTCTCGCAATAACCGTTCGAAGGCGGCAGCAAAGCGATCCGCTGCTGTGGCAGGTCCACGGCGAAATAGTGCGCACCGGCAACGAGCGTCCCGGCAAGGGACAGGCAGATCATAAACAATACGAGCCGGGCAAGCGGTGACATTTCGGGAAGGGACATTTTTGAGTGCTCTCCTGTGGAACTCTTGTTGTCCAGAGGTGAGACGGGGGCCTATATAAGCGGATGGGATCTGCATGGACACGGGGTCAGCAGTTTTTGGATGGAGGGGCCGGAGGATCAGCCCTTCGGGAGATGTGAAGGGGGGGAGGGGGTGGTACCCTGTCTTGGACAAGAGGGGGGACCCATGTTGAGGGAAATTGAGGGGCCATTCTTTTTCGGATAATTTACGGGTTGGTCATTAACTCGCATGGGTTCCCGCCACGGGAACGTCCCTCCGGAAGCCCTTCCCGGATTGTTCAGTTATGAATCCTTCCGGGCTAGCCGGGCCCCGAGATCGTACGCTCTCTTACAGTCAAGCGGGAACTGCTCCTTATGCCGCGTCTTCTTTTCTTCCGGATCGAACCGGGGGGCAACGTACTTCGAGTAGTCATCGAATTGCAGCGTATCGGTGACAAAGAAGGACTCGCACGACCCGAAGATCCGCTCCATTGCCATCTCGGTACCTTTTGCATTCCGGTCAAAGCCCATCTCCTTTACCATATCATCCGATGCCCCGGCCGTGTAAATGAAGGCTGTCCGGATCTTTTTGCCAAAGAGCGAGGACCGCTCCGCATCGTAAACAGAGAACTGGAACATCAGCCGCTCAAGGAAACAGCGCGTGACACCCGTCGTGATTCCATAGTAGATGGGCGAGCCTATCAGGATTGCATCGACTTTTCCTATTTTTTCAAAGATGGGTTTAAGATCGTCATTTACCGCACAGTGCCCGTAGTTCTTCCCGCCGGCACGCTTGCAGGAAAAACAGCTGATGCAGCCTTTGAAGTCAAGATCGTACAGGTTGTACAGTTTTGTCTTTGCGCCCTGGGACTCGGCACCTTCCAGGGCATGCTCAAGGAGTTGCGCAGTGTTCCATTTTTTCCGGGGGCTCCCGTTGAATGCAAGAAGTTTCATAGCTGTTCGTTGGGCGGTTGCGGATAAAAAAGATTGAGGCGGGGAGTGGGTACCCCTTTTGCCCGGGATAGGGAGGTAGGGGTACCCCCTCTCAAATTTCAGTGGGGGGGAGGGGGTGGTACCCTGTCCCGGGCAAGAGGGGGGGTAGGGTACGCAGGGGACCCCTCCTCATTTTTTGGAGAGGGGGAGGGGGTCCCCCCCACTCATTGGCAGGAGAGGGGGTATCCCACCCTCGTACTTTGGAGGGGGTACCACCCCCCTGTAGATTAGGGTGGATGGGGGGTGGGCTGCTCTTCTTATTTTATGTTCTATGATCTGTACGAAAGAATTGTTGGTGTGGGGGAATACTAAGGAGGGTTTCCCCGCCTCGGGGTCCCTTTGGAGGACGGCGGGGCTGGGAGGGTTTATTATTAGTCATTGAAACCGCCGCGGGGGCGTCCCTTCGGGGGCGGCGGGGTTCATCTTAGCAAAAAATAAGGGCGCCCCGCGGCGAACAGTTCTAATCATACTTCCGGAACAGCGCCGGGTTCTGCCGGCGGATCCACCAGCGCCGGAACAGCAGGACGAAACCTCCCAGCACTACAACCCCAGTTCCGATAATGCAAAGGGTCTTAAACAGGAAACCGGGTACTGGTTCCGGGACGGGTACTGCGGTAGTCTGGGTGGTTACCGGTACGCTCCCGGCTGGCAGGGTAGTTACTGCAGGTTGCGGGGAGACTGCCGGCACGGTAATGCCAAGTGTTGTCACCTGATTACGTACGGAAGTATTTCCCAAAAGACCGGCCTGCCCGGTTATGGCAAAACGGGAGAAACCGGGACTTGTCGCCGTGTAATAAAACTGGCCATTGGCCGTCCGGACCTGGGTTGTGGGGAGTGCCTGCCAGCCGGTCCCGGCACTGTGGTACAGGACGATATCCTGCGGGGCAAGATGGTGCTCATCCAGCCACAACTGCGGGACGACAAAGGAGATGAGGGCCTCAGTTATCGTGGTGAACCGGGCCGGTGAGATATCAACATAGGTGTAGACCGCCCCGGGAGGCACCGGCATACCGGTACCGGGTCCGCTCTCTTCGGTGGCTGTTACGATAATATCCCTGATCCCGGTGCCGGTAACCATAACACCGGTTATGGGGGTAGTACCGATCTGCCCGACATTTACCGGAATGGTTGACAGGGGAACCTGTGCTGAGGAGGTTGATTGTGCCACGGGTGCTGACGGGGGCATGTCGCCGTCCCCGCCATAATTTACCGGTGCGGGAGTCGGGGTCGGGGTTGGAGTTACGGTAAAGGTGAACTGGTCAGCAGCTCCTGTCACGGAGGTACCCCCTCCAGTCGTAACCGTAATGTCAACGGTACCGGCAGCACCGGCTGGTGAAATCGCCGTGATCTGCGTTGCACTGTTCACGGTATAGGACGCGGCACTGGTGGCACCGAATTTCACTGAAGTGGCTCCGTTAAACCCAGTCCCGGTAACCGTAACTGACGTACCTCCAGCAGTTGTTCCGGACGTCGGGGAGATGCCGGTAACTGTCGGCGGTATGACAAAAATATATGCCTCACCCCTTTTTATCCCTCCTCCCGCTGCCTGATATGCACCGACAATTGCCGTGTCATTGGAAATGGCAACAAACCAACCGAAACCGGCATTATCCGCTCCATCGGAAGCGGAGAGGATCTGTTCTTGCCCCCAGTTGTTGGTTCCCCCCGTGTCCTTCCGGAAGGTATATGCCTGACCCCTTTGGCTCCCACCTCCCGCTGCCTGATATGCACCGACAATTGCCGTGTCATTGGAAATGGCAACTAACCAACCGAACTGGGCATTATCCGCTCCATCGGAAGCGGTGAGAATCTTTACTTCTCCCCAGTTGTTGGTCCCATCTTTGTCCTTCCGGAATGTGTATGCCTCACCCCGTTGGGTTCCACCTCCCGCTGCCTGATTTGCACTGACAATTGCCGTGTCATTGGAAATGCCAACTGAATATCCGAACTGGGCATTATCCGCTCCATCAGAGGCGGTGAGAACCTTTACTTCTCCCCAGTTGTTGGTCCCATCTTTGTCCTTCTGGAAGATGTATGCCTCACCTCTTTGGGTTCCTCCTCCCGGTGCAGTATGTGCACCGACAATTGCGGTATCATTGGAAATGGCAACTGAAGTACCTAAATCGGCAAAATCCACTGCATCGGAGGCGGTGAGAACCTTTACTTGTCCCCAGTTGTTGGTCCCATCTTTGTCCTTCTGGTAGATGTAGGCCTCACCCCGGTTTGTTCCCCCTCCCGGAGCATTATTTGCACCGACAATTGCCGTATCGTTGGAAATGGCAACTGAAATACCGAATAAGGCATTATCTGTTCCATCGGAGGCGGTGAGAACCTTTACTTGTCCCCAGTTGTTGGTCCCATCTTTGTCCTTCTGGTAGATGTATGCCTCACCCCTTTTGGTTCCTCCTCCCGGCGCAACGACTGCACCGACAATTGCCGTGTCGTTGGAAATGGCAACTGACCAACCGAACTGGGCATTATCCGTTCCATCGGAGGCGGTGAGAATCTTTACTTGTCCCCAGTTGTTGGTTCCTCCTTTGTCCTTCTGGAAGATGTATGCCTCACCCCTTTGGGTCCCACCTCCCGCTGCCTGATATGCACCGACAATCGCCGTGTCGTTGGAAATGGCAACTCCATTACCGAATAAGGCATTATCCGTTCCATCGGATGCGGTGAGGATCTTTATTTGAGACCATGTCGGGTCGATAGTCACCGGATACACCGCGTTCCGGTCGTCAACCTGCCAGACAAGACGGGTGCCGGTGAGGATCATTATTGCCGGGAGAGTTCTGCCGGTTGCATCGTGTGCAGTCAGCCCTGCATACTTAATGACCGGGCCGTTCCGGGCCGAGAAGACCAGGGTCTGGCCCTCAAGAGCTGGCGTGAGTGTTCCGGAAAGGTCGAATGTTACCTGTACATTTCCCGTCCCGTCAGGGGAGTTCGCGAGTGTCATGCCCTGTTCGATACCGGTATTGCTGTTGAGGTACCATTCAGTGGCAGGGCCCCGGTCGATCTCAAGCCGTGTCCCGTCAGCATGAATGATTCCGGCGGGTGTAGTCAGGGTGCATTCGTCCCGGCAGATGCCGGCGAACTGCATGCCGGCAGTGCCGTTGTCACTGGTAATCCTGATGCCACCGGCATCCGTTGTCTGGAACGCCATGTGCTGGTCGTAATTTACCGCAGTCCATGCGCCGCTTTGTTCATTGTACCGGAATTCAGAGAGCGATGCCTGGATCTGCTTCTTAAGCGTTACCATCGCGTCATGTGTGATCCCGTTCAGGGATTTTTCCCGTTCCCGGGTAACCAGAGTGAATGAAAGATTACCAGATAGCGAAGACCTCATCTGAGCGGCAACGGCAGCGAAGTTCGTACCAGCGTTTGGTATGGAAACACTGGTCGTATTGACCCCGATGGCTGGCGTGATGGTGGTTATCGTGGGAGTTGCTGCACCGGCAGTGCCGACAAGCAGCAGGCAGGCAATCAGGAGTATTCCCGGTATTATTCGCAGACCGTTCATCGTCATTCCATTCTTCCTGTAAGATTGATCATTATCAGCAGATCCCGAGATCGTTGTGAAGTTCCGACACACGCCGGAAAGTAATCAGAAACCCTGAATAGGGGATGTTGTGAATAGCATCGACAGTGTTGAGGATAAATGTTGTTAAACAAAAGGGGAATTTTTATGATGGCAGTTCGGAAAATTTCCCAACAGGCTCTCCGTACCGGTTCTCCCGATGTGATTGAGGGTAATCGCGGGTGGCTGCTGCTGAGGGAGGGGGGACCCTGTCCCGGGAAAGAGGGGGGGTAGGGTACCCAGGGGACCCCCTCTTAAATTTCAGTGGGGGGGAGGGGGTGGTAACCTGTCTTGCGCAAGAGGGGGGGTAGGGTACGCAGGGGACCCCCCCTCATTTTTTGGAGAGGGGGAGGGGGTCCCCCCCACTCATTGGCAGGAGAGGGGGTATCCCACCCTCCGGACAACCGCTTACGAAAAACCCTCTCCGGCGTGACTCCATGCGAAGCGGTGGAGGGGCATGTGCGCCCGGAGGGGGGGAGGTACCCTGTCTTGCGCGAGACAGGGGGGAGGGGATCCCCCCCTCGCTTTTTGGAGAGGGGGTGGGTATACCCCCCCTCATTTTTTGGATAGGGGGGTAGGGTACCCCCTCTCGTACTTTTGAGTGGGGGGGTCCCCCCCTTGCTGAAGCGGACCTGTGCCCGGGTTTTCAGACGGGGGTCCACTCGCAGCGGGGGTTTTGTGGATGCGGAAAAGGGGGGGGGTACCCTGTCTTGCGCAAGACAGGGGGGGAGGGGGTCCCCCCCTCGGGTTTTGGAGATGGGGTGGGTATCCCCCCCTCGTACGTTTGAGTGGGGGGAACCCCCCTCAGGGTGCTGGGGATTAGAATAGATGGGGGTTAGCTTAGTTCTTCTTAGTATATCATCTGTACAAAAAAATCGGTGGGATGGTTGTGCACTATATACTAAGGAGGGTTCCCCGCCTCAGGGCCCCTCCGGGGCACGGCGGGGCGGGGAGGTTTTTCTTAGTCATTGAACCGCCGCGGGGGCGTCCCTTCGGGGGCGGCAGCGTTCATCGTTGTTGGGAAATGAAAGGCATCTATCGATATATCTAAAAAGGGAGCCCCGCGGAGAATCAATTACCGGTATTCTGTCTAAACAACAGACACGCGATAAGGAAAAGGGGGAAAAATCGCGAATCTTATATTAACGAAAATTAGAGAGAACTCAATATATATGATGATGATATTTTATAAATAAATGGATTTTATTGGAGAATTTTAAAAATTAAATCGAGATGATTGCCTTGCGTGAAATAATAATTCTATTTTTCTCACTTATTTTATTTGGATTATTGGGATCTTTCATACTTCTACTTAATTCTTGGATAATTCTACAGTCATTTTTCGAGTTTATAAAAAAATTTACCTTATTTTCATCATTTGATTATACAATTCTATTTTTCGTCATTGAGTTGATATTCTCTTTATTACCTCTAATTTTCATTGTACGCTATTATAAAGATCCTGAAAGAAAACCTTCCACGTTAATAAAAATTATTACTGCATATTCCTGTATTTTACTAATTTTAGTCCTTTTTAACGGTTTTGGAGCAATCGCAATCCAAAAAAATTCTGTAACAACATTCCCATTTGATCAAACCAATAATCCTCGTGAACAAATTTTGACACTTTGGTCATTAACAAATAGTCAAAGTGTTCTCAATTGCTCTCAAAATTTGACAATTAATAACGCTGTTGTCTGCGATTTAAATAATAATACATTAAGAATTACAGATTGGATTACTCTTTTAATAGCAATAATTGCTACAATTGGCGCTTTTATTATTATTTTAGAGATTATTCGGACAAAAGCGAGTTTATTTTCCAAGTTTATGGATTCTGATGATGATGACAGAAATAAGATGTCATATTTCATTTATTCTGCGATATTGACCATTGTAATTGCTTTAATTATTCTGAATTTTGGCAGTATAGTTCTTATTAAAGAAAATTGGTATCAATTCACTTTCTTGATTCTGATCATAGGCATTTTATTCATATCTTTAATTGTTATATCAGAATTAAAGGAAAAGATTTCATTAGATAATCCGTATCAAAAGATCGAACAAATTAATTTTTCATATGATAACAATGAAGACAATATTAAAATATACTTCAAGATTTTAGATCAATTGGATTTTTGGACGTTTATTCTCTCAGGTTTTGCGCTTGTTGTAACAATATCCTTACAATTTTCATTGTTGATTTTTTTTATCATATTGATCTGTTTGATGTTTAGTCATTTTTTTTACAATGCAATTCTGAATATTCCCTACGAAAAATACTCAATTTTCTTAAAAGTAGATTGTGTCAATGAGGATTTATCAAATATATACATAATCAAAACAACAAAAGATACCATGACGGTGTTAACGAAAAATAATGAGACAATTGTTGTAATGAAAAATGCGATATCTCATCAAAAATCTTGGAATAGTAGTCTAAAAGATAACAAATAATATTATCCCTATTTTCTTGCATTTTCCCCTTATTCCTCGTATTTCCCCACCATCATGCTAAGCCTTAGCACACACAAATATATACCCCCGGCATCATACAATAGAGTATGCAGGACGAGTGCTACAGCATTCATGAGGGTTTTTTTGCCCGTGAAGGCCTTTATCTCCACTAGTTCACCCGCCCGTTGCATAGAGTCATCCGTTTCTGAACAGTCTGAAGCCAATACCGCAGGGTATCGCTTTAGCGTTTTTGGTTTTTATTATTGGTATCGTTAAGCCCTCTGGTTCGCTTTTATATATCGCGAAGGCAGAGGGAGGAGTTGTTGTTTACTATGAGAGGAAAAGAAATTCGTCTGGAAAGAATCATGAACCGCAATACGAAAAAGACCATCATCGTACCGATGGATCACGGGGTCTCGGACGGGCCGATCCCGGGCCTGATCGATATGGGCCAGACCGTCAACATGATCGCAGACGGCGGGGCAAACGCGGTGATCGGGCACGTGGGGCTTGCCCTGCATGGGCATCGGCAGGGTGGCCGCGACATCGGCCTGATCCTGCACCTGTCGGCAAGCACCAAGCTTGCGCCGGACCCGAACAGCAAGGTGCTGGTCAACTCCGTGACCAATGCCCTTAAGATGGGAGCCGATGCGGTCTCGATGCATGTCAACATCGGGGCGGAATCCGAAGAGCGGATGCTGCAGGACCTGGGGACGGTCGCGGTGGAATGCATGGAATGGGGCATGCCGCTCCTTGCCATGATGTACCCCCGGGGCAAGAACATCAGTGTCGCAAACGATGTCGATCACGTCAAGCTCGCAGCCCGGGTGGCAGCAGAACTCGGCGCAGATATCGTCAAGACGGTGTACACCGGTGACCCGGAGTCGTTCCGGGAAGTGACCCGGGGCTGCCCGGTGCCGGTCGTGGTGGCCGGAGGTTCAAAGACGGATGACCGCACAACATTGGAACTGATAGAAGGGGCGATGGCAGGCGGGGCAGCCGGCATCTCGATCGGCAGGAACGCCTTCCAGCACAAGAACCCGGCAAAATTCGTGCGGGCCGCTGCCTGCATTGTACATGCGAACAAGAGCGTTGAAGAAGCACTGGAAATACTGAAGTGATTACCATGATCGGAAAGGACATCAGGATCGAGCGGATAATGGACAGGAACACGGGCCGGGCTGTCATCGTGCCAATGGACCACGGCTTTTCCATGGGACAGATTGACGGACTCCTCGACATGACGCAGGTCATCTCGGACGTGAGCAACGGGGGCGCAAACGCGATCATCCTCCACAAGGGGCTCGTCAAACGCGGGCACCGGAAGCACGGCCGCGATATCGGCCTCTTCATCCACCTCTCGGGCAGCACTTCGTTAAACCCGGACCCGAACGACAAGGTCCAGGTCTGCACGGTGGAAGAAGCCATCGCGCTCGGGGCTGACGGGGTCTCCATACACATCAACCTCGGCTCGCCCAATGAATCCAAGATGCTGGAGATCGGTGCCAATGTTGCACGGGACTGCAACCGCTGGGGCATACCGCTCCTGATCATGAGCTACCCGCGGGGCAAGGGCATCGACTCGTTCTCGCCGCAGACAATCGGCCACGCGGTCAGGGTTGCCGAGGAGCTGGGCGCTGATCTGATCAAGACCAACTACCCCAACGACCCGGCGGCATTCGGGAAGATCGTCAAGGCCTGCTCGGTGCCGGTCTTTATCGCGGGCGGGGAAAAGTGCGCAGATCTCGAATCCTTAAACATCATCCGGGACTCGGTCAATGCCGGGGGCGCCGGGGTCTGCGTGGGAAGGAACGCCTTCCAGCGCAAAGATACCAAGGCGTTCGTCCAGGCACTCTGCAACGTGGTGCACCACAACGTGGACCCGGCAAAGGCGCTGGAGCAGCACAAATGAAACAGTTCTGGGTCGACGTCCGCCCCTGGAACAAGGAGATTGCAACAACGGCCATCGAGAGCGGTGCGGATGCACTGGTTGTTGACAAGGCCGAAGATGTCAAGCGCCTTGGCCGGATCGCAACCATTGCACCGGATGGCGATATCAGGCCCGGCACCGATGTCACGGAATGCACTATCACCGATAAGGCCAGCGAGAACAAGGCGGCACAGCTCGGGAAGCACCAGCCCGTCATCGTAACCACGAGCGACTGGACCGTCATCCCACTCGAAAATCTCGTGGCCCAGTCAGACCACATCATCGCCCGGGTAAAGAACGTGGCAGAGACCGAGATGGCAATCCATGTGCTGGAGAAAGGCGTGTACGGCATCCTCCTCAGCACGACCGATCCCGCCGTGGTCAAAGCAGTGGCCGCGATCCTCAAGAGCACGACCGGAAAAGTCGGCCTCATTCCGTTCACGGTCACAAAAATCCACCCGGTCGGTATGGGAGACCGGGTCTGCGTGGACACCTGCTCGATGCTCTCCGATGGCGAGGGCATGCTGATGGGCAATACCTCGTCGGCCATGCTGCTCGTCCACGCCGAAACGCTGGAAAATCCCTACGTTGCCCCGCGCCCGTTCCGGGTGAATGCCGGCGCTGTGCATGCCTACATCCTGCTCCCCGATGGTAAGACCGCGTACCTCTCGGATCTCTCCATTGGCGGGCAGGTGCTGGTCTCTGATGCGAAAGGGACCGCACATACGGTCGTCATCGGCAGGACCAAGATCGAACGCCGCCCGCTCCTGCTCGTGGAAGCAGCAGCCGGGAAAGCCAAGGTCAGCCTCGTGCTCCAGAACGCAGAGACGATACGCCTTGTTAAGGAGGACGGGAGCGCGATCTCGGTCGTGCACCTTGCCCCGGGTGACAAAATTATGGGCTGCGCCCTTGAAGGCGGCAGGCATTTTGGGATGGCCGTAAAAGAGACCATCCGCGAGAAGTGACCATGAAGGCAGGCATCATCGGGGGTACCGGCAGGATGGGCAGGCTCTTTGCCCGGGTATTTGAAAACGTCGGGTACGAAGTGCTGGTCTCCGGGAGAAAGACGACAGTCACCGGTGCCGACATTGCACGGCAGTGCGATATCGTGATCATCTCGGTCCCGATCCGGGAAACGGTAAAGGTCATCGAAGCAATCGCACCGCTCATGCGGCCCGGCCAGCTCCTCTGCGATTTCACGTCGCTCAAGGTGAGACCCGTGGAAGCAATGCTCAGGTCTGAAGCGGACGTGATCGGTCTCCACCCGATGTTCGGGCCGACCGTGAAGTCCATCAGCCGCCAGACCATCATTGTCTGTCCGGCCCGGGCAGACGAAGCCCGCGTGGCAGCACTTATCGGGATCTTTGAGGCGCAGGGCGCGATCTGCACGATTGCAACGCCGGAAGAACATGACCGGATCGTGGCCGTGGTGCAGGGCCTCACGCACTTTGTCACGCTCTGTATGGCAGACACGGTCCGCAGGCTTGGCGTGGACCTCATGAAGACCGGACAGTTCGAGAGCCCCGTATACCAGATCGAGCTCTCGCTCGTGGGCCGGCTCCTCTCGCAGGACCCCGCGCTCTATGCCGACATCCTCCAGCAGAACCCCTATGTGCCGGAAGTCCTTGCAGCCTGCCGGAGTTCCGCAGCAGACCTCGCCGCGATCGTGGATGCAAAAGACCCGGAGCAGTTCCGGGCATTCTTTGAGAAGAACAGCCGCCACCTTGGCAGCTATTGCGAGGAGGGCCAGAAGACAACCGATGCCCTGATCGAATGCATGGTGAACCGATGAAACTCCTCACGCTCGGACCGGAAGGCACGTTCTCCCACGAGATGGCCCTGAAACTGAACCTCGTAAAACCCGGAGAGATCGTCTTACTCCCCACCATCCACAGCATCATGGCCGCAGTAGCGAGAGGCGACGGGGACGGCATTGTCCCGATGGAGAACTCCGAGGCGGGAAGTGTGGGCGAGACGCTCGACGGTCTCTCGCGGCACCCGCTATTCATTACAGGAGAGATGTACATGCCCATCCACCACAACTTAGCCTCGCTCGTCCCGCTGGAAGAGATCCGTGTCATCTACGCCCATCCCCAGACCCACGAGCAGTGCAGCGAAGCAATTGAGAAGTGGGGCGTGCCGGTCATCCACACGAGCAGCAATGCATCGAGTGCGCTGGAGGCAAAAAAGACCCCGAACGCAGGCGCCCTCATCCCGGTCATTGCGGCCGGGCTCTACCACCTGCCCGTGCTCGTCCGGAACACCGAGAACAATGCCGGCAATACCACGCGGTTTGTCCGGATCTCCCCTGCCCCCCTGCCGGACAAAACCCCGGAAAAGTGCAGCATCCTCATCGATCCCAACGCGGACCGGTCCGGCCTGCTCCATGACCTGCTCGAAGCCTTTGCCAAAAGGAAGATCAACCTGACCCGGATCGAGTCCCGGCCATCCAAGCGGAAGATTGGCGAATACGTCTTCTTCCTCGATACCACGTGGTCGGCAAAGACTGCCGAAGCAATCAAAGAACTCAAAACCATCACCGGGGTCAAGGAACTCGGCTGTTACCGGAAGATCGGGGTGGAATCATGATAGTCACTCCCGCACGGGTCACCAGCGTGGACCTGGAAGTAACCGCACCATCATCCAAGAGTTACACCCACCGGGCACTCATAGCAGCAGCTCTTGCCGAAGGAAAGACCACCATCTTCCGACCGCTTGAAGCGGAAGATACCCGGCTGACCGAAGGAGCCCTCCGGTTGCTCGGCGCTGTTATTGAAGACCAGCCGGGAAGGATGCTGGTCACCGGTTGCAGGGGATCCCTGCCGAACCGCAGGCCGACAACCCTTGACCTCGACAACTCCGGCACCAGCCTCCGGCTGCTGACCAACCTTGCCCTGCTCTGCCAGTTCCCGGTGACCCTGACCGGTAGCGCCCGTATGCAGGAACGTCCTATCGGGCCCCTTGCCGGGGCTCTCCCGGCCCTTGGCGGGACTGTGGAATTCCTGCAAAAAGACGGTTACCCCCCGCTCCGCGTGAGCGGGAAACTGCTTGGTGGGCCGGTGGTGATCGACGGCTCCATGAGCAGCCAGTTCATCTCCTCAATCCTGATGGCGGCTCCCTATGCGGAAAAGGAAGTCGAAGTCATCATCCCGACCCCACCGGCATCGGCCTCGTACCTCGACATCACGCTCAGCGTAATGGAAGCGTTCGGGGCAAAGGTTGAGCGGACCGGTTACGAGCGGTTCGTTGTCAGCACCGCTGACCGCTACAAAGCCCGGCGCTATACCGTAGAGGGCGACTACTCCTCCGCCTCGTACTTCTTTGCCCTTGCCGCCATCTGCGGCGGGAAAGTGATGGTAAAGAACCTGGCCCCCGCATCCGTGCAGGGCGACCGCAGGTTCCTCGACGCGTTAGAGGCAATGGGGTGTAAGGTAACCTATGGCGGGAAGTCGGTTACGGTGGAGAAATCCGGTGCACTCAACGGCATCACGTTCGACATGAGCTCATCGCCCGACACGGTTCAGACCATCTGCATGGTGGCAGCAATGGCCGGCACGCCCACCACCCTCACGGGCATCGGACATTTAAAATTCAAGGAAAGTGACCGTATCAGTAGTACCGCAGAGCGGCTGCGATTGCTAGGCGGGGACGTGCAGGTATCGGATGACAGCATCACGATACGACCTGCCCCCCTGCATGGCGGGACGATAGACCCGGCAAACGATCACCGCACCGCGATGAGTTTTGCCGTACTGGGCTGCGGTATCGGGGGAGTTACCATAGAAAACGCAGAGTGCGTGAACAAGTCATTCCCGGAGTTCTGGCTCATGCTGAAACAGGCAGGGGTGCTGCCATGAAGCGGATCGTACTCACCGGGTTTCGCGGAACGGGCAAGACTGAAGTGGGAAAAGTCCTTGCCAACCGGCTGAACGTGCCGTTGCTCGATACTGATGCACAGGTCGAGGCAAAGACCGGCAGGTCCATTCCCTCCATCTTTCACGAGGAGGGCGAGGAACGGTTCCGGGCCATGGAACGCGAGGTGATAGCATCCCTTCCCCCCGACAATGTTGTGATCAGCACGGGTGGCGGAGCCGTGATCGATCCAAAGAACATGGAGCACCTGCGCCGGCAGAGTGTCATGATCCTCCTCACCGCAGATATCGATGCCATCGAACAGCGGCTGGCAAGATCCCCCCGCCCGCCGCTGACCAGCCTCCCGCTCCGGGAAGAGATTGCCGAACTCCTGGACCGCCGCCGCCAGAATTATTACGCATCAGCGGATTTCTGCGTAGACACCAGCGAGACAACGGCTCAGGCTGCAGCAGAGAAGGTGCTGCATTTCCTTGCCTTTGGGAATTCCACGCTGGAGCAGCGTACTACCGCTGTGCAATTCTTCAGGACAGGGCGGATTCCACCCCCCGCACTCACAAAACTGGAACAGGTGCTTACGGGCGATGACCGTGACCCGCAGACCCGGGTCATGGGTGTAGCCGGTTACCCTTGCGCCCACAGCAAGAGCCCGGCACTCTTCAACGCGCTCTTCGAACGCTATGGCCTCAACTACCACTACACCTGGTTTGAAGACCCGGAGATCGATGAGATCATGCGGGTGGCCCGGTGCACCGATGCAAAAGGACTCTCGGTAACGATCCCGTTCAAGCAGGACGTGATGGAGTATGTCGATGAGGTGGATGAACACGCGGCCCAACCGATCGGTGCCGTGAACAGCGTGGTCTTTGCCTGCGGGACAGCAATCGGCTATAACACCGACTGGCTGGGTGTCAGAAAACCCCTCGTCCACCTGAAGGGGGTAAAAGCGGTGCTGCTCGGGGCCGGGGGGGTAGCTGCGGCTGCTGCGTATGCATTGGTCGACCTCGATATGGAGGTGACCATCCTGAACCGGACACCGGCAACGGCAAAAGCGCTGGCCGACCGGTTGGGCTGCAAGTCAGCCGACTGGGATTCCTTTGACAGCATAAAACCGGACCTGGTGGTCAATGCCACCCCGCTGGGCATGGAACCGGATACCCGGAGCCCGCTTCGCGAGGATCAGGTTCAGCCCAACATGACGATTTACGATCTGGTCTACACCCCTCCGGTGACTCCTCTCATCCAGGCAGCCCGGAAGAAAGGGTGTCACACCATCCTCGGCACCGAGCTGTTCATCCACCAGGCGCGTGAACAGTTCTATCTCAACTTTGGCATCGATGTCCCGGACAGCGTAATCAGGGAGCTGGTAGCATGAACACCTTTGGCAGAAATTTCAGGATCACAACATTCGGAGAGAGCCACGGCCCGGCAGTCGGCGTTGTTATTGACGGTTGCCCGGCCGGCCTGGCACTTGCAGAGAACGATATCCAGCCGCTCCTTGACCGGAGACGCCCGGGCACGTCGCCGCTCAGCTCGCCCCGCAAGGAGAGCGATAAAATCGAGATTCTTTCCGGCGTATTTGAAGGAATGACCACCGGCACACCGATAGCCCTTATGGTCAGGAACGAGAACCAGCAGTCAAAGGACTACGAGGAACTCCGGGAGAAATTCCGCCCGGGCCACGCTGATTTCACGTGCCAGGAAAAGTACGGCATCCGGGATCACCGGGGCGGCGGCAGGAGTTCAGGACGCGAAACACTCGCACGGGTGGCAGCCGCTGCCGTGGCAATGAAGTGCCTTGCTGCCCGGGGGATTGCCGTTAAGGGGACCATCAGCGAAGTGCATGGCAAAACCGATCCAGCAGAGATGGAACAAGAGATCCTTGACGCAAAGGCAGCCGGGGATTCTGTTGGCGGCATCGTGCAGCTGACCGCAACCGGCTGCCCCATTGGTCTTGGCGATCCGGTCTTTGGGAAACTGGACGCCCTGATCGCCGGCGCGATGATGGGAATCGGCGCAGTCAAAGGTGTTGAAATCGGTGACGGATTTGCTGTTGCACGAACGTTCGGCAGCGGGAACAACGACCCGATGACGGCTGACGGATTTTCAAGTAATCATGCGGGAGGGATTCTCGGCGGAATCTCATCCGGGCAGGACATTATCGTGAGAATTGCCGTCAAACCCACACCATCCATTGCAAAGCTCCAGCAGACCCGTGACATCCACGGCAATGTTTGCGAGATATCTGTTGGCGGCAGGCATGATCCCTGCATTGTCCCCCGCATCGTACCGGTGGCTGAAGCCATGCTGGCACTCGTGCTCATCGACTGCGTGCTGGAACAGGGGAAATACACGAAGTAAAAACACCCCGGGTAAGAACCAGTACAGGGAATCCTGATATGATGGCACGGACCCGGGTGCTACCCGGACAGGAATCCCTGCGATAATCCTTGCCATCATTCTCCTCATTATCGTAATTTTTCCTTTTTTCGACGGTGTTAAAAGCATTTCCAGCAGCGGCTGGGACAGTAATCCCATCACAGTTTTTTCTAAGATTATTCTGTCCAGCCGGGCCAACCCAACGGAAAATATATAAAATCACTGATAAGAAAAGAACAAACTATGAAATATATTCTTTTTATCGTATTACTGGTGGCAGTCCTGGTAACTGCCGGATGTACCGGGGAAAACCAGACTTCCGCAGTTACACCGACCCCGCAAATCGTATATGTGACGGTCCTCGTAACGCCAACTCCGCAAATAACAACAGAAACACCAGAAACAACTGCCCTCCCAACCCCGGACACATCCGCAGAACGAAAGATTACTGACGGGTACTGGTGCCGGGATACTACGATGAATATCGGGACGGCATCCACCAAAATAACAGAATGCTACCGGTTCTTTTCTGACGGGACCTACAAATGGGGATACTCTCCCGGATGGCCTATGGGAAAATCACTGAGTTGTTCCGGTGATCCGAGTGAAAAATGTACCTATATATTGAATGGGAGAGGCCAGTACGAAGTCGAGGGAGGATACATGTACACATTAACCGGTGATTCGCTCATTGATGCTCACGATCCTCCGTACTTCCTATGGTCTGCCGGGGGAATACCATAATATTCCACAACCATTTTTCCCGGTGTTTTTTTTATTAACAGACAATTGACTATGACAATCCAATAAAAAAATTCTTCTTTTATGACGGATAAATGCCGCGAAGACTGTAAATCTCAGATCTGTAGAAAAGCGATACTTTCTGGCAAAGACAATTCTTCAAAATAAGGATTTTTCTAATAATACCCGCCACCAAGTGCGAGTTCGTCCAGCACCTTATAGCGGACTCCGGCAGATATGACAAAAACCTCGCACCGGTCATTTGCTTTTGTGCCCTGGACAATAATTTCATCGCCGGGCAGGGGTTTCTTACCATCACTCATCACATATTCCGTGGAAGTACCATCTGAAGTGTATACCCGCATGAGGATCTTATTAGTGAATCTCTCTCCCGGTCCGCCCTGGTATTGTAAATGGATTTCCGATGTTGGACGATCTTTTGAGAGCACCACATTTACCTGCTGGTCACCGGGCATGGTCTGGATGCGTTCGGTTGTCGGGATTACAGAGGGGGTCGCTGTTGGCGGGGTGACAATCACCGGTTCAGTAGTGGGTACGGGCGTAGGCACCGCTGTTGCAGGAGCAGGTGCACCGGCATCGGAAGTGCAGCCCGATGAGAGGATGCACAGCAGGATTACGAGAGCGGGTATCAGGGTTTTCACACGATTCATAGCTAAAGGCTTGTTGTTTGTTTCTATTTCTGATTTGCGCCAGCAGGAGTATGCACGAACGAGTGAGATATGGCGTGGCAAAAAGAAACCAAATCGATTCCGTGCAGGCTCTGGATAACGAAAGGTAAAAATGTGGGAGGTTCACCGGGGCAACATGCCGGTCACCGTTTTATTTTCCATGTGCGAGACCCATTCGGTAAACCCGCCTTCGTACATCACCACATCCGGGTACCCGAGATACCATTTCAGGATAAGAAACACAGTAACTGCGGTCCGTCCCGTGCCACAGGAGCAGATAATCCTCTTTTCCGGCGAGATATCCGATCCGGCAAGGATAGCGCGGATCACTCCTTCCGGTTTTAAGAGAGTAGGATTATCCGGATCCAGCAGGCGGATTGCCGGAAGGTTGACTGCCCTGGGAATATGACCCGGTCTTCTCCATGGCCCCTGCCCCTCGTACCACGCTGCCGGCCGGGTATCCAGCAGTACTACGGCGGGGTCATTTTTGATGCGGATGCACTCTTCGTACCCAATGAAAAGATTAACCGGCACCTCAACCATAAACGGCGACGGGGTGGACACCCCAAAATCCTGTGCCAGAGGGTAGCCTTCGGCCCGCCACTGTTCGAGCCCGCCATCGAGTATCATCACCCGCCGGCACCCGAACCGGACAAGAGAATAGGCGATGATCCCGGCTTCCATACCGTCACCGGCTGCTGCGGCGGATGCATTTGCCGGCCGGTTCGCTGAATAGACAACGATCGGATTATCCTGCCCCAACCCAAGCGTCCGGAACAGCACCTGTGCCGCTTCGGCAGGAATCCAGCGAACCGGCATCCCGCCGATATGCATCCGGAGCAATCCTTCATGGAGGTAGATGGCACCGGGGATATGCTCCGTAAAATAGGCATGACTGTTCTGCCGGCAATCGATGATAACCAGCCCGGGATCGTTCCGGTGCGCATCAAGCCATTCCGGAGTAACCCAGCTGACAATGCTTTTATCCGGACTTTTTGGATCAGTCTCTTGCATAGAACTTAATCATCCCCAGATGAGTTCGTTTCCCGGCGGACGTATTGTAGTAACGCTCTTTTTCACCGGAATAGTTATAGCTTATGCATAAGAGGAAATTGAGATCAGGGATGCATCCTGCCTTGCGATGTATTTCCCGCAGCACATATTGTGCTGGTTGCATTATCAGCAGAAAAAAATCTAAAAAAATTATCCCAGCAGCAGTTTCTTCAGCTGGACAAATTCTTCGACCGTGTACTGTCCCTCTGCTGTGGTCTCCCCCATGTGACAGTATACCAGTTCAGAGCCAAAAAGCGGCAGCACTGCCCGGGCATAGCGGAACGCAGAGCCCATGACCCCACAGCAGATCGGTTGTTTCACTGCGTGCGTGAACGCGATAAGCTCGATGACATCATCGGCAGTTGACGGCGTCATAATAATCTTGACAATATCCCCGTATGCCCGGAGTTCGCGTTCCATGACAAACAGCACATGGAGAGGCATCATGATGGGTGCATGGTGGGACGCGATGATCTTTGTGCCTGCTTCCTTTACGGAGACAGCATTTTTTACAAACGATTGTTCCACGTCCACGTAATCGACAAGGGAGATGATCGGCCGGATCTTCTTCTCCCATTCCGCGCCATCGCCAAAGAACTGCCCGCCCTCACGCCCGGAGCGCAGGGTAGCAATTATGGGCAGCGAACAGGTTTTTTTGCACTGTTGCACCAGCTTTTTGGGATCCCCTTTCATCAGGTCGAACCGGAGTTCAATCATATCGGCGCCCTGTTCCTGTGCCCGGGATGCCAGGCGCGGATCCGTAAGCGCTGCAACGATCTTCATGTACCGTGGTGTTGGCCGGCTATTCACAAAAAGATACCCCGGACAACCCTGCGGGCAATCTGTCCGGAGAGTGTATCTCACGGGCAGGTTCTTTGCAGTCTGCCGGAAGATACCAGTTTATCCCTTTTTAAGCAGATAGATCTACCAGATCCATGGACTGCAGCGCGATTCCCCCCTATATCCGCCCGGTTACCGGTGCGATTGCAAAATGCCTGGGATTCGTTGTTCTCCTTCCGGTTGTTGCAGCCGTCATCTTCTCCCAGTCAGTTCCGGCGACACTGGCTCTCATCGCAAGTACGCTCATCATCGAATATGGTGCAGCTCCCATCGGCATCGGTCTTGGCCTTCACCCGGTATTTGTCCTCGGGGTGCTTACCTCGGTTGCGCTGGGAATAATCCTGTTTCTCTTCGACCTGTTCGATACGCTGGGCCGGCATTCCGATCGGGTGGGACGATTTCTTGCACGGTCAGAGGAGAAGGCAAAGCAATCCGAACTTCTTTCAAAATATGGCATATACGGGCTTGTTCCCTGTGTCCTCACGCTCGGGTTCTATGTCTGCCCTCCGGTCTCGTGGGTCTGTGCATGGCGCCGGGATTATTCGATTCTCCTGACCATGGGAGGATATATTGCGATCTCGCTCATCCTTATCCTTGCAACACTCGGATTATTCAGCATCATCTTCCCCTGACGAGGAATCGTTTTGACCGCACCTGCTAAAACTCCTGCAAAAAAAACCCTGCCCGAGCTGCTCGCCCCGGCCGGCTCTCCCGAAGCATTCCGTGCCGCCATTGCCGCGGGAGCTGATGCGGTCTACCTGAGCGGGAAGCGGTTTGGCGCCCGGAAATTTGCTGCCAATTTTTCCGATGCGGAGATCGAAGAGGCAGTGAACTTTGCCCATGCCCGCGATGTGCGGGTCTATGTGACGGTCAATACCCTCATCCATGACCGGGAGATTGCCGGGACGGTTGACTATCTCATCTGGTTGTATTCATTGGGTGTGGATGCAGTCCTTATCCAGGACATCGGGATCGCGGCACTGGCACGGGAGATCATCCCCGGACTCGTTATCCATGCATCCACCCAGATGACCATCCACAATGCAGAAGGCGTGAGATGGGCAGCAGAACAGGGATTTTCCCGGGTTGTGCTTGCACGGGAGCTTGCGCTGGCAGAAGTGGAGCAGATTGCCACCGATACAAAGGATTCCGGTGTCGGGCTCGAAGTGTTTGCCCACGGGGCACTCTGCTACGGGTATTCCGGGCAATGCCTTCTTTCATCTGTCATCGGGGGCCGGAGCGGGAACCGGGGGATGTGTGCCCAACCGTGCCGGAAACCCTACACGCCGGTCACTGCCACTACCGATGCGTATGGAAGACCGGGACCGGTGCAGGTAATTCCCGGCAAAGGGCAGTATCTCCTCTCGCCAAAGGATCTCTGCACGTACCGGCACCTGCCGGCACTGGTTGCTTCCCCGGTTGCTTCGCTCAAGATTGAAGGAAGGATGAAATCTCCTGAGTATGTGGCAACGGTCGTAGCTGCATACCGGCGGGCTCTCGATGCCATTGCAGCATGGGACAAGACACCTCTCCCGGACGAGATGGATAATCTCCTCCTCGCGTTCAACCGGGGTTTTACGTCCGGCTATCTCTTTGGGGACCGGCACCGGGCACTCATGGGCCGGGATGCTCCCGACAACCGGGGATTGTATATCGGGAAGGTAAGCCGGTATGATGCAAAAGTGAGAAGTGCATCGATCAAGCTCGAGAGCGGGATGATCCCAAAGCCCGGAGACGGGCTTTTTTTCAAGGATTATGAACGGCCGGATGAGCAGTTCGGGTTCGCTCTTAATACCGTCCCGACCCGGACTGGAGGAGAGATCCAACTTGCCGTCCCGCAGCCAGTGAGTCCGGGCACCCGGGTATACATCACGTCATCCATTGACCAGGCAGCCCATGCCCGGCAGATCATCAGCCGCCCTGCGACAGCACTGCGCCACCCGGTGCCGCTCGATCTGACCGTTCGTGTGGAGGACAACGGCCGGTTGATACTCGATGGCTGTATCCACACGGGCAGCGGGCGGGAAATCGCCATTACCCATACACCGGGTATCACGCTCGTACCGGCAGAATCCCGGCCGCTCACTGCTGAACAGATGGAACAGCAGATGAGAAAGAGCGGAGGCACCCCGTTTGTCATTGAAGCGGTGAATGTGCAGTACCGGGGTGATCTCTTCGCCCCGCTTGCGGACCTGAACCGGGCACGAAGAGAGTTCCTTGCACTCGCTGAATCTGCCCTTGTAGCTGCATCCCGCCCACCGGCAGAACTGGTTGAACAGGCAACGTCCCGCTGGCAGGCACTGGAGGCCAACTATCCTGCGACACACACTTCCATTTCCCCTGTCAAACCAATGGTCCCGCTCTGTCTTGCTGTATATGTGGATACTCCCGAAGCGGTCCGGGCAGCAGCAGAGTCCGGAGGTAACCGGGTATATTTCGAACCGGACATACCGGTTTCCGGTAAGGTTTCGTGCAGCAGTCAACCCCGGAAAGCCGATACAGAAGAGCAGATCGTGGCTGCCGTTGAACAGTGCCGGGCCCATGACATCCCGCTTGTCTGGAAATTTCCCCGGATAACCCGGACCGCATTTTCCGACAGGGTTCTTCCGCAGGTGCCGCAGATAGCGGAGCGAGGAATTGCAGGAATCATGGTGGAAAACCCGGGCATGATCGATGCTCTTCACCGGATCGCACCAAAGGGTAAAATCTCCGGGGCAACCGGTCTCAATGTGTTCAACCATGCAACGGCAGAAAAACTCTCCTCCCGTTGTCACCTGCTCACCCTTTCGCCGGAACTTTCCCGGGATGAAATACGGCTCCTGATCTCTGCTGCCCGATCACAGGGGCCTGACACCCGGTTTGCCCTGATTGTGCAGGGTGTCAGTGAGGCAATCATTACCGATGACTGCCTGCTGGAACCCTTCCTGCACTGCCGGGGTGCTGCAGAAAAACTGCAAGAAGTGCCGGGAATCTTTTACGGGATCCGGGACTCCACCGGCCATGTTTTTCCGGTTCGCATGGACAGCGAATGCAGGACCCATATCGGCAACGCCGCTGAGCTCTGCCTTTTGGATCACCTCCCGGAAATCCAGGACATGGGTATCAGCGAGGTCGTGATCGATGCCCGGGGAAGACCCGCAGCCTATGTCCTTGAGATGACTCGCATATACCGCGAAGCTCTGGACATCATTGCAGCCCAAAAACCCGTCACGGGAAAACCGTTGCAGGCACTCAAAGACCGGATTAAAAGGATCTCCTGCGATGAGATTACCGCGGGTCATTTCATCCGGGGGCTCAAAGAATCATAAGAACACGCTTCTGCACTGAGGGGGTATTTTTAAAAACCTTCATCAGGTAAAAAAGATCAATCGTGTAAACAGGACTAAAAAATCATTAAAGGAGTAGCAGAAATGGCTTCACCACTGATCCTTGTCAACCTGAAAACATACCGGGAGGGAATGGGCAACCGTGCCCACATGATCGCACAGGCGGCAGAACTCGTGGCGCGCGAAAGCGGGGCGGTTATTGGCATCGCACCTTCGTATATTGATCTCCATCCGCTCAGCCACCACTTTGCCATTCCGGTCTATGCACAGCACGTGGACGGGTGCGAACCCGGCGCAAATACCGGGCATATCACGGTCGATGCAATTAAAACTGCCGGTGCTGCCGGATCGCTCGTGAACCACTCGGAACGGCGCCTCACACTTGCCGATATCGAAGCATCGGTCAGGGGCCTTGCAGCGCATAAACTCATCTCAGTGGTCTGCACAAACAACGAAGCGGCCAGTGCCGGGGCCGCGGCACTCGGTCCGGATTACGTTGCCATTGAGCCACCGGAACTTATCGGCAGCGGGGTCTCGGTCTCAAAAGCAAATCCCGATATCATAAAGCGCTCGGTTGCCGCAGTGCATGCCGTAAATCCAAAGGTAAAAGTGTTGACCGGTGCGGGTATCCAGTCAGGGGAATGTGTGAAGATTGCCGTAGATCTCGGAACAGATGGCGTGCTGCTCGCATCAAGCGTAGTAAAAGCCAAAGATCCCGGCGCCATTCTCCGGGATCTCGTCTCAAAACTTTAAAAAGGTGAATTTTTTAAAGGCGTACTATTTTTTTTTGAGTACTGTTATTTGAGGAACAGGTACCAAAATCCGACAATCACTACAAATATCACAATACCGATTCCGATTACGGTCATACTGCTGATCTCATTTGACTCTTCTGACATGTGATACACCTCCTTAATGGATTAAACCTTGATATCTAATCCTTAAAGTATTGCTATAAATATTCTTCTCATTGCGTTTGCAGGTCTTTCCAGCTATTCGGGAGGATATTCTGTTAAAAGGGATATCAGGCAGGGAAAAATGAGGGGATCAGACAATCAGCGAGATCAGGTCATGCTTGGTAATAACGCCACGGACAATCCTGCCCTCTACTACCAGCACTGCGTGGTTCTGCTGGAGGATATTGATCACCGTCTCAACATCCATATCGGGGGGTACGGTGGGAAATCCCGGTTCCATGAAATCCCGCACAATGAACAGGTGAGTCTTGTGGAGACGCTGCTGCTCGATTGCCTTGACGATCACGGTTTCTGAAATGCACCCGACAGGAACGCCCCGTTCAATGACCGGCAGCTGGGAGATATTGTTTTTCTCAAAGATCTCAACTGCGCGGGTGATTGCGTCCTGCGGCTGGACGGAGAGCACGGGCATATGCATGATCTGCAATGCCTTGATCTTCTTGGGCTCGGCGCTGTTGAGCACAACGATGATCTTGTTGAGCGTGCTGATACGGGGGTCTACATTTCCTGCTTCGATCCTTGCTACCATCGACTGGCTGATACCTGCCCGCCGGGCCAGTTCAGTCTGTTTCAGGCCCAGTGATTCGCGGCGCGTGCGAAGTTCTTCGGGAGTTGGTATATGCATCCTGATTACTGATGGTTATAGAAAGTAATCAATCTTATGCTCATCATTGCATATCCATGACGATAATTCATACAATACGCGCTTGCCTGACGGGCAATGGGCGAATTGGCGGTTAAACAGAGAGGCTCATGATATGAATCACGCTCATTTTCCTCAACGCTCATGCAAAATTCTTTAAACAGCACTGCGTATAGCTATCAACGATAATCCAATCCATGTATTATTGGATTTGTGTTCCATATGACCGATTGTCTCGCTGAAGATGACGATGAAGAGCACCATCCGGTGTCTCTTACCGATTTTATTGTATACCCTGTCACTCAGGGTAGAGAACGAAGAATTGATTGTTTCGACAGGGAGGGGCTCCTGTACTCTTCCAGCCGGGATCCATTTCACCTGACCCTGCCGGGCAATGTAAGGGTAACCGGCCCGGTTGTTCAGGGCCGCTGTTCTTTCGGGTTGATGGGCCTATGAACAACAGGGTGGGAAAAACCCCGTTCCCGGAAAAAATATCTCTCCAGCAGTACGAAGGTTACGGCGCTGTTGCATTGGCCAACGCCTTCCTGGCTGCAACCATCAAGCCCGCACAATCCCTTTCACCCGGAATAGCGGCAGTAAAACCTCCTGCAAAAACAAACGGCAGGAAAAACCATGTGCTGCTGAAAGATTCCCTGTTTATTCTCAAACGGGGTGAGCAGTCTCACGTAGTCAGTGAAGATTATTCGTACAAGACCGATACGTACTATACCATCCTGCAGAGGGAGATGAGAGGAGAGAATATACTACCCTCAAGCAGTGCAGTGATTGATGCATTTGTGGTGCCTATCTGCCTTGAACGGGCAAAACTTGCCGGTATCCCGGTCTGTGAATGGGCAATCTCACAGGCCTATGTGCCGCTCCCGGCCATCATCTATGGCCTGAACTATTTTGCCACTTCATCGGAGTATGCGGCAGTGTATAACAATGAGACCGCAAAAGAAGCGGTCAGGCACCTCACCAACAAGGGAAAATACCCGTTCTGTTACCAGAAACTGGATGAAGGTGCGGAGATCTGCAAGTGCACGGCAATATTCGGACAGACGACCGGTCAGAATGATGCGGTAGCGCAGATTGCAGGGAAGATCTATGCCCTCTTTGCTATTCCACTCGTGCAGATGGTACTGGTGAAAAACAGGGGCCACTATACCCTTTCTTCCCTGTCTCCCACCCGCTATTCTCACCTGCCGGAGAACGAACGCGTAATCCTTGAGGCGTACCTGACCCACCAGGAGTTCCTATGAACCGGCTGGGCATCTTTGTTGACCGGAAAACCCTTTCGAATTCCGAGCAGTTAAACGCCCTGATCCGGTGCCGGGATGTGGCCGAGTCCCTGGGGCATACGGCGAATTTTATCTTCCCGGTAGACATCCACAAGATCAAAAAGATGGATGCACTCTTCATCCGGGCCCGGACCGACCCGATGAACATCACGTACGTAGCTGCACAGATGGCCAGGTTTCATGGTATCCCGGTCCTCGATGACCCGGAATCGATCCGGTGCTGTTCGGATAAGATCAACATGTACTCCCGGTTGATCAAAAAGAACATCTCGCTTCCAAAGACCGTCTTTTTGCCAAAACAGGAACTGAATGTCGAACGGGTCACAAAACTTTTCGATGAACTCGGCACCCCCCTTGTGTTGAAAGAGCCTTCCACGTCATTCTCGCTTCGTGTCGAAAAAGTGAATGATATTGCAGATTTTTTCAAGGTGGCCCACCGGTTCATCAAGCTCTCGGACTGGATCGTTGTCCAGCAATACATAGAAAGCAAATATGACTGGAGGATCGGGGTGCTGGACGGCAAATTGCTCTATGCGTGCAAATACACGATACCTTCGGTCACGTTCAAGATACAGGCCTCGGTCAACGGCCATATCGTGTATTGCGGGGTTGACAGTGTGCCTCCCGAAGAGGTCCCGCCCCACGTGATCCAGCTGGGAATCGATGCGGGCAATGCCATCGGCCGGGGGCTATATGGCGTGGATATCAAAAATAATAACGGAGATGCGTACGTGATTGAAGTGAATGACAACCCCTCTATTGAGAGCGGGGAGGACGATTGTTACCCCCGTGTTTTTGAGAATATTATATCCCATCTTTTTGCAGCGTGATTTTTTATGGAAGACTGGTTATTACGAGCTGAAACTATCTGTATGGAATGCGGCGGTCACTGCTGCGATGAGGCCCATCCCCCGGTATCATCCGCGTGTTGTGAACGGCTGACCACGGCCGGGGTCTCTCCGGATGTTTTTGAATTTGTCGGGTACAAGCGGTTGAAAACCCGGGAAAATGGTGAATGTGTCCTCTCAAAGAATGGTAAATGCAGCATTCATGCCATCAAGCCCGAGACCTGCCGGTCCGGGCCGTTTACCTTTGATATGAACGGTGACATGATCGCAATTTACCTCAAACATGAGCGGATATGCCCGATTGTCGGCCTGTTAAAAGAAGTGCCCGAGGCGTACCAACAGCAGTACGACCTCGCAGTCAGGAGCATCACCCACCTTGTCCGGAACCTGAGCGAAGACGAGCTTGCGGTGATCTGTGCCATTGAAGAGCCGGATACTGACAAAGTGGCAGAAATACCACGATAAATCCTGATTATGACGACAGGCACGGAGCATGAGTTCTCCATCAATGATTGCCGGTTTAATCCCTTACCGGTCTCTGATGAGATCATAAAGACAATCTGCGGAAGATACGAGGGCGAGATTCTCTTTGGGGATGTAAAACTGGGAAAGGAACTCCAGAAGACCGTGCTTGAGATCATTCCCCGTTCACCCGCAGAAGATCTCTGTGTCCTTGAAGCCCACCTGATGGGAGGAATAAGGAAATTTTTCCGGATATTTCCCGACCAGTACCGGCTGCTGGGTCTCGGCATGCACCCGCTGCTCCGGCTGGAACAGACTGCGGTCTGGGACCATGACGAGAGAGAATATTATGAGGTGTACGACCGGCTTTTTAACCTGCGGCAGCATGGCTGGCTGAACATCCAGGCGCTCCAGATCAATCTCTCGTACAAAAACAGCCAGGATCTCATCAGCCAGTATAACCGGCTCTGCTGCCTGATCCCCTATCTGGTCGCCATCACTGCATCATCGCCTTTTGTGGAAGGAAAACTGACAGGCTCCATGGACAACCGCCTGTTGTACTACCGCGAGAACCAGAAAAAGATGCCACGGATCTGCAACGGGATTATACCGGAAACAATCCAGTCGGTCAGGGATTACCGCACCTCGCAGGAAGAGATTTTCACGGAACTGCGCGAGCAGGATGCCGGCATACTCTGCGAGGAATGGCTCAATTCCAGCGGGTTGATCATCCGGTTCTCAAGAAAGTGCCTTGAGATCAAGGCGCTTGATGAGCAGGAGTGCATCCATTCGGATATGGCAGTCTGTGCATTTGTCCGGTCCCTGCTCCGGTGCCGGAAGCTTCCGGTTGAAACCGACCGGGATGCACTCCTGGCACTTATGGAGAATGCCATCCAAAATGGCACGAGCGGGCTGAAGCCGGAACTCGAAAAACTGTATAACGAAGCATGGAAACATGCCACCGATGACGAACGCCAGTACCTGCCGGTGATCCGGCACCGGATCCAGAAGGGAAGTCTTGCCGAGCTCATGCGGTATCGCTATAACAAAAATCCGGCACTATTACCGATCCTGTCAGATATGGCCACATGCCTGAGAAAAAACCAGCCTTATGCAACCCGTTAAACCGATACGGCCCGACAATAACAACACTTAATACTCCATTGCATGTATCCAATGGATAAGAGGGACCAATGTCGCGTCAACTGATTTCCGAGGCAAAAGGGTATGAGATTTTACAAAAGATTGGCGTACCGATACCCCGGTATGCACTTGCCACTACCATCTCCGAGGCTGTTTCCGCTGCGGAAAAAACAGGGTTTCCGTTGGTACTGAAAGTTGTCTCTCCCCAGATTGTCCATAAAAGCGATGCCGGCGGCGTGATTACCGGGATCCGGAATACCGAAGTGCTGCTTGGCGCCTATGACAAGATCCTCAGTAATGTCCGGGCCTATAACCAATCTGTAGTGATTGAAGGGATTATGGTCGAGCAGCAGCTCGAAAAAGGTCTCGAGATCATCATCGGCGGGAGGATCGATCCGGCGTTCGGGAAAGTGATCACCATCGGCATGGGAGGGACGCTGGTGGAACTTATCAAAGACGTATCCATACGGGTACTTCCCGTCACGACCACGGACATCAATGCCATGCTCTACGAACTGAACGGGTACCGGCTGATCAGGGGATACCGCAATGAACCCCCCCGGGACCGGGAAGCACTGGTACAGCTCATCGATACCATTTCCCGTTTTTTCATGGACAGTACGGATATCGTTGAATTCGATATCAATCCGGTCATTCTCTACGAGCAGGGAGTTTGTGCAGTCGATGCACGGTTCTATACGGACGATACAACGGCCATGGCTGAACCGGAACCCGTCCGGCCCCTTCCCAAAGAACTGCTCGATATCAAATCCATCGCATTGATTGGTGCATCTTCTGATCCGAACAAGGTAGGTTATGCCGTACTTCGCAACCTCCTCTCATTTCCCGGAACACTTTACCCGGTAAACCCGAAACACCCGGTAATCCTTGGCCGCACCACTTATCCTTCCATCACCTCCATCCCCGGCCCGGTCGATGTTGCCGTCATTGTCGTCCCGGCAAGAGTAGTCCCTTCACTTGTAGAAGAAGCCGGAAAGAAAGGAATACCCCTGGTAGTGATCATCTCTTCAGGATTCCGGGAGAGTGGGGCTGCGGGGATTGAACTGGAAGATCAGGTGACCGCAATTGCGCGACAATACGGCATACGTATTATGGGCCCCAACTGCCTGGGCATCATGTTCCCTCACCAGGGAATCAACACGACTTTTGATCCGGTCTCTCCCAAGCCGGGAAACCTTGCCTTTTTATCCCAGAGCGGGGCAATCATCACGACGATAGTGGACTGGAGCCTGCCCGAAGAGATCGGTTTTTCTGAAATTATCAGCGTCGGGAACCAGGCGGATCTCACCTTTGAAGACTACATTTACTTTGCCGCAGAGGACCCGAATACAAAAGCGATCATCATGTACGTAGAGCAGATCCGCAATGGAAGGCGTTTTATGGAGATTGTTCGGCAGGTAACGCCAGAAATGCCGGTTGTTGCAATCAAAGCCGGCTCATCAAAAATCGGTCAGATGACAGCTGCATCCCACACGGGTTCACTTGCCGGCAGCTATGAGGTATACCAGGCCGCCTTCCTGCAATCCGGGATCATCCCGGTGCGATCCATACGCGAAGCATTCCAGACTGCTGAACTTCTTTCTTCGGAAGGATATCCCAAAGGCATCCGTGCGATCGTGATCAGCAATGCCGGAGGTTTTGCGGTCCTGTCATCCGATTACGCAGAACTGATGGGAATCGAGCTCGTGGAGTTACCCTTGACGGTGATCAAGGAACTCGATTCTATCCTGCCCGTGGACTGGAACCGGCGCAATCCCATCGATATGGTCGGGGATGCAAGCGCAGACCGGTTTGCGCGAACCTTTGATGTGATGATCCGCAACCAGGAACTCTGGGATATCGCATTTATTATCGCAGTCCCTTCTGCCATTTCCGATCCCATTCGTGTTGCAAACGAGCTTGTCCGGTTTTCAAAAGGCACGCAAAAGATGATTGTCGGGTGCATGATTGGTGGCGATTCGATGAAGACACCCTTGCGGATATTAAGGGATTCCGGGATTCCCAACTTCCCGGATCTTGAGGATGCGTTCAAAGCGGTAGGTAATATCTGCCGGCATATCTGCTGGGAGGAGTTCCACGGGCGCCGGTGCAGCAGGGACGATCACAAATCGTGAGTCCTGCCCCGGTTACAGCGTGATCTTCTTTAAAATCTGCCCGTTCCGGAAGATGGTGATAACCCCGCCGCTCTGGGAGACCACGATCCCTACGGTTTTTGTTACCTGCGTAATCGCAGCTACCGAGTTATGCCGCGTGCCCATTCCCGGCGGAAGTTTGACACTGCTCGTATCGACGGTAATATAGCGTCCCACCGATTCAACAAACCCGTCCCCGGTAATAACAAACGCACCATCGAGCTGGGCCAGTGCCTTGATGTTTTCCTTAAGGCCGGGATTCATCACCAGGCGGTCTTCTGCTTTGTGTCCTTCGAACGGGTTTAAGATGATCTGGCGGGACTTTTCCAGCACGTTCTTGGTATCCCCGATAAGAAAAGTGGTTCCAACCGGCTTTCCTTCCCGGCCCTCGATAGATATCTCCGTGCAGATGTGGAAAACCGTGTCAAAGACTTCCTCTTTCACATCGCTGTCTGCAACAACAAGGTCTTTCCACGTATCCGTGCTGATACGCACAACACCGTCCCGTTTCCGGTCCGTGATGTCGTGACCGATACAGAGAATCTCGACAATATGCCCCTTATCGTCGCGGATGGCTTTGTTGATCCAGGCGATCCAGACCCGGTCGCCATTGCGCCGGACATTTTCATTCACGTTGACGGCATATCCGTCAGCATTGAAACCGAGATCATCAGCCATCGTGGAGAGATCATTGCCGGAACGGGTCTTTGCCGGAACGATGGTGCTGTTCACGTCTTTTCCAATCACTTCGTCACTGGAATAATCAAAGAAGGAGAGCGCATAGTGATTGAAGAAGGTGATAACGCCCTGCATATCCATCCGGATGATGATACTCTGGGTATTCTGGATGACTTCCCGGTACTTGGCCTCGCTTTCCTTCAATGCATCAGAAATCTTCTGTTTTTCTGAAATATCGGTGACAACAAATGTCCCGCCTTTATTAATATCGCGGGGATCGAGGGGAATTACCTGGAGCTGGCAGGTAATGGTTTTTTTATCCAGTTTCACAAACTGCCAGCTCGTGTGCGAGATCCCCTGAGCATCCTGCCTGACCTGAAGTTCCCGGGAAAGGAGATCATACTCATCAGGAGAGGAGAGGAAGGTCTTAAGCGCTTTTCCCACCAGCTGCGACTCTTCATACCCGAGCATTGCCGGGAACGGGTGGTTCACCCATTCGATGATACCATTGCGGGCCTGGAAGATCCCCAGCGGGGTTGCAGAAAGAATGGCGGCAAGCTGCTCATTCTGCGCCTTGATCTCGCGCTCGGATTTCTTCCGCAGGAGGGTCTGCTTGATCAGGTTGATCATCTCAAAAACCTGCGGGCGGATATCGCCGGTCTTTGGGAATGTTATCTCGGTCCCGTTGGATACTTCCATAACGGCAACCTTTCCTGAGCCCCGCCTGCCGAGCAGGATGACCGGGGTTACATTTCCCACGGATTTGAGATACTTGATGAACTCGATCCCATTCATTTCCGAGACAAATTCAATACCATTTACATCCGGCTGCTGCTCGTAGGCAACGATCACATCGTAATTGCGCCCTTTGAGTTTCTCGATGGCCTGTTTTGTTGAATGGGCATTATCGATCTTTATCTCCCCGGTCTTTTCCAGAAACAAGCGCACCTGCGCAAGAAGATCGGTATTGTCATCGACAAACAAAACAGATATCATCGGGCTTCTCCCGGAGGAAATTGGGTTGAATTCACTACTAAAAGGTAGATGGCGGAACGATAAATAGTTGTTCCAGAATAGTGCTCCGGTGAGAAGTTTTTAAAAATGGGTGCTGAAAACCAGAGGGGGAATAAGGCAGACTGGATCTCTTTTTAAGAATCCGGTGCTTCTTTCCCATCATCGTCTGACGCCATTTTATCATCGTTATCTTCGTCATCTTCGTCATTATCGAGATTTTCCTGGTACATCCACCACCCGATGATAAGGATGATCGGAATTCCAATGGGAATGGCATAGCCACCATTAAAACGAAACATCGCAGATAAGCCCAGGAGGATCCCGCCACTAATGGTAAAGTACGATGCTTTTTTGAGCAGTGAAAATTCTTCTTCAATATACGCAGCGTAAACCGTAATCAGGAGGCCGATAAAAAGAACTATCGAACCTGTTGCCCATAAGCCGGCAGCGGCGATATTATATATGCCGGTATTCAGGCCCAGATAGATGTAAAGAATATCCTTGTATCCGAGCAGCAGGCTGTTCCCATATTCAGTTACCTGAAAACGGAAGAGGGCCCACTGTACATCAACGAGCAGGTAGTTGCCCCACATATAGATGTTGAGAGGGATCAAGAAAATAAGACACTGGAATATTAACGAAGACCGGAATTTATCCATAAAAACCAAAATTACACCTGTTTCATTACTTTTTTTTGCAGATGGGATTGATCATTCATGCAAAAAAAGCAAATTATAAGAAAAAAATTATTCGGTATGCTCAACAATTGCCAGCTGGTACATCCAGTCCATGAGCGGGTGACATTCTTCAACAACGCACTCAAGCTCGCAAGCGATACACGGGATTAATTCATCACCGGCAAGCAGATCGGAAGGATTCACCGGCATCTGCCGGGCCTTCAGGAGATAGGTCTTGATCCCTTCCTTTTTGAATTCGATCCGGTCGATGAGTTCGTTCTCTTCAAGTTTCTTGACAATACGCGAACACTTCCGGCTATCAACACCCAGCTCTTTCCAGAGCTCGCTCTGAAGAATGCCTTCAGGTTTTGACTGAATCAGTTTCAGTGCTTCGTCAACAGGATCGTCCATTAGTTCCCACCAAGATCATTTCAGATAACCGGTGCGATAGTCAGGATATTGTTGCCCCGGATCACAACGGTTCCAAGGCTCCTGCTCGGCTGGTTATCTACAAACTCCATCGTCTCGTCCATGTGGATATTGAGATATTCATCCACCGCAACGAGACGTCCCTGCAGTTTCCTGCCTTCGTCTTTGATCTCTACGGATATTTTTGAATCCACAAGCGCAAACACTTTTTTTATCGGCAAAACAATTCCGTTAACCATCTGCCCTAATTTGGGATGTAAGATAATTAAAGTTTGCTCATTGTACCCATCCCGGGCACTTCATACGGCCCGGAAAATGGGATTTTAAAGGCCGGACACGAAAAAAATTATTCGGGTATTGCTTCCCACCGGTCGCGGAACTGTTTCTCAATGCCCGGAAGCGTGGTATACTCCATCTCCTCTAAAGAAAGGCGATGGGGTTCGAAAGGACCCTGATCCCGTATTATGTCGGCAAGCTCATTGCACCGGGCCCGCACGCGATCAAAGGCGACATCATCAAACATATCCGCCGGGCCGATAAGTTCGCCATTGCAGATCTGGAACCCGAGACAGATACATCGTGGCGGGCCATCGAACCGGGTCATGTTGGCATCGCAGACGCCGACTGGCATAAACGGACCATGATGCGATCCCCGCATCCAGCCGGCTACAATGATTGGGGTGCAGAACGGTTCGATCACTTCACCGACAGACGGAAGTCCGCTCTGTGCCCGGACGATCATGACCGGATCGTCTTTTCCCACATACCGGCCCGCCGTGAGGTTTAACTTCTCCGTGCTGGTTGATGCGGCGATCATCCCGTCCTTTCTATACACATACTTGACCACGTACCGGGAACAGGCCCCGATATAGGAGAGGAGGGTGTAGGTCTCTTCGGGACACCGGAACGTGATACGCCGTTTTTTTATCACATCATGCACTTCGAAAATAAAGCCCTGGTGCATGCTGGGATCGATGACAAGACCCGACGTGTTGAAGGGATCGGCAAATATTTTGTAGAGGAAGAAGTTCCATGCGCCGGGTTCTGTTTTATCGGCCATGAATATGAGAACAGGATCGGAACCCCGTTCCTCAAACTCCATTTCCGCAACACCGGGCCCAAGACCCCTGACATTGCCGGAAAAGGCATCCGACAGCATGTCCTGCCCTGCACCGTAAAGTTTCATGTTTTTCGCAATTTTGGTACATTCCATGAACACATCCCATGCCAGCTTGTGGACTTTTTCATTGTCCACACCATGGGTATGGGTCATGATCAGTTCAAGGTCATCCCCGCAATGGGTAACAAAGCAATCAATGAGGAGCTTGCCTTTCTGATCCTTAAGCATTTTAGCCGCTTTTTCCAGGAGCTTCGGATGGGTGCGGGAATGCCCGGGAAAACTTCCCACATCCGCTTTTATTACGGAGATAGTTGTTTTTGGCATACGAGATCACTATTGAATCTCGTTTTTATATAAAAAAAGGTAGGTTGTTTATTTCAGGGATTTCCTGACAAGAGAGGCAGTGCCATAGGAACTGAATGCTTTGAAAAATACCAGACTTTCGGCATACGCCATTGCCTCAATGGCATCTTCAGTTGTGCTGTCAACAGCATAGAGCTCTTTGAAAAATTCTTTAATAGCCATTTTGCAATTCCCGTCAAAGATCTGCTTGTCCGATTTCCCGGCATTGAGCGGACGGTACTTGCCAAGGGTCCATTCCTGGATATCTTTGTAAAGGGCAGGTTCGTACACTTTTAAGATACCAAAGACAACATCCTGCCAGAAGGTCCCCACATTTCCTTTTATGATGTCTCCTTTCGGGAAATGCTGGTTGATAAGATCCCGGGGAGTGCCGGTGATCCCGTGCTGGGCAATGCCGACGTGCAGGTTATTGTCCCGCAATGCTTTTGCAACGGCCCGGGTCTGTGGGATATCGATGGAAAGTTGCTCAACGACATTTCCTAATGCATCGTAGGTATGTCCGTGGGAGCTCCCGTTTGCGATGGCAAGCACCTGGGGGGATACGTCGTTTTCCTGCAGGGCTTTGATAAATGCGACCGCTTCTTCGGGCCGGGTCAGGATCAGTCCCTGACCGTCTTTCCTGCCGATCTCTCCTACTTCCACTTCGAGACCAAATTCCTTACCATTCATCCGGCTTTTTATATGGCGGGCCAGATCCGTAGTGGCAATGATATTCTTGTCCAGCTCTTCGCGGACATTTTTCCCTTCGAAATTAAAGAGATGGGAAGCATCAATGGCAAAGGAGGTATACCCGGCTGCAATCTGGGCATCGATCAATTGCTTTGTTCCCTCGATCTCAGCAGGCTCTCCGGTTTTTACCGAGATGTGATCCGCGTGAAGTGCCCAGATATCGAACTCTTCTGCCTTGGCAGCTTTGTTCATTGTTTCTGAGAATGCCTTGGGGGTGAAACCGGTATACCCCCCTTTCAGATCGCATTCAGACCGGGCAAGTTCCATGAAGATGGCAGAATCGGAATCCTTTGCAGCACGGAAAATACCCCGCGCAACGGTAGCAATCCGGATATTTGCTGCCATAATGATTGCTTTCTGGCCGGAAATGCTATTCAGTATGGTTGAACCGGGGATGGGACCAAATGTATTCTCGCTCATAGATCTTCACTCCTGTTTCAGCACCCATCATTCATAAACGTTTCAATCGCCCGGATCTCATTTTTGCCCCCGATATAGAGAGGGGTTACCTGGTCGATTCCCTTTGGCATAATCTGGCGGATATCAGATTTGCCGTTGCTGATTGCACCGCCTGCTTCATGGATGATCATTCCCATGGGATTGGCTTCGTACAACAGTCTCAGTTTCCCGTTTTCCCGGCCTTTGAACCCCGGGTAACAAAATACACCACCCTTATGAAGGATCTGGTGAACATCAGCAACAAAACAACCACTGAAGCGCAGTTTATACCCGGAGTGTTCGAGAGCCTCAATCCATTTGGCGTGTGCAGGGAGATAATCCCGCCTAAGAGCACCGGGTGCGTATATCTTTCCTTCAGGGATTTTGAGGTCCTGGTGCCGTAAATAAAATTCTCCCGAATCATCAAGAACAAATTCATGAACACCGGTTCCGGTGGTAAACGTCAGGGTTGTAAGGGGACCATACAGGATATACAAGGCGGCGATCATTGTTGCGCCTTTTTCGAGCACATGCCCGGGATAGATGCCAATGATGGAACCCGTGCAGAGATTTACATCAATGAGGGATGAACCATCCAGAGGATCAATGACAACCCCGTAATTGTTCTTCGGGTTCTCCACTTCGATGATGGTTTGCTGTTCTTCCGTTGCAATATAACGGACCAGTCGTGCCTTTTGCAGACCGGAAATAAACACATCATCGGCGAACATATCGAGGGGCATCTGCTCTTCGCCGTACACATTTTTGGTCTTTTCATCCGCCGGTGTTTTCCTGATCGTACAGAAAAATCCTTTCTTCACTTCCTGGGCCTGTTTGCTTAAAAAAAGGATTAATTCCATCAGGTTTTTATCTGTTCCTGCGCCGACAAGGAAATCTTTGAGCATCATGTTATACTTCCCTTTACTCCTGTAAAGAACGTTATTCCAAGATAATCCAACCGTATCTTATGTGTATTCGTATGATTCCGTGGTTAATAGGGATTATTATCCAGTCGTAAAAGATATCAAATCCCCTATATCCCGGGATACGTACCGGCTTTTTTTCACCACGACCGTTATTTCCGCAGGGATAAACGAGCGTGGAAGAGTCCCGTCATTACAAGGAACCATCAGAAGGGTCGGATGAACACGTTCAGCGCAGGAGCGGACTCCTGATGAAAAAAAAGGAATTGCAGGTTTTTTGATTGTTCGCGTTCTTACGGGATTTATAAGATCCTGAACTTCACTTCAAGGACACCGTTCTTGATCGATGTCTGCATCGAGCCCGGATCTACCGGGGGGAGTGCTGCAGTGGTATGATACTGCCGGATACCCCCTTCTGCATCAATGACGAGTTCATTTCCCACTACTGTGAGCCTGACACTATCCCGGGTTGCACCGGGCAACTCGGCAATCACCATCACCTCGTCTTCAATCAGGTGCACTTCCGGAATGGGTTCTGCACCTGAACGCGGGGAAATACTATCGTATTCCTCACGAGGTTTAAGCAGGTTGCCTCCGTTCTGGATAACAACATTATAGCTGAATCCATGTGGCATTCCGGTTCCAAAATCCCGGGCCATGCGGGCAAAGAGATGGTCAGCAAGGGTGTCCATCTCCCGGAATATATCCTGTGCATCATCGTTCATCGCATTTCCTCCTAGTTTTTTTTTGGTTTTTTGTGTTCACTCACGCTTCATTTATCCATATCATCAGTCAGTTTTTTGATCGCTGCAAAGTCTTTTTTGTCGTGATAGATTGCCTTACGGAGCGCTTCGACAGCCGGAACCGGCTTATCTTTTTGTTTCATGCCGGCTCGGTTGATTGCTGCCGATGCGTTTTTCAGGATGGTTCGCTGCTCTTCGTTATACAGCATCTGCCATGCCTGTTGTTCTGAAGTTTCTATGGCTTCACGGTTTAAGGACCCCCGCACATTGAGCAGTGCGGCATCGAAGTGTGCCTGGGTGATCATCACGTTGATGATGGCATCCTTGCGTTCCTGCTCACTGCGGTCACCCATAAGGACGATGAATTCGCGCATGGCCGCCATCTTGGCTTCCCGGACGAGCGATTCGATATCCGCACCCACATAACCCTCAGTCTGTTTCACCAGTGCATCGATATCCACATCCTTAGAAAGGATACTTCCGGTATCGCCACCGAGATAGACTTCGAAGATCTTCTTCCGGCTCTCTTCATCCGGGGCCGGTACGTAGATATGCCGTTCCAGGCGGCCAGGGCGGAGCAGGGCATCATCCAGCATGTCCGGACGGTTCGTTGCTGCAAGGATGGTAACATTTTTGAGTTCTTCCATGCCGTCAAGTTCCGTTAAGATCTGGGAGACCACACTTTCGGTTACATGAGATGAACCTTCGAAGCTTCCCCGTTTGGGCACGAGCGCATCGATCTCATCGAAGAAGATGATTGACGGTGACGCCTGTCGCGCTTTCCGGAATATCTCCCTGACACCTTTTTCGGATTCTCCCACCCATTTCGAGAGAAGCTCGGGGCCTTTTACCGCAATGAAATTGCATTCACTCTCGTTTGCCACTGCTTTTGCAAGCAGGGTCTTACCGGTACCGGGCGGACCAAAGAGGAGAATGCCTTTCGGGGGTTTGGTCTGGAGCCGCTCAAAGACATCGGGATACTTTTGTGGCCATTCAACAGCCTCTTTAAGTTCCTGCTTGGTCGCTTCCAGACCACCAATCTGTTTCCAGGTGATGTCAGGAACTTCGACAAGGACCTCGCGCATTGCTGAAGGCTCGACATGCTTTCGTGCTTCAGTGAAGTCAGCGTTGGTAACCCTGAGGGCATCAAGCACTTCATTGGGAATCTCCTCATCGATCTTGATCTGGGGAATTACCTTTCTAAGCGCATGCATTGCTGCTTCTTTTACCAGCAGCGCTACATCTGCTCCTACAAACCCGTGAGTGGAATTTGCATATTCCTCAATTTTTACATCATCTGCCAGCGGCACTCCCCGAGTGTGGACCTGGAAGATCTCCATGCGACCTTTTTTGTCCGGGATACCGATCTCGATCTCCCGGTCAAACCTGCCTCCACGGCGGAGTGCAGGGTCAATGGAATCCGGCAGGTTGGTTGCAGCGATCACGATGACCTGCCCACGCCCCTTTAACCCATCCATGAGGGCCAGGAGCTGGGCAACAACGCGCCGCTCGAGTTCTCCTTTGGTGTCTTCTCGCTTGGGAGCAATGGAATCAATTTCATCGATAAAGATAATTGCCGGTGCATTCGCCTGCGCTTCTTCAAAGACTTCCCGGAGTTTCCCCTCGCTTGCCCCATACGTTCCACTCACAATCTCCGGGCCGGAGATGGTGATGAAATGAGCATCCACTTCATTTGCAACCGCTTTTGCGATCAGGGTCTTTCCCGTTCCGGGCGGACCGTAAAGTAATACGCCTTTTGGGGGCTGGATACCAAGGCGCTCAAAGATCTCGGGGTGCCGCAGCGGAAGTTCGATCATCTCCCGCACAAGTTGCAGCTCCCTCCCAAGCCCGCCGATATCTTCGTAGTGGATATCGGAGACTTCCCTCATTCCCTCTTCAGGTTTATAGGGCTCTTCCTTGAGTTCAATCTCAGTCTCATCGGTGACAATTGCAATTCCTTTTGGAGCGACTTTGGCAATCACCAGCGTAATCGAGTTTCCGATCACATCCACGCGGACAGTCTGTCCTTCCATCACTGACCGGCCGCGCAAGACCCGTGCAAGGTACTGTTCACCCCCGACGAGACGTATCGGCTGGGTAGGCTGGATTACCACCTTTTTGGCATACACGGCCTCGGATTTTTTTATCTTTACCCGCTCGTCAATACCGGTTCCGGCGTTTCCACGGATGTTTCCGTCGATGCGAAGGATGGAGTACCCGGTATCCTGCGCAAACCCGGGCCAGACAACGGCCGCTGCCTTCTTTTTTCCCTGGATCTCAACAACATCGCCGGATACCAGCCCGAGCTTCTTCATCACTTCGATGCTCACCCGTGCAATACCCCGGCCGGCATCATCGTGAGTTGCTTCTTTTACTAAAACTTCTGCGTAATCTGTTTCTGTCATCGTAAAACACCTCGTCCATTCAAGGTTTACCATAAGTTAGCGTTCAATACTATATAAAACAATTGTCTGATTCGGCCAATTTTCTTCCTAGATGCATCTGATGGAATATAAACCTGAAACAGGGCGGATATCTCCATTTCCCAAGATCAATTCTGCCTTGTTCCCGTGAGAAGACTAAAAAATAGTGATGGAAATATAAACAAAAAATTCTGCGTTAGTCCAAATCAACTTTACTTGTTGAGTAGACAAGCCAGTTTTACTCCAGAATTGAAAAAACAAGCCTTTATCTTGTCTTTACTGCAACCAGTATGCCATGAGTATTGTCGCTGATGCCAAACGAGGTATCATTACCGAAGAGATGAAGATCGTCGCTAAACAGGAAGGAGTCACCGAAGACTTCGTAAGGCGCGGCGTTGCAGGAGGCCATATTGTCATCCCGGTCTCACCCTACCGGAAAGTCAAAATCTGTGGTATTGGCGAAGGTCTCCGCACCAAGGTTAATGCTTCGATAGGAACATCCACCGATATTGTAAATATCCCCGAGGAAATTGAAAAGGCAAAACAAGCAGAGCGTGCCGGTGCCGACACCCTCATGGAACTCTCAACCGGTGGCGATTTTGTCGAGATCCGCAAACAGGTGATCGCAAACACTACCCTTTCTGTTGGATGTGTCCCCCTCTACCAGGCATTCATTGAAGCGGCTATCAAGGATGGCGCTGTCGTCAACATGAAAGAAGACGACCTCTTCCGCATTACTGCCGAGCAGGCCAAACTCGGAACTAACTTCATGGCCATCCATACCGGCATCAACTTTGAGACGGTCAAGCGCCTGAAAAACCAGGGCCGTCATGGCGGACTGGTCTCACGCGGAGGTGCATTCATGACCGCGTGGATGCTCCACAATGAAAAGGAGAACCCGCTGTACAGCGAGTTTGACTACCTGCTGGAGATCATGAAGGAACACGATGTCACGCTCTCCATGGGTAACGGTATGCGGGCCGGCGCAATCCATGACGCGACCGATCGGGCAGCGGTCCAGGAACTGCTCATCAATGCAGAACTTGCCGACATTGCGCACAAACAAAATGTCCCGGTCATTGTCGAAGGCCCGGGCCATGTACCAATCGACGAAATCGCAGCCAATGTTACGCTGATGAAACGTGTCACCAACAACAAGCCGTTCTACATGCTCGGCCCCATCGTCACCGACATTGCCCCCGGTTACGATGACAGGGTTGCTGCGATCGGTGCTGCAATCTCGTCCTCACTCGGCGCGGATTTCATCTGTTACGTTACTCCTGCCGAACACCTTGCACTCCCAACCCCCGAAGAGGTCTATGAAGGAGTCATGAGTTCACGCATAGCCGCCCATGTCGGGGACATGATCAAACTCAAAAAGACCCGTGACCTCGATCTTGAGATGGGACATGCACGCAGGGATCTTGACTGGGACCGCCAGTTTGCGGTTGCCATGAACCCGGCCCGTGCAAAAGCCATCCGCGATGAGCGTATGCCTGCAGACAAAGATGGTTGCACTATGTGCGGTGACTACTGTGCGATCAAGATTGTGAATAAGCATTTCCAGTTCTGATCTGGATTCTCCTCATTTATCTGCCACGACATCACCCCCCCCTTTTTTGAGCGCTTTTTCTTATCGTCACCCTTATTGGATTATACAGACAATATTTGAATGAAAGCCACGAGGATGCACGCCACAATAACAATCCTGCAATCCCGACTCAATACAGTAAAATAATCTATCTGCTAAAATAATCAGGCACGGTGATCCTATACAACTGAACTTCGGGGGATTTGTTTCCCTCTCTACAATCGACTGGCGGGGAAAGGCAGTCTGCACGCTTTTTTTGCGGGGTTGCCCGTTACGGTGCACGTACTGCCATAATGAATCCATCCAGACCGGGGAGGATTTACGAGACATCGGAGAGATCACTGAAATGATTAAAACCTCATCGCCATTTATCAGCGGCGTGGTCTTTTCCGGAGGGGAACCAACGGGGCAGAAAGATGCATTGATTGCCCTGGCCCGGTATGCAAAAAAAATAAACCTTGAAGTAGGGATCCAGACTAATGGTTTTTTTCCGGAAACCCTTGAAGCATTAATTTCTGAAGGGCTGGTGGATAAAGTCGCCATTGATTACAAATCAACATGGGAAGGATATTCAGGTACAACGGGGGGTTACCGCCCTGCGGCAAAAGATAATTATGATAGAAATGTCCTGAAATCGATTGGCATCTGCAAAAAGGCATGGGAAAATAAAACGTTAGCAGAATTTGAAGTAGTGTTTACCATATTTTATGAAAACCGGGAATATATCAGGCAGATCTCAGAAAAAATCGGGGATGTGCCACTTGTTCTTCAGCAGGGTGAACATAAGATTGCATCAATGCATAGTGCAGATCCTGAAATGACCAATGGGGAATATATCTGCAAAAAACAAAACGAACAGAATAAACATCCCCCACTAAGACTAAAAGAGATTAAAGATATTGCAGATACCCTGAAAAAGACGGTACGGATCAGGACACGGGATATCGGGGAAATATCGTATAACTGGAGACATATTCTGTGAAAGTAATAGGAGTTGTCGGGCTTCCCGCAAGCGGCAAAGGTGAATTTTCAAAGATTGCAGCAGAAGCGGGTATTCCGGTCATTGTCATGGGAGATATGATCCGGGCTGAAGTCAAAAAAGCGGGACTGGAACCCACGGATACCAATTTCGGGGCAACAGCAAACAGGCTTCGGGCAGAAGGAGGTATGGATGCAATTGCTGCATTGTGTATACCCGAGATAAAGCGCCAGACCGCTCCTTTGGTACTTGTTGATGGAATACGGGGAGATGCTGAAGTGAACCTGTTCCGGAAGCACTTTTCCGGGTTTATTCTCATCAGTATCGATTCCTCATTTGAAAAACGGCTGGACCGGATCAGGGCACGGGGTCGTTCAGATGATTTTGTCCTCCCCGAATCCCTGCGTAACCGGGATGAACGCGAGATGAACTGGGGGCTGGGTAACGCACTTGCTCTGGCGGATATCAATATAAAAAATGAAGGCAGTCTTGAGGAGTTTTCAACTGAGGTAATTTCTGTCCTTGCCTCTTTGGGGCGTGATCCATGAGCCTTAAACCATATTTCTCTTCCTCATCAAAAGTCTGGGATGACATCGCATGGGTATACGGGATTGAAGATGCGGGTTATGACGGTTGGGAGATTGTAGCAGATGGCAATTACAAACTGGACAATGCAGAGTGCTTCAAAAAAATTGAAGAGGTGATTGCGAGCACCCACCTGGGTATTTCAGTGCACGCCCCTTTTGGGGATCTGAACCTTGCTACCTTAAACGACCCCATATGGCGCGAATCGATCCGGCAGATATGTACCTGTATAACCCATGCATCCGCAATCACTGACAGGGTCACCATCCATCCCGGCTATCTTTCTCCTGTCGGAAAACTGATGCCCCAGAAAGTCTGGGATCTCCAGAAAGAGGCACTCCGACAGATCGGAAGATGTGCTGTTGAACATTCAGTCATTGCATGCCTTGAAAATATGATTGGGGTAAAAGAGTTTCTCTGCCAGCTTCCCGAAGAGCTGATGGGCATGACTGACGGGATGGAAGGAATAGGTATGACCTTTGATTTCGGGCATGCAAATACCCGGGGAAAAGTAAACAGTTTCCTGCCGTATGTCAAAAAAGCCAGTCATATCCATATTCATGACAATCACGGCATGTCCGATGAGCACCTTGCTCTGGGGGACGGTAATATCAACTGGACCGTAGTGGGAAAAACAGTTGCAGACAACTATTCCGGTGTTGTTGTGATAGAAGGGAGATCCATTGAAGAGGCAAAAAAGAGCCTGCCAATATTCCGGAAGTGTTTCATATGAGCGGCGAGACCCTGCACGTCTATTTCCTTGGCACTGCCGGTGCCCTGCCAACACCGCAGCGTAACCCCCCCTGCATCATGGTACGGCGTGGTGCGGATACCCTCCTTTTTGACTGTGGGGAAGGCGCCCAGCAGCAGATGATGCGAGCGCGGTGCGGGTTTTTGGTCAATGCGATATTTGTCACCCACTGGCACGCTGATCACTTCCTTGGGATATTCGGCCTTGTCCAGACAATGTCATTCAATGGACGCACCGAACCCCTCACGATCTATGGGCCGGAATGGGTGCAGGATTTTGTCACAACGCTGCGTCATGTAACACGATTTAACCTGAAATTTTCCATCGACGCGGTTGAACTCACGCATGGCTCGTGGGTTCGGTTTGACGGTTACACGGTCACTGCCTTTGCCGTAAGTCATGGCATGCCGGCACTGGGATACTCGCTGGAAGAAGACCCGCGCCCGGGTCGGTTCGACCGCGAGGGTGCGATTGCGCTGGGAGTTCCTCCGGGCCCCCTGTTCGGCCGGCTCCAGCGCGGAGAAACGGTTACCATTGGGGTCGAGGGGCAACGGCGCGATGTAAAACCTGAAGAAGTCCTGGGCCCCGCCCGCCCCGGACGAAAGATTGTGTACACCGGAGACACCCGGGCTGTCCATACAACACTCGGAGAGATTGCCCGAAATGCGGATCTGCTGATCCATGATGCTACCTACGATGAATCAGAAGCGGCCCGGGCAATGGAATTTTACCATGCTACTGCAGCACAGGCAGGCGAGGCAGCATCCATCCTTTCCGCCAAAACCCTTGTTTTAGTCCACATAAGTTCCCGTTATATCGATGCACAGGCTCACGTGGGCGATGCAAAGAAAAAATTCTCCGGCACGATTTTGGCTCCCAATGACCTTGATATGGTAGAAGTTCCTTTCAGGGATTGATCCGGCCATTCTTTTTTGCATTTTTTCTTTTTTGCGGATAACAAGTAAATTAAATCTTCAGACACCCATTCATGAATATACAGAGCAATATCCAATCGCGTGGCATTAACAAAAAGCAAAAATGCCCGTTTCGCTGTGTGTGGTGAGAGAAAATGGAAAATAATGATTCAAACGATGTGCTCGTCTACCGGCTCGGCACCGGCTGTGATCTTGCTGATGTCGAAGCAGGAAATATCTACCAGGGAAAAGTGCAGGGTTTTGCAACCTTTGGTATGTTTGTGCAGTTAAATGACCGGATCAAGGGACTTGTGCATAAGAGCAATGTAAAGGCAGAACACAAGGAACGCGATTCCGTGCTGGTCAGAGTCCGTGAAGTCAGGCCAAATGGGAATATCGATCTCGAAGAAGTGCAGTACCAGGTTTACCAGGTAGAGAACGTTGAGCGGAAATCCACAACGGTGAGAATAATCGATCTTCCCTCAAAACTCGGAAAGACGGTTGCCATCGAAGGAGAAATCGCCCAGATCAAGCAGACCAGCGGTCCTACCATCTTTACAATCGTTGATGAAACCGGGACCCAGAACGGCGCTGCATTTATCGAAGCCGGTGTTCGGGCGTATCCCGAAGCGGAACTTGGGAACATGGTCAAGCTCATCGGAGAAGTGATGATGAGAAACGGCCAGCTCCAGATTGAAGTGGACGGATTGTCCATTCTCACGGATGAAGAAGCGGCTGTTGTCAAGGTGAGGATCGAAAAAGCCTTAGATCTCCGTTCAGAGCCGGAGAATATTCCGCTTCTTATCCAGAGCGAGGTCATGGAGAAACTCCGTCCCGAGATGAGGAAAGTCGCAAAGATCATCAGAAAAGCGGTCTTTACCTCCCAGCCAATCATCCTGCGGCACCATGCTGACGCTGACGGTATCTGCTCAGCAGTCGCAATCGAACAGGCAGTCGTTTCGCTGATCCGCGAGAGTGGCGGTGACTTTGACGCGGAATACTTCTTATTCAAGCGGGCTCCTTCAAAAGCACCGTTCTATGAAATAGAAGATATTACAAGGGATCTTGACTTCTCGTTAAAAGACCATGTCCGTTTCGGCCAGAAGATGCCCCTGGTGATCCTTACCGACAATGGATCAACCGAGGAAGATGAACCATCCTACAAGATTGCCAGTGTCTACGATATCCCGTTTGTGGTGATCGATCACCATCACCCGGATACCTCTATCGACAAATACCTCCAGGCTCATGTCAACCCCTACCATGTCGGGGGAGACTTCGGTATCACTGCCGGTATGCTCGGAACTGAAGTTGCACGGTTGATCAACCCCAAGGTCGAGTCGTTGATCCGCCACCTCCCGGCGGTTGCAGCAGTCGGAGACCGAAGCGAGGCACCAGAACGGGGATTATATCTGGCTCTGGTTCAGGACAACTTCCCCGAACAGCACTGCAAGGATATTGCCCTTGCGCTCGACTATGAGCAGTTCTGGCTCCGGTTTAACGATGGCAGGGAGATTGTTAAGGATATCTTAAACCTGACCGGAAATACCGAACGCCACAAGAAACTCTTAACCCTCTTAATCGATGGGGCTAATACCATGATCGCCGATCAGATGAGCGCCTGCATGGCCCACATCGATCCCCGCGTACTGAAGAACGATACCCGCCTCTTCCTCCTCGATGTGGAGATCCATGCCCACAAGTTCACCTTCCCACCCCCAGGGAAAACCTCCGGTGAAGTGCATGACCGGCTCTGCCAGCAGAATGTCGGAAAACCGGTTGTTACTATCGGGTTTGGTCCGGACTTTGCCGTGCTCCGGTCCCGTGGCGTACTGATGAATATACCCAAAATGGTCCGGGAATTACGTGTCGAGATTCCGGGTGGCGGAATCAGCGGTGGCGGGCACCTTGTTGTTGGCAGTATAAAATTTGTTGAAGGTATGCGCTCTGTAGTTATCGAAGCATTAATCAACAAAATTGCCGATGCACAGGTACAGCAATAATTTTTTTTAGCGATTATTCCCAATTTTGCTTAAATATCGCCGTAAAAGTTGAAACATGCCCGGAAATCTTTAATTTTAAAAACCGCTCGACCGGAGCGCCCGGTAAATTCTTTCTGGTCTGAATTATGGTGTAGTAAAGGAAAAAAGACCGAATATTTGACCTCAAAATCAGATATGTATATATAGTAGTTAAATTATATGAGTTTCTAATGCTGAGGCACAACATGTCAACTACCAAAAAGTTACGTGAAACGTATAATGAGACCCAGCACAAGATCGTCCAGTACCTCAATTCAGGTATAACCTTGGGCAAGCACTATTTCAAATCGAAATACATTGCCAAAGACCTTGGTTTATCACCCAAAGAGGTAGGAACCAACATGGCGATCCTTGCAGACAACTGTAAGGAACTGGACATCATACGGTGGAGCTATTCGAACAGTACAACATGGATGGTCACGCCAAGGGCGTGCTGAATCCATCCATTATTCTCACTCTTTTTATCATGGCTAAAGTTCTGGAATTCGAATCTGATATAGAATTTGTGGCAGATATTAACGACCACAAGGATTGCCTGATGTCACAGGATCCCACGCAGGAGACACCGAACGCTCTCTGGTACAACATTGACATTCCAAAGGGCCACAATTTAAAAGCAGGTGACCGAATCCGGATCACTGTGGAAAAACTCTAATTTTTCCTGTTCTGACATAAGGTCATGGCAGAGATCCATTAAAACGGCCCATAAAGATTGGTTTCAAGGGCAGGACTTCTTGAGGGTGATGGGGATGGATTATTTCCGACCCCCGATTACGGTCATTGCCAGTTCATAGAAATCAGGGTCAACCGTTTTTAGCGGGTTAACCGCTGTTTCAAGAGGGATGCTTACTATCCTGTTTCCCTGCAGGGCAACCATCTTCCCGAAATCCCCGGCATGCACGAGTTGGATTGCAGCAACACCAAACCGCGTGGCAAGGACTCGATCAAATGCAGTTGGCGATCCACCTCGCTGGACATGCCCGAGTATGGTAACCCTTGTTTCAATTCCCATCCGCCGTTCAAGTTCTTTTCCCAGGATATTACCGACACCAACAAACTTCTCATGACCGCATTCATTCCGTTCATTCTCAGGAACTGTGGATAAAACAAGATCTTCCTCATGAGCCCCTTCTGCAATCACCACGATCGAAAATTTTTTGCCCGCTTCATAACGGCCTTTTAATTTTTTACAGACCCCCTCAAGGGTAAAGTGCACTTCGGGAATAAGGATCTCATCAGCTCCTCCGGCTATCCCTGCGGTAACAGCGATCCAGCCGACATTTCGACCCATTACTTCAACAACAATAATCCGGTGGTGTGATTCAGCAGTAGTATGAAGTCTATCGATCGCTTCAGTTACCGTGGCAACCGCAGTATCAAAACCAACTGTCATATCGGTTCCGCTGATATCATTATCAATCGTTTTGGGAATTCCCACAACAGGAATCCCCAGCTTTGCTACGTCCCGGGCAGCCGATAGTGTCCCGTCACCACCAATGACTACCAGTGCATGAATGCCGTATTTTTTTATGTTGGCTTTGATCTTCTGGAAATCCGATGTATTTTTCAGCGGGTCTGTGCGGGAGGTGCCGAGAATTGTTCCCCCTTTAGGCAGGATACCTGATACAGAGAAATCGGTAAGTGGCTCGACATTGCCATCAATGAGACCCTGCCACCCGTTTTGGATGCCAAGCGTTTCAAATTCATATTTTATTCCCGCTCTCACAACAGCACGGATCACCGCATTAAGCCCGGGACAATCACCACCCCCGGTAAGGACTCCGATGGTTTTCATTCCTTGTCACTTCCTGAGTTCATAGTTCCCAGCCTCGATATATCAGAATGGTTATCAGAAGGCACATTAAACAAATTTTTGGGGCAGTGCCTTTTTCATGAGGGCATCCAAAACGTTTCTTTTGATTCACCGTTTATTCCATTTTTGGATGCGGGTATACAATGCTGTATTAATACCGGCAGGTTTCTATGAAAATCCGACGGTGAATAATGCGCCAGCAAAGAATCAGCTGGGCAAGATCTCCAGCGGTCACATAGTTCCGTTGTTTGAAGATGGAGATCGGATGAACCCGGGTCTGTTCCTCAATACTATGCTCAAGCTTTTTCACCACATGTTCGCTCAGTTCCCCATCAATAATAAGGTTACCCATCCTGTGACCATCCTGCTCATTTGTTACAAACTCCAAAGAGAAATTCCGATCAGATAACGAGAGGATGGAATACAGGTCCAAAGAAAGATCGATATTTTCGATGCTCTGCTTCATCCGGTCCTGGGAGAGGGTGACCTTGTACACATTCCGCTCTTTTCCTAACTGCTGCCCGTACCGGGAATAATCGATACCGATCACGGCATCCGCGTACTCCTTTTGAGGGGCGATGTAACGTTCATACTCCGGTTCCCGTTCGGCAATCTCTTTTATGACGGTGTCATGAGAATACCCCCGCTGTTTTACATCCCGTAGGATCTTCCAGTCATATTTCACTGATTTTGCCGGATCCACAAAAAGAGTGAAATCAAGATATTTTCGCAAAGTGGGGGTGAACAGCGTGTGAAGTCCCTCCAGTATGAGAATTTTCTTAGGCCTAAAAACAGCGGGAGGATCAAATGTGCCCGTGGCATGGTTGTAGGATGGCTTTTCAACCGGAACCCCTCGTTTGAGGGAGATGAGATCCTGCTCAAGTTGCCCAATACGGTTTGCCCTGGGGTTCAAAGCCGTGATGCCCTGCTCCTTCCGCCCGTCACGGTCCAGACTATGGTAATCATCAAGAGTAATAGTCGAGACGAGATCATTGCCAAAAATGTTCCGCACACCTTGCGTAAACGTAGTCTTTCCTGAACCGCTGTCCCCTGCAACCCCGATGGTAAAGATACACGGCGATGCTGCTATTTTCTCTTTAAAGTTCGGATGATGCATGCGTAATTCCTCTATAGTCATGTATCAGGTAAAAACAATCCGGGAGTTCCGTTTGGATTTCAGTGCTATTTCAACACTTACCGATTCAGATGCGATTTCGGTAAGCAAAGGAGCCTCACGAGAAAAGATAAATTTTTCTAATTCCCTGTTTCGAATCGGGACTGTACATATATGCGTATGAGAAAAAAATGACCGCTCTGATAACTAATCATTTTTTCCAACGATAGAAAACATTAAGCATGAAGTGGATGGGACAAAACCATGTCCTCCGGAATTAACCCATAACCTTCTAATTCCGGTGAATTGCTCGTGCCAACATCACTACGGATAATGTGATTATTCTTCACGGGGTTTGTGGAACGTTTGCCAGTGAACGTATCAGTCTCTGGGTTGCCTGCGCTGTATTTGTCGTGTTCACGAGATAAACGGCAGTCCGTTCAAGGAGATTGGTAATATAGCGTTTCCGTATATGTTTTTTATAAGAATTATTGACGAGAATGTGCGGATTGAAATAGTTATTTTCCTCGAATAACTCAAGGCCATCCTCCGGAAGCAGTGAGCGGGCCTCGTTGGAATCTTCCGGATCCCTTTTGAGGATAATCATCATCTTTAAGGTAGTCATGGGAAGAATTCGTCCTTTTCCAATCACCCACCGCAGGTCTGCAACAGCCCTGCCTTCCTTATCAAAATCACTCTCCGGAACAAGCCCGTTGTATTCCTTCCATACGGTTGCGAGATCCTTCCGGATATAGAAATTTTTTTCCGATCCATAGGCAAGGATGTCCGGCCCATATACTCGTGAAAAGAACCAGTCGTCCGATACAATCCGGGTATGGGGATCTTTTAAGAGCCCGTACGTCTGGGTTGTTTTACCTGCTCCGGAATTCCCGATCAGGCAGAGACCTTTCCCGTCTAAATCTATGCAGGCGCCGTGCACAGAATAGATGTTATGTTCATCTTCCAGGATATCCCCGGCAAGACTGAGGGCAATGGATTTTATCCAGCCATAATAATTGAAATTTATCAGGTACGCTGACCGGGAATGCGGATCGAAAAACACCGAGTCCGGAGCGCAGGAAGAATCTTTGAATACAAAAAGCCTGCCATGTGACCGGATATTCTGGGACATGGGGTAAAAATTCTCCTGCCAGGTTTCCTTTACGCTATGATCATCTGAGAGGAGTTTGATACAGCATCCATATATTTCCGATTTGATCTCATAGAGGACCTTGGGACTATAGAGTTCCATCAGGCGCTCGTTTTCATCAGTGGAGATCAGGGTAATGGTATACATCGTAAAACATCCTTAGAAAAACCGAAGATTATCTTCCTATTCCTCATTGGGGACTAATAATCATTTCCCTTATATCAGTATCCAGCCTGAGCTTCAGATCATCGGCAAAAAGGATACGAAGATTTTGCGTCCGGGCGGCAATAGGTAAAAATATTGATTTTACGAGGCACTACCGGAGCCGGTAGAGATCGTAATAATCCCTGGGGGTTTCAAGACTAATATAATAACCATCGATATATGCTGTACTGATAATCATATACATATCAGTGTTGGATGTCTGAACAACACGGTACGAAGAACCACGGTTAAAGATCTCTTCTCCTTCAATGATAGAGCCATTATCTGCATAGCAGAGTGCCATGCGGAACCTGCCATATTGCGGAGTTAGATTTGCAGTAACGGTGGTATTGAGTATCCAAACAGGATAAGGTACAGAGAATACCTGAGTCAGGCCCCCTCGTTTTTCATTCACAAATGCAAACGGAACCATCTCCCGGTTCCGCGCAATAATATCCGATCCCCCGAATGTCTCCATGTTCTCGGGGAGTTTGAAGACCGGGTACGTGAACGGTTTATCAGTATAGAAGATCTGATACGGCGGTGCATCCGCGGGTATTGGAGTAGGGGTCGGTTCGATATAGACAGGGGTAACCGGGGTCTGGTGAATAACCGTTGGAACCGGAACCGGGATAGGGGTGGGGGTTACCTTCACACCAACACTTTTAATGGAGGTTAAGTATTGGGGATTTGCAACTACTGCTATGACGAGCACGATGAGAAGACCCCCAAAAAGGGTAAGAATATCGCCTTTTTCCACACAAAGTACTGGGTGAGGGTCTATAAAAATGATGGCGGTATTAACCTGATAATTATCAAAACTTAAAAGCCCGGTACTGTTTGAATGGCTGTTCCATAGTTGACGAACGCACCATAAAATGTCACAGATATTTTTTATGCATTCGGCGAATAACTGATGAGTATGGAACTGCCGGGACTTCAGACGTGGGTTATATTCTATCTTATTTCGTTTGTTGTTTTACTCTGGGCTGCATTTCTCTCTGCGCAGGGTATCATGCTCTGGGTGAGCCTGATGCTTGTCATTGTGATTGTCGGGGTCAATTTCTACGTGGTGTTTTCCCAGATCAAGCTGCACGCGTCCCGCAAACAAATACAATCTGAACTCACCAAGGATTTCATTCGTGGTGAGGAACTGGAACGGGACGACCGGCAAAAACATTAACCGGCCCTTGGTGGCGCGGTTTTCTCCTTTTTCATAAAAATTTTCTGGGCTGTATTCTTTGATACAAACAGGTCCTCAACCTGGCGCCCGAGATATTCTGTCTTACCCATGATGTAATAGCCATCAGTAATGAGCGCTGAGTGGAAGGTACGCGCAAGATCATCTTTCTGTTTTTCCGTAAAGTAGATCGTAACATTGCGGCAGGTGATAAGATCATTGTACCGAGCAGGAGGGACACCGCTCATAAGATCGTGAGGCCGGAACCGGATCAGGTCTTTTAAGTGCTGCTTGGCTTCATAGGTGCCATCCGGTCGTTTGGTAAAATGGCGCTGGATCTGCAGGGTATTTAATTTGGCGATAGCTTTTTCTTCAAAAATTCCTGCTTTTGCCTTTCCCAGAACAACTTCATCGATATCGGTAGCGATGATATGACCGGACCAGTCCTTATGAGTGGAAAGTATGTCGTACAGGATAATGGCAAGGGAATAGGGTTCTTCACCGGTCGAACTGCCGGCACACCAGATGGAGATACGTTTCCTCAGCTGGAAGAGAGCAGGAAGAACCGTGTTCTTAATCTCATCAAAAACCTCCTTGTCCCGGAAAAATTCAGTTACATTGATCGTGAGTGCATTGCGTAAAGGCTCATTTTCCGCAGGATGTGCTTTGAGATACCGCAGGTAATCTGCGTAAGTTGCCGAATTCGTTGAACGCATACGGGACAAAAAACGTCTTTTGATATAATCTTCCTTATAATTTGAGCACTGGATTTTGAGCAGCTGCTCAACATGCCGTTTTAATTGATTAAATTCAGTTGCCGACTCTTCCATAATGGTAGTTCCCTGATGAGGATTAAGTATTTTCTATATCGTTAAACATTTTTTGTATATCCAGCCAGATGATCAATCCCTTTCCAGCATTCTCTCCATCATCGGTGCGGGTGTTGATAATCCCCTTGATATATCTTGATTCATTCCCGGCAATCCCTTCAGTCATTAAATCAACCTGGGCTGCAGAAATTTCAGTAACACTACTGACATTATCGACGATTACACCAACATTGTTGCCTTTTGCTGCATCTGCCATGAATACAATAATTTTCTGTGATTCAGTAATCGGCTGGTTGGGTAACTTGAGGAACGAGTTAAGATTGAGAATATTGACAATCTCCCCGCGCAGGTTGATTACCCCGGTAATGTGTCCGGGGGCACGGGGAATAACCGTGATAGGTGTCATTTCAACGATCTCACGAACCGGGGTTATATCGAGTGCATAATGCTCAGTACCCAGGGTAAATTCCAAAACTTCTCCTTCATCTGCCATTATCTGCCCTCCTGCTCATCAGTCATTTTCTCCTGCCATTCTGGATTTGTTATTTTACTGTTACTCTGGCACATTTGACCACCATTCCTCCTTACCGGTACATCCCTTCAGGTACCAGGATCTCAAACCGTGCTCCTTTACCGGTTTGCCCGGTTTCTGTAATAGTAAGACCCGTAATCGCGAGCACTTCCCGGGAGAAAAACAGCCCGTAACTTATGCGTCCCCTGCGGGTATGTTCAAAAACCAGCTCTTTTTCATCTACGGGTATACCAACACCGTCGTCTTCATAGACCAGGATCAGGTCCCTGCCCTGCGGTTCGGAAAAAAACCTGATAGTCGTTGTCTTGACGCCATGTTCGAGCGTGTTTTCAATAAGGTTCGAAAATACACGTTCAATTAAATTATCGGCAAAGACCTCAGTATTTTTAATATCTACGGAGACCGAGATTTTTCCAAGCGGGACCGATGCAACTGCGGTATGGAACCGTTCTGCGATGTCCTTCCACTGGGGAGGACGGATGCCAATACTCTGATAATCCCGGGTAAAGTTAATCTGGTGTTGTATAGAGGCGATGATTGTTTCCTGTTGTTCAAAGAAGCGGAGGAGTTTTTCGTCCCTTGTTTCATTTTTCGCAAGATCCAGAGATAACCGCATCTTCGTAATATCATTGAGAATATCATGCCGCGTGATACTGGTTAAGAGGATAATCTGTTTGTTTGCATGACGAAGCGCATCTTCCATGCGTTTGCGCTCATGAATATCAGCAATGACGCCATGATATCCGATGCCTGCCTCTTTTCCCGGGAGGGTTTTTCCGGATACCTGAACCCAGCGCACCGCCCGGTCCTTTGTCAGGAAACGGAATTCAAACGGTTCAAAGATACCGCGGCGATTTCGTTCAAGACCTTTTTCAAAGGGAACAATATCTTCATTATAGACAAATTCCTGGATGGGATGCCCAAGAAATACAGACGGATCGTTTCCTGACAGGTTCGTTATTGCCGGGCTGACATAGGTGATCTGGTTCTGATCATTGAGCGTGAAGATAACTTCTGTGATATTCTCCACAAGTGCCCGGTACTTGGCTTCGGATTCAATGAGTGCCTTTTCGATCTTCCGGTGTTCGGATATCCTGCGTTCGAACTCATCCTTTTCCAATATCTTCCCGGTATCAGTCTCTTTTACCGGATCGGGTTCCGGGGATGTTTCCGGTACATGGGGAACCTGTTCAAAGATTATCCCGAGTCCCTGCTCTCCATGGTCAAGAACAAGGGGTATCATCTTCACGCGGAAATGTTGTGCCTGATCCTGGACCATGAACTGAACAACATGTAACTGTTCGTGACCTTCACGCGCTTTCTGCAGATGATTCATACCTTGAGGGGTAAGCATTACCGCCATGGGGGACTTGTCGATCTGCATGCCAACAAGATCCTCACGCTTCAGGGACAGAAGGGCAAGTATAGGATCGTTCACCTGCTGGATCAGGAGATTATTATCAAGAATGATGATCCCATCCTGCCAGAGATTCAGGAAATGGGAGAGCGGTATGCGGGGCGACAGGGTAAAGATTTTTGCAGGACCGAGATTGCGTTTCTCAATTTTCCCGGATGCGATTAAGAAGTTAAGGTACTTTGCTGCAGTGGTCCGGTTAATTGCGAGCTGGCGGGAGACCTGCTCTATAGTCAGGCCTGCCGGGTTTTCCGCAAGCAATTGAGTAATCCGGTTAATTTCTACCTCTCGCACCATGGTACCTACGTCCTGTATATACTATTTTGTGTATTCATAGCGGTCCTGTCACCCAGTAAGTATTCATCATTATTGCTCAACAGTATTAAACATTGCTTTTGATGAGCAAAAGCCTAACATTTATATACCATTGATGATGAACGTCTATGTTACCCTAGCCCCTTTGATGAGCACAAGTAATGAGGGTTTTGGGTGTGCCCCCGTGGGTGCACATGATTGTAAACTCAACAATAACAGGAAATCGGTGCACCACAGTGCCGGTGTAGAATTAACAAATGGAGATGTGTGTGATTATGAGTTTCATCGACGATATGAAAATTGGGAAAAAACTGATTGGGGTAATCATTGTCGTGATAATCGGCTTTGCGATATTTGGCATGATTGCCTATAGCAGCTTAGGAACTGCATTACAATCAAACAAAGATATTGGAGAGGGCAAAGACCTGGTCGCAGACATTCTTCCACCGCCGGAGTATATTATTGAATCAGACCTGAATGCCTTTCAAATGATAGATGCAGTTGATAAGAAAGCAGATCAGGCCACTATAGAGAAATTAATCAGCCAGGGAACTCAGCTGAAAGCAGATTATGAAGACCGGCATTTATACTGGGTAAAAAACCTGCCCGAAGGGGAGTTGAAAACTGCCCTGACCGTAACCTCATATAATTCTGCAGAAAAATTCTACACCATCAGAGATTCACAACTTATTCCGGCGATCCGTGCCGGGGATTCAACCAAATCAAAAACCATTATTCGAACTCTTATGCAGCCGGAGTATGAGGCACACCGTGCGGCAATCGATAATTCGGTTCAGTTGGCAAACACCCGCAATAAACAGACAGAGACCAATGCCATGGGTGCGATTTCCACAGCAACATTACTGCTGATGCTGACCGGGATCGCTGCAATAATTGTCATCGCATCAGTTACTCTCTTTATCGGCCGCAGTATCACCACTCCATTAGCAGACGTATCGGGCAACTTCCGCCGGCTCAGCAAAGGAATTGTCAGCACGCGCCTGAACATGACGAGGAAAGATGAGATCGGCGATTTGGCCCGGGTGATGGATTCCTATGCAATCGGCCTCCAGAAATTTGTTGTAGGCAGTATGAAAAAGATTGCCGAGGGTGATCTTTCGGTAACCTGCAGGGTCCAGGACGAGAAAGATGAGGTATCTCCCGCACTGAACACAATAAATTCATCGCTCAAATCGCTTGTCGAAGAAGCAAATATGCTTTCAAAAACAGCGGTTGCAGGTCAGCTTTCCAAAAGGGGAAATGCGGACAAGTTCAAAGGCGGGTACTGGGAGATTATTGCCGGCGTCAACAAGACCCTTGATTCCGTAGTCGGTCCTGTCAATGAAGCAATGCGGGTATCCGATGAATATGCGGAGGGCAACTTTACCGCCCGCTTTGATGAGAAACTCAATGTGCAGGGGGACTTTGTCAAATTCAAACAGGCATTGGACAACATCGGCATCGAAGTCTCGAAATCGCTGACAGCAATTAACCAGCAGGTCGGTAACCTTGCTGCAAGCGCAGAAGAGGCAAATGCCAGTGTCGAAGAAGTCTCCGCCGGTTCTGCCCAGGTTGCGAAGAATGCAAGCGGGGTCAGCAATAATGCCGAGAAGGCGACACTGGGCATCGAACAGGTGCAGAAAGCAATGGAAGATCTCTCCCGCACCATCCAGGATGTAGCAACAAAATCCGAGGCTGTGGCAAAGATAGTCCAGGATACAACGGACTTCAGCAGGGAAGGTATGGAACTTGCCCAGAAGACCGAACAGGGTATGCAGGGAATCACCAAATCATCGAATGATGTGAACCAGATCATTGGAGATATCAAAGGCCAGATGGACAAGATCAGCGAGATCGTCAACCTGATCACGGACCTTGCAAACCAGACGAACCTGCTCGCACTGAACGCGGCAATTGAAGCAGCCCGGGCCGGTGATGCAGGACGCGGATTTGCAGTTGTAGCAACTGAAGTCAAGTCCCTTGCCGTTGAGTCCCGTGCTTCCGCTGAGCGGATATCGGAGATGATCGACAACCTCCAGAAACAGACCATGAGCGCAGTCGATGCAGTCACCGCATCAAATAACGGAGTCCGGGAAGGCAGTGAAGCCCTCCACGAAACACTCACCAGCTTCAGCAAGATTGTCGCTTCAATCGATCAGATCAGCCGAAATGTCAGCGATGTTGCTGCTGCGGCAGAAGAACAGGCTGCATCGGTTGAGGAAGTTACGGCAAGCGTCAATGAAGTCGGCGGACTGATGCAGAACACCACGAGGGAGGCAACTGACGCGGCTGCAGCAAGCGAAGAGTCCAGCGCGGCAATCGACCAGATCACCAAAGTGGTAGCAAACGTGAATTCCATCGTTGACAAGGTGACAAAAGAAGTGTCACGGTTCAGGGTATGATTACGGAGGAACAGTCCCATGGCAAAAACAGCAGGTGAAAAAGAGGTAAAACACACCCCCTCCCTATCGGGCAGTGTTCCCCCGGCAGAACTGGCGGAAACAAAAAAAGATCAACACCAGAAAGGCAAACTCCAGGTTGTGGAGTTCCTTCTGGGAAAAGAACATTACGCAGTTGACCTCTTCGATGTGCGGGAAGTGGTGGAGTACACCTCCATCACCAAGCTTCCCAACACACCTTCCTACATGAAAGGGATCATCGATCTTCGTGGAGAAATCACCACGATCATTGATCTCAAGGAGCGACTCAACATTCTTGAAAAATCGGATATCCCTGAAGAGAACAGCCGGATTATTGTCCTCGATGAAAAGATCACCAAGGCAAAGACCGGTATCATGGTTGATGATGTGCTCGCCGTTTCGACGTTCGAGCGCGGAGACATTGATTCTACATCGGCATCCGGTGCCCGCGAAGATGCTGCAATCCTTGGTATCATCAAAAAGAAGATCAAGGAAAAGGAGCACGAGCGTCACGAGCTGATCATCTGGATCGATATCCGGCATCTGCTCAGGGATATAGGAGAAGGATGATGGGTTTTTTTCAAATTCTTCAATTTCCTTTAACAACGATTGTTCACCATAAAAAAATAAAATTCACACTGAAACAACAGGAGATGTAAATAATGTTTGAAGAAATGACAGAAAAATTCAACCGCATGAAGATCGGGACGAAAATCCTGATCATATGTCTTGTACTTGTTATAGTCCCGACCCTTCTGCTCGGAACCGTTGCCTACATCACGGCAAGCAACGCGATCAACGACCAGCTCGACATGACCCTGAACACGCAGATCAGCGATTTCCGGGGAATGACATCCAATTCCTATGATCTCTCGAAGGACAAACTGAACGGGGATTTAAACCTCTTAAAAAGCAGGTTCACCGCGAACGGAGCCCCTGCTCTTGTAGGAGACAAGATCGCATATGGGGGCCAGGTTGTCAATGACAACTTCCAGATTGTCGACTCCATAGAAAAGGACATGGGCAGCAAGGCTACCGTCTTCCAGAAAATAGGCAGCCAGGCAATCCGCGTCTCAACAAACATTGTCGGCGCTGACGGAAAACGTGCCATTGGCACCCCGGTCTCAGATGCAGTATATGATACCGTCATCAACAAAGGCCAGACATTTTATGGGACTGCCGATGTACTTGGTAAAAAATATGTAACCGTTTACGATCCGATTAAGAATACAAAAGGAGACATTATTGGTATCCTCTTTGTAGGTGTCCCCGAAGATACCGTCTATGGTCCGTTGAAGCAACAGATCCTGGATACAGAAATCGGTACGAACGGCTATCTCTATGTTATGGACACCAAGGGCACCCTGCTGGTCTCACCGGTTGCACAGGGTACCAGCGTTGCTGACGCAGATTTTGCCAAGAAGATAATGGCAAACACTGCAGCAGTATCCACCAAAAATGCTCGTATTGCCTATAATGAAAACGGCAAGGAAGTAGTAACCTATTACACCTATTATGCACCCACGGGCTGGATCATTGCATCCCATGTTGATCCGTCGGACTTCAGCGGTCCCGTTGACAGCCTGAGAAATGCGATTATCATCATCCTGATCATCAGCATTGGTGCAGGTGCTGCTATTGCAACAATCTTTGGCAAGTCAATCGCCCAGAGAATGGGAGACCTTGTCAATCTTGGCCGTAAGGTAATGAACGGTGAAATATCCGATGCGGCAAAGGAGATCGACTCCAACGCACGGATGGTCAGCGGCGGCGACGAGATCGGCGAAGTTTCAGAAGCATTTAGCGGCGTGGTCAATAACATCCAGCAGTTCAGCAATGAAATTACCGCGATTAGCAATGCGGCTGTTGAGGGAAAACTCACCTCACGGGGTGACAGTGGCAAGTTCAAGGGCGAATACGCCACTATGATCACCGGCCTTAACAACACGATCAATGCCGTAGTGGGTCACCTTGACACGATTCCCGTCCCGGCATTCATCATCAACAAGGAGTTCTCGATCCTCTACGCCAACAAGGCATCAGCCACCATGGCCGGTGTAACCGTAAAGGACATGATCGGCGCAAAGTGCTTCGATCACTTCAAGACACCGGACTGCCGTTCGCAGAAATGCGCATCCGGCCAGTGCATGCAGTCTGGACAGATGGCCACTTCCGAGACACAGGCAAATCCGAAAGGACGCACGTATGATATCGCATATACCGGCGTTCCGATTAAGGATACCAAAGGAACGGTCATCGGATCAATGGAATTCTTCACTGACCTGACCGATGTTAAGGATGCTGCCCGCCAGGCACAGAAGAGAATTGAAGATGCACTCGCGATGATCAACAACGAGATGACCAGGATCTCGCGTGGTACGGAAGAGGCAAACGCAAATGTTGAAGAGGTCTCTGCCGGTGCCGGACAGGTAGCAAAGAATGCAACCGCCGTCAGCGTGAACGTGGAAAAATCCATGGAGGGTATTATCCAGGTACAGAAAGCCATGGAAGACCTGTCGCGTACCATCCAGGATGTTGCAACCCGGGCTGAAGCCACGGCACAGATTGTCCACGACACCGATGATTACAGCAAGGAAGGCATGGCACTCGCACGGAAGACCGAGCAGGGCATGCAGGGCATTACCAAATCCTCAAATGACGTGAATGTCATCATCCTTGATATTAAGGGCCAGATGGACAAGATCAGCGAGATCGTAAACCTCATCACCGACCTGGCTAACCAGACAAATCTGCTCGCATTGAATGCAGCGATTGAGGCTGCCCGGGCTGGCGATGCAGGACGCGGGTTTGCCGTTGTCGCAACCGAAGTCAAATCACTTGCAGTCGAATCCCGTGCATCCGCAGAACGTATCTCGGGTATGATTGAGAACCTGCAGAGCCAGACCCAGCATGCGGTTGATGCGGTCTCCGCAGCCAACGCCGGGGTCAAGGAAGGCAGTCTCGCACTACAGGAAACGGTTGCAAGTTTCTCAAAGATTGCAGGCTCCATTGACCAGATTACCCACAATGTGGGCGATGTCGCATCCGCTACAGAAGAGCAGGCAGCCTCTGTTGAAGAGATCACTGCCAGCGTTAACGAGGTTAATGAACTTATGCAGAACACGGCAAAGGAATCCACTGATGCCGCGGCAGCAAGTGAAGAGTCCTCTGCGGCAATCGAGCAGATCAGTAAAGTCATTGGCAATGTTTCCGAAGTTGTCGAGAATGTCAAAAAGGAGATTAACAATTTCAAGTAAGGAGGGGGAAAAATGACCGCTGACAGCACAGGATCAGTAAAATCCCACGAAACTGCGGGAACGGTTACACCGCCGTTGTCTAACGGGAGCACTGGTATTGCACGGCAGCAGGATTCATTCCAGGTACTGGAATTCCTCCTGGGAAAAGAGCACTTTGCAATCGATCTCTTCGATGTGCGGGAAGTGGTAGAGTATACCACAATCACCAAACTTCCCAACACCCTTCCCTACATGAAAGGAATCATTGATCTTCGTGGTGAAATTACCACGATCATCGATCTCAAGGAGCGACTCCACATCCCCCGCGAACCGGAACAATCCGATGAGACGGGCAGGATTATTGTCCTCGATGAAAAACTGACCGGGGCAAAGACCGGCATCCTGGTCGATGATGTACTGGCCGTCTCCACCTTTGAAAAATGTGATGTAGACGCTGCATCAACGGCCGGGGCCGGCGATGATGCCGCGATTCTCGGTATCATCAAAAAGCGTGCAAAGGACAAGGATAACTCCGTGCATGAACTGGTCATCTGGATAGATATCCGGGAAACACTCAGCCATATCGAAAAAAATGTCTAGATCGGCCAAACCGGCGGAAGTGATGGGGACACGCCCCTGATCCACCGGATTAAAATTTCTATCATTCTTTATCCAGATAAACAAAAAAACTTCCAAACTTCAAAAAAACACACAAAAATTACCCATTCAGGCAAGATACCATGGAATTTATTGACAACCTTCCTCTCGGAAAAAAGATCACCGGATCATTTCTTGTAATCGGACTGATCTTTGCTATCGTAGCGTTCGTTGAATTCACTATGTACAGTGCAGGAACTGTAGTCCTGTTAAGTATCATCGGTTTTATTGGTGCAATTGGCATGGGGATCCTCCTTACCCAGAGCATCGCAGAACCCGTTCAGCGGGTGACAAAGAACATTGGCGAGATTCACAAAGGTCACCTCGGCGATCGAATCAAACTCAACCGCAAGGATGAGATTGGTGCGATGGCTGAAGAGATGGACAAATTCTCTGAAGATCTCCAGAAATATGTTGTCGGCACCATGAAGATGATTGCCGATGGTGACCTCTCCCGTGAACTCAAAATCCGGGATGACAAGGATGAGATCGTTCCTGCCCTTAAAAAGACCATCGATACGTTGAGAGGCCTTATAGCTGAATCGAATAAACTCTCGATTGCCGCAGTAGAAGGAAAACTTTCCGTCCGCGGAGATGCTGAAAAATTCAAGGGTGGGTACTGGGAGATTATTGCCGGTATCAACAAGACGTTTGACAGCGTCATGCTTCCGCTTAATGAAGGCATGCGGGTCTCACACGAGTACGCGACCGGTGACTTCACCGCCCGGTTCGATGAATCGGTGAAAACGAGAGGGGATTACAAGAACTTCAAAAATTCCCTGGACAGCATAGGTACTGAAGTATCAAAAGCAATGCAGGGTGTTAACCAGCAGGTAACAAATCTTGCAGCAAATGCTGAAGAGGCAAATGCCAGTGTCCAGGAGATTTCAGCCGGGGCAAACCAGATTGCAAAGAACGCTACCGCAGTCAGTGTAAATACGGAAAAGTCCGCCCAGGGTATTGGACAAGTGCAGCAGGCAATGGATGATCTTTCCCGGGCAATCCAGGAAGTTGCCACGAAATCCGAATCAGTGGCCCAGCTCACTACGCAATCGACAAATTACAGCCGTGAAGGGATGGAACTTGCAAAGAAAACCGAAGGCGGTATGCAGGGCATAACCAAATCCTCTAACGATGTAAATCTGATCATTACCGGGATCAAAGGCCAGATGGATCAGATCAGCGAGATTGTCGACCTGATTACGGATCTTGCAAACCAGACCAACCTGCTAGCACTCAACGCAGCTATTGAGGCAGCACGGGCAGGAGATGCAGGACGGGGATTTGCTGTAGTGGCAACCGAGGTCAAGTCGCTTGCTGTTGAATCACGTTCATCCGCAGAGCGCATCGCCGGCATGATCGATAAACTCCAGGCCCAGACAAACAGTGCAGTCGATGCTGTATCAGCAGCAAACTCAGGAGTCAATGAAGGGAGCCGTGCACTCGGGGAAACTATCGCAAGTTTCAGCAAGATCGCCGAATCAATTGATAAGATCAGCCAGCATGTAAGCGAAGTAGCGGCAGCGGCAGAAGAGCAGGCAGCATCCATAGAAGAGGTTGCAGCCAGTGTAAGCGAAGTTATGACATTGATCAACAACAGTTCCAAAGAGGCCATGGACTCTGCAGCTGCATCCGAAGAATCCAGTGCAGCAATTGACCAGATTACACGGGTTGTCGGCAATGTCAATACCGTTGTAGACAATGTATCCAAAGAAGTATCCCGGTTCAAGTGCTGATTCGGGAGGTATGGCATGGCAAAATCTACAAAGCCGGCAGATGAAGAGAAGATCCTTTCTTCCCCTGTTACTGCAGGCCCAGATTGTATCGATAATACCCAATCCAAAAAGGAGGCACAAGCGGGAAAACATGAAAAAGGGATGCTGCAGATCGTCGAGTTCCTGCTCGGAAACGAACGATATGCTATCGATCTTTTCGATGTCAAAGAGGTTGTGGAGTACACGACCGTCACCAAGCTCCCAAACACTGCCTCCTATATGAAAGGCATTATCGATCTCCGCGGTGAAATCACCACAATCATCGACCTGAAAGAGCGGCTTCACATCAACGCTGGATCAACGATACCGGAAGAGAACTGCCGGATCATTGTACTCGATGAGAAGATTACAAACGCAAAGACCGGGATTATGGTTGACGATGTATTATCGGTTTCTACATTCGATATGAGTGATATCGACAAGACATCGGCAGCTGACAATCATGAGGATGCGGCGATTCTCGGTATCATCAAAAAGAAAGTCAGGGATAAGGATCTTGAGAAGAATGATCTTATCATCTGGATTGATATCAAGTACCTGCTCAAAGATATCTGCTAAAAAGACGGTTGCCTGAACCGGGAAAATTTTTTCCATGAAATCTGTGCTGAATGGAAGCAGCACAGAAAAAAACCTTTTTTTTATTTTTAAAAAAATAGCCCTGTAACTTTTTTTCACACGGGCCGTTTATGAAGGGAAACCATATCGTTTTTAAGCTTGCAGTTTTACCATTGGATCATGAACGGGCTGCATGGATTATTACTTCTTCTCTGCACACCGCTCGTTGTAAGTTCCGGCTACACTTCTCCGGCGAACAATGAAACCCGTTACCACTGTGGGGGGATATCGGTCAGGTTGACAAGCAGTCGGGATGTTGTTGATGCACGAATGCAGGTGACCATCTACCAGATCAGGGATCTTCACCTGACCGAGGACACTGTCGTCAATGCTCCGGTTACCTTAAAAAAAGGTGACAATGAATTGTTCCTGCCGGCTCTGCTTGAACCCGGCAGTTACAAACGCTCAATTTACCTGGTACAGAACGGAAAACGAAAATCCGCCATAATCAAGGATATCGTAGTGCAACCATCATGACAGTTTTTTCTCTGGACACAATCAATGCAGCCCGGGGCAATGCACCTGCGGATGCAGTATTTAAAAACGCAAAGCTCTTCAACCCGTTCACCTGCACGTGGGATGAAGGAACCCTTGCCGTAAAAGACGGGATTATCCTTGGCATCGGGGATTATACCGGGAAAACTGAGTACGATCTTGCCGACAGGTACATTGTTCCCGGATTGATCGATGCCCATGTCCATATCGAAAGCTCGCTGCTCACTCCCGGAGAATACACAAGGCTGGTGGCGCAGCACGGGACAGCAACCGTTGTTGCAGATCCCCATGAGATTGCCAATGTAGCAGGTATTGCCGGTATTGACTGGATGCTGGCCCACCGGGCAGGGCTTCCCGTAGATATCCGGTATATGCTGCCTTCCTGCGTGCCGGCAACACCAATGGATGTCGGCGGGGCAGTCCTGGACGCTGCCGATCTCGCACGGTTTAAAGATCGTGAGGGGGTTTCAGGGCTTGGCGAGGTGATGAACTTTCCCGGTGTTCTTGGCGCAGATCCCGGGATTGGAAAGAAACTGGAACTTTTCACTGTCCGCGATGGCCACGCCCCCCTGCTTTCGGGAAAAGACCTGAATGCCTATATTCTTGCCGGACTCCAGAGCGACCATGAATGCACCCGCCGGGACGAGGCGGAAGAAAAACTGAAAAAAGGGATGTATATCTATATCCGGGAAGGTTCGACAGAACACAATATCGAAGAACTCGCCTCCCTTATCACGCCAGTCACCGCTCCCCGCTGCTGCTTTGCCACCGATGACTGCCATGTTGACCTGCTGATGGCAGACGGGCACATCGATCGTTGCATACGAAAGGCCATTGCCTGCGGCGTAGCACCGGAACTGGCGATCCGTATGGCCACGCTCTCCGCAGCAGAACGGTTCAGGCTTACGGATCGCGGCGCACTTGCACCCGGATGCCGGGCGGATTTCTGCATCATTGATGACCCGCAGAAATTTACGGTACTAAAGGTATTTGTTGCCGGAAAAGTTCTGGCAGATTCGATGCCAGTCCAGGGACCCACGTTGCCACCAGCTTTCCGGTGCACGGTTCCTTCCGCGGATGCAATCAGGATTCATGGCAACGGCACGGCACGGGTTATCGGGATTGTGCCGCACCAGATCGTAACGGATTCTCTCAAGGTCCCCATCAATGAACATGCCCGCACTGAAAACGACATACTCAAAGTAGTGGTCTGCAACCGGTACGGAACCGGTGCCTGTGGGGTCGGCCTTGTCCAGGGATTTAAGTTCAGTCAGGGTGCAATCACATCCAGTGTTGCCCATGATGCACACAACCTGATCGCGGTCGGTTGCAGCGATGCAGAAATCCTGCGGGCAATTGATGCCGTGATACATATGAACGGCGGCATGGTCGCAATTGCCGGAGAACAGGAAGTCAGACTCCCGCTTGACTGTGGCGGGCTTATGTCAACACTGCCCTACCCGGAGGTTGCGTCCCGCCTGGAGAAACTCCATGCGGTCACAAGAAAAATGGGCGGCATTGACGATCCGTTCATGTACCTTTCATTCCTCTCATTAACCGTAATTCCCTCGCTGCGTATCACGGACCGAGGTGTGTTCGATGTAAATGAGTTCAGGGATGTGCCATTGTTTTTTTCCGGGAAATAAGCGGATTAAAACAAAAACCTGCGGCCTCTGTACACGATCCGGCCGGTGTCATCACTGCCGGATCCATTCAGCAGTTGTCAGGACCCGCGAGAAGCGCATCGCCTGGGTAACAAGAATCGCTCGGTGCAGTTCCTCACCAGTCACCGTTCCTGCATTGTTGGTGATCCCGAGGGTTCCGGTTGCATCCGACAGGAAGTTCACGGTGTACCCGCGATGAAATGCCTGCCGTGAGGTCGTATCGCAGCACATCTGGGTCATGTAGCCGGCAATAGTTACGATCGAGATGCCCTTCTCCTTTAACCAGTCGCCGAGATTTGTCCCGGTAAAACTTCCGGGCAGGTTTTTCTCGATGATGACATCAGCATGTCGCCGTTTGATCTCATCGTGAAGTTCCCATCCCATCGTTCCCTTCCGGAATGTTGGCGATTCCGGTGCAGGATTTGTGTGCTGGATGACGATAACCGGCATGTGCGCTACGCTGGCATGATCCATTGCCAGAAGAATTTTTTCAAAACTTCGCTCAGGAAACGTAACGGGAAGTTTCCCGGTAAAATATTCGTTCTGGACGTCAATTACGAGTAAAGCTTCTTTCATGTTTTATCCACCGTAAAAAATGTTTTTCTGTCAATCACCATAGTGAAAAATTCCACATTCTTTCCATTGACCACCGAAATGCATTCACCGGTATGTCTGAACCGGAGAGTTTCATACAATTTCCTGGCACGCGGATTATTCTTCCGCACGATTAACCGGATTCGGGTAATATCAGGGTCCGAAAAACCCTGCTGAAGCGTGAGGAGCGTCGCGGTCTTTCCTATTCCCTTGCCAAGATTGTCAGGGTGAAGGGCTATCCGGAATTCTGCTATGCCGGTATCCTCTTTGGTAATTATGGAAAAACCCGCTAACCCGCTCGGATCCGTTACCACGAAAATATTCGTACCGGCTTTTGTGCGGTACTCATCAAGCCAGCCACCATCCCGCAGGGAGTAATCCAGCTCGGAAAACTCCGGAGGATAAGGAGGCCAGGATTTTATACCGGGAATATCTTCATCAGTAAATTTCCTCAGGGCAATCATGAGTATAACGTGAAAATATATCGACAGATTATTGCATAAATGTTTTTTACCCTGAATCCGGGGGTGCGTCCCCCTCGTCTTCCGGTACAGGAATGTCCGGGATACACCGTATTGTGCCAAATCCCTGCGACACGGACTGGCCGATGCCGAAATAATCCGGGATCCGCAGATTCGTCCGGAACTTCCCTAAAAAGACGATGACATTTTCCCGATCGATCCGGTCTATCCGGAACTTTAGCTTTGCCTCGCAACTGATAGGAACAGGCGCTTTATAATCAAGGGATTTTGCCAGCGTTTCGAGATTTCCGACAAGGATCCTGTGCATGAATGCATCCCGGTCCGGCTTGCCTTTGAGATCATAAAACTTCTTTGCATTCTGCTGGTTCAGGGCAAGCCACGGCGTCAGGAACTCATACGTGAAGGTTGTGCCGGAGATCCCAAACTCTTCGGTCCTGACAGAGGCATCACGCTCAAGGATCGTGCAGGCAGTGTTGCCGTTCGAAATTTCTTTCCGTCCCTCTCCGAGCAGAAAAAGGAAATCTGCCCCCTGGCTGATACCCATGACAATCAACGAATTCCGGATCTGTTTGCACTGGACCACCGGGTAACGATGAATGAACCCGGCTGTACTCTCTTTGTGAAGCGCAGTATATTCACCGAGTTTCCCGGTGAGATATGACCGGAATTCAGTGAGGGAGAATTGCACCGGTTTCGCTGGTTCAAGAGTAAGGGTGAATATTTTCAGGATCATGGATGACGCTGCTCACACCATTTTTGCCGGCCATCTTCATGGAGTTATCCCCCGGGGCCTTAGGTAAAAGGATTGCGGGTTATGGCGGGGGGATCGGGAAAACGTTAAAACGCTGGATTGCCGTGGCATTCTGGGAACCCGCCGAGATCATGAAAAAATACTCCTGGGGAATGGTCATATCGAGATCAACTGACCAGGTATTCTCTCCGCACGCACCCCCCGATGCCCATAGCGACAAAGGTTTTTCATTTCCTGCGGTCAGGTTTTTTGGCAGCATTCCGCCGGGAAATACCAGGTATTTGAGTTCTTCACCCGCAGCACGGTTTGTTGTCCCGGTGATGGAAAATTTATTGCCGGCATACTGCTCGTCAATTGGGTTTATGCGAACCCACAATGGTTCATTGACAATATCGGGGCAGATTGTTGGCTCCAGTGTGGGCAGGACCCTGACAATGAATTCCCGGGATATCCCGCAATCCGATACAATGCGGTAGCGGTTAGGTTCAAAGCCGGTAGTGACAAACCCGTACCGGGGGGAGGTTTTTCCGGTCCCCGGGTAGGATTCATTGGTTCCCGGGGGAGTGCCGATCTCCATTTTGGTTGCCCAGGCACCATTGCCTTTCTGGAATTTTACGGAAAATGCCGGGGTATCGTTTGCACAGGAAGGCATTCTGCCATTATCATCAGCAATAAAAAATTCAACAACCTCACCCTGGTTGTACACATCGGTATCCATGTGGAGGAACCGGGATCGTTCATCCGGCTGGGCTATCGTCACTTTGTAACTGGCCGGGAGCGGTTGTATTGCGGCAGTTGCATTTCCGGACTGGTTGGTCTGATCGAACGGCAAAGTGCACCCGGCCACAAGAACTATGCAGGCTATGGCAATAATCAGGAGAAGAGTTGTGGATATGCGAGTCATGAGGTCACCATTCTTTTACCAACCGATACGAAAAATGGGGAGCGGGTCGGTAAATAGGTTGTGAAGGTGGAGTTGTTGATCCTTTTCCACCCGGTTGTCGTGCGGTGTGGTAGGAATGATGAGGTCAGGATCTTTTCCGGTTGAAAGGGGTCAGTGGGGGCATTATTGTTTGATATTGACTGGGAAAATCTGAACACGGTCTCCGTAAATTTTTAAGAGAACCTGAATGTCCCGTCTCGTAATAATCGCAAATGCCCCCACTGACCCCCCTCAATCCATCTGCTCCACGGTCCGGATTTTTGTGTAATATTAGTGGTTTTAACGAGGGAACATCATCCGCATTGAAGGCTCTTTTATATCAAAATGGGTGAGGGGGGTCTGTGGGGGCACTTTGAAAATAGCATAACCATACGGTCCGCATTTCAAAGGTAATTTCCCGGAGAGAGTTCCGGTAAAATATCATGGTCCCGGGGATATTGGCGTGAGGAGATGATCGGAAAAAAGGATCTCGCTGGCTACTCAGAGAATCTTTGCACCGGTTACCAGAGCCAGCAGGAGAACTATTACCGGTTGGTGGACGAGATATATCACCAGTGAGTGACGGCCAAGAAACGAGAGCGGCCTGACCAGCAGATCCGGCAATGACCGGAGGGAAAACTGCCGCACACCTCCGGTATAGAGACACTCGCCCAGCCCCATACCGATCAGCACCATCCCGAACCAGGGGAAGAGCGGTGTGTAATCAACGGAAGCAAAACCGGACGGTATTATTCCTAAGGGCAGCAGGAATGCAGGACCGCCCAAACCTGAAATGATCCAGCCGACCGGAATGCAAGCGAGCCCGAGCAGGATATTCAGTTTCCCGAACCTGAAGAAGAGCGGCGAGAGCATAATCGAGATCCCGATCAGGTGCAGGATACCAAAGATAACATACCCTTCATGCAGGTACCACCAGGTACCAAGCGTTACCAAAAGCCCGAGCGCAAAAATTCCTGCGCCCCGGAGAAAATATTTCTTCACCAGCGGAAAACCGGAAAGTTTCTGCACTGCCCGGGCATGACTGATGATCAGCGACACTCCCACAATCAGGAGGAAAAGCGAGGCGGTCAGATAAGCAAAGTACCGCCAGAATCCGGTCGCGACATCAACAGGAGCGATCCCCAAAAAGCTGATGTCAAACACCGTATGGAACACAACCATCATAAGAATCGCGATGCCACGGAACAGGTCAATCTCCCAGAGCCGTGATCCCATATCCATACAAAAATATCAGTATTGTTGTCTGATATGTATTCGTACCGGTTGCAATGATGGGAAAAATTACCCAACACCATGCACCTAAATACTGATGATAGATATTATGCTTAAGGAACTGATCTCATGACAGCAATTAAAGACGAACACATCATCGAAGCAATAGGAAAATGCCGCGTTGTTGTGCGTGACGGGAAGGTAGTCGAAGTCGGAAAACCGATCATCAATGACTGCCCCCTGGCAAAACGATTCGCCTTTCCCGTGCCGGAGATTACCCCGGAAGCGATCAAGGCAAACATTGAACACCGGATCCAGGCATTCGGGATGTGCACTCCCGAACGCGAGATACTCGATACCCGGCCGTTTGTCGGGTTCGGGGCATCGGAACTGATCAGTTTCGGCATCCAGTCCGGCATGCTTGACGCCGCAGTTATCGCGTGTGATGGCGCCGGGACTGTAGTTGCTACCCGGCCGGAAATGGTGCAGGGAATTGGCGGCCGTATGTCCGGGCTCGTAAGCACGTCACCGCACCAATCGGTGATTGACAGGATCGAGCAAAACGGGGGATATGTCCTGGATCCGGTCAATGCCAGGATGGATCAGCAGTCGGGTGTTGCACTCGCGCACCTCAAAGGATTCCGGCGCATAGCCGTTACCGTAGCGTTACCCGCAGAGGCAGAGGCGATCCGAGCCGCCTACCCGGACACATTGATCATCGCCGTTCATGTCAGCGGCCTGACCCGGGTCGAAGCAGCACGATTGGTCGGGGCATCCGATCTGGTAACTTCCTGTGCATCAAAACCCATCCGGGAGATCGCCGGCCCGCTCGCACTTGTCCAGGCAGGAATCGCGATACCCGTCTTTGCCATGACCCCGGTTGGAAAAGCGCTTGTTATCGAGAAGATCCGCTCGTCCAGTGAGCCGGTTCTCATCAAACCCACGAAGCTTCCTGTCACTGGCGATAAAGAACCTTCACCGCTGGTCTGATCTTTTAGGCCGGCTTTTTGCCTGATAATTTTAAAAATTTCCTTATTAAGAGATTAATCAAATATGCTTTTTTTATTCCGATAATCCTTACCGGATTCTTTTATTGCAAATATGCGGGGCAACAATCACCGAAAGAATAATGGATGAGAAAATATATTCTTGTGATTATGGGGGCAATCATGTTCCCGGGGTGATATTCTATGGTTGACAAAAAAATCGGCGATGCTGAAAAGGCACTTGAAGGTGGTGTTATGGCACTGGGAAAGGGTGCCCAGGGCTTTAATAAGGAGTTCATGGATTTCCTCCAGAAATACCAGGTGATCGGGCTTGCGGTTGCGTTCGTCATCGGTGCTGCTGCCACAAAACTGGTCAATTCAACCGTATCCGACATCATCATGCCTATCATTGCGGTGATTATTCCCGGAGGAAACTGGAGGGAGGCTATATTTCAGGCAGGTCCCATCAAATTCCTGCTGGGCGATTTTGCCGGTGCAATTATTGACTTTATCATCATCGCGCTGGTAATCTTCATCCTTGTGAAGTATATCATGAAGGGAGATGTCTCGAAAAAAATGTGAGTGGCGAATTTCTTTCCTTTTTTCTAATAATTGACAACGCAGGGAAAAAAACCCACATTCACGTTCCTGCAGGGTTTTCGGGTGCCGAAGGGGGTAAATAATTGGCGAAAAAACCTCTTAAAAAAGATGATGAGCGATTCGATAATCGCGATGGATGCGAGGGATGGGATTCGAACCCAAGAACTCCTGCGAGACCAGGCCCTGAACCTGGCGCCGTTGACCGGGCTTGGCTACCCTCGCGCCTGTATAGATTACGATTGAAATTAAATAAAGATAGGGGGTGATTACACCTTTTTGTGGTCACCATTCTCATTCGATACTTTCTTCATTTCCTGCTCACGGAGCTCTTTGCGTCGGATCTTTCCGGATATGGTCTTTGGCAGGGAATCCACAAAATCGATAATACGGGGATATTTGTACGGGGCGGTGACCTTCTTTACATGGTTCTGGATATCCTTAACCAGTGTTTCGGAGGGCTGAAACCCGGGTTTAAGGATCACGAATGCCTTGACAACGAGCCCGCGGACATCATCCGGGGATCCTACAACCGCAGCTTCCTGTACCGAGGGGTGCTCGATAAGCGCACTCTCTACTTCAAAGGGTCCGATCCGGTAGCCGGATGATTTAATCACATCGTCATCGCGCCCGATAAACCAGAAGTACCCGTCTTCATCCTTGTAGGCTTTATCACCGGTATAGTAATACCCGTTGACAAATGATTTCTTATTCTCTTCAGGATTGTTCAGGTATTCCCGGAACATACCGACAGGACGCTTATCCGTTTTGATCGCAATTCTGCCTTCTTCGTGGATGGGGACCGGTTTACCGTTGTCATCGTGGAGTTCAATATTCCAGCCGGGCGAGGGTTTTCCCATGGAACCATACTTTGGCGTCATGCCAGGGAAAGTCCCGATGCAGAGCACCGTTTCCGTCTGCCCGTATCCTTCGTAAATGGTCATTCCCGTGGCATCCTTCCATGCCTTGATCACTTCCGGGTTGAGCGGCTCACCGGCACTTACGCAGTGGCGGAGCTCGGAGAAATCGAACTTGTCGAGATCGGCTAAGATCAGCATCCGGTAAATAGTCGGTGGGCAGCAGAACGTGGTGATGCCATATTTTTCTATGAGCGGGAGGATCTCGGTTGCATTGAAACGGCTTCGTATATCGTACACGAAGATGGCCGAACCTTCGATCCACTGGCCATAGAATTTTCCCCAGGCACTCTTTGCCCATCCGGTGTCGGAAAGCGTGAAGTGGAGATCATTGGTGCGCAGATCGTGCCAGAACCGTGCAGTAACAATATGTCCCAGCGGGTAACTCTGCTCGTGCACCACCATCTTGGGCTCGCCGGTTGTGCCGGAAGTAAAGAAGATCACGAGCGGATCGGTGCTCTTGGTCTTTTTCATACTGGGAAAGTTAACAATCTTGGCAGATACCGGTGCCGGATAGTCAAGTTCAGTCAGGTAACTGATCCATCCCGGCCGCTTTCCGTCAATCAATACTTTACACGAAAGGGACGGGCACTCTTTTGCGATCTCTTCGATCTTGTCCGCCTGCTCTTCCATGGTGATGACCATCTTGATATCGGCAATATTGATCCGGTATTTCAGGTCTTTTGGGGTAAGCATCGTGGGAGCAGGAACATATACTGCACCACGCTTGATCAGACCGAGAGTAAAGGTCCACCACTCAGGAACCCGGGGGAGCATGATCAGTACCCGATCACCCTTGCCAACGCCATACTTGATGAGGATGTTTACAATCTGGTTCGAGAGCCGCATCAGGTCCCAGAACGTAAACGTCTTCTCCTTGCCTTCCTGGTTCAGCCAGAGCATGGCAAGTTTGTTCCGGTCCTTGTTCGCCCAGGCATCGATGACATCAAAACCGAAGTTGAAATATTCAGGAACTTCAATGGCAAATTTCCGGAACATCTCATCGTAATCCGGCATGTTATGATCATCTGGTCCGAAAACCGGACCTGCGGAGGGAAGTGTTGTTGCGCCAATCCTGCTCGTTCCCGTACTTTTGGTGAGCTGGGTGGTGCACGCCTCGTTTATCCAGTCGGACCGGGAAATATCACGCTTCTCACACGATTTGTCTATGCTTTCTGCAAGAGAATCGTCCATAGTGACAGAATACCGCACCATACTACAATGTTTAGTGGTGCAGAAGATGAGTATTTCGATCGACTTCTGCACCACACCACATTTTTTCTAAAAAGTTTTGCAAATATTGTGATTCAGAATATTGTTGAAACAAAAATCGGACGCTTTAAAAAAGAAGGATGAGTATGGTGCAGTTACTTGTGATTCAGGTATTTTTTCAGCTCGGCTGCACGCAGTTCATTGCGCTTGATCTTACCGGATATGGTTTTGGGAAGTTCCGGGACAAACTCGATCTCGCGGGGATACTTGTACGGGGCGGTGGTCCGTTTCACATAGGTTTTGATATCTTTGATCAGCGATTCTGAAGGATCGTACCCCGCGTTGAGAACGACAAATGCCTTTACAATCATTCCCCGGATACGGTCGGGCGATCCCACGACCGCTGCTTCCTGGACCGCAGGATGTTCGATCAACGCACTCTCGACTTCAAAGGGCCCGATACGGTAACCGGAACTCTTGATCACATCATCGTCCCTGCCCACGAACCAGAAGTAGCCATCATCGTCACGGTAGACTTTGTCACCGGTATAATACCAGCCGTTCACAAAGGACTTCTTGTTCTCTTCGGGATTGTCGATATACTCGGTAAAAAGGCCGGGTGGCCAGGGATTGGTGCTGATTCCCAGTCTTCCCTCTTCATGCTCTGCCACAGGTTTCCCGTCATCATCATGTACCTCTATCTTCCAGCCGGGCGACGGTTTGCCCATGGAACCCGGGCGAGGTTCAACATTGGGAAACGCGGCAACGCAACACGCAGTCTCGGTCTGCCCATAGCCTTCGCAGATGGTCAGGCCCGTGCCCTCTTTCCAGACCCGGATCACTTCGGGATTGAGCGGTTCTCCCGCACTGGTGCAGTGACGGAGGCTCGAAAGATCGAACCGCTCCAGGTCAGCGAGGATCAGCATGCGGTAGATCGTTGGCGGACAACAGAAGGTTGTGACCATGTATTTTTCCAGCAGGGGCAGGACTTCTGTTGCCTGGAACTTACCGGTGAAATTGTAAACAAAGATACAGGCACCTTCTATCCATTGCCCGAAGATCTTCCCCCATGCGCATTTTGCCCAGCCGGTATCGGCAACCGTGAAATGCAGATCATTGTGTCGGATGTCCTGCCAGAGCCGGGCAGTGACGATATGCCCGAGCGGGTAACTGTGATCATGCAGCACCATCTTGGGTTCTCCGGTTGTGCCGGAGGTGAAATAGATCAGCATCGGATCGGTACTTTTTGTCTTCCGCTGATCGGGAATGCTGACGGAACGGTGCGAGACCGGTGCCGGGTAGAGCAACTCGTACGGGAAGCTTGCCCATCCCTGCCGCTCGCCATCAGCTACCATGCGGGAGGTCAGCGTGGGGCATTCGTCACAGATCTCTTCGACTTTCGATGCGTTTTCAAGATCGGTGATGACCATCCGGAATTTACCCTTGTTCACCCGGTACTTGATATCGCGCGGGGTGAGCATGGTCGGGCAGGGCGCAAACACGGCACCGAGCTTGATTAAGGCAATGGCAAAGATCCACCATTCAGGAATACGGGGAAGCATCACCAGCACGCGATCTCCTTTGTTGATCCCGTATTTCAGGAGGATATTTGCAGCCTGGTTGGAGAGATTTGCAAGATCCAGGTAACTGTATTTTTTTTCCTCGCCTTCCTGGTTCACCCAGATCATGGCAAGTTTGTTTCTGTCTTTTTTCGCCCAGGCATCGATAACATCAAAACCGAAATTGTAGAATTCCGGGACGTCGATGGAGAAGTGTGCGCACATCTCTTCATAACTCTCTTTGGTAATCGCGCGTTTGCCCATACAATCAGGCATAATGTTTCATGCGGATCTTTTTCAGGTTGTCGTTTTGGTATGAAGTACGAAACGTGCAGAATGAAAAGGTTCCTGCGGTTTTTCATCTTCTGCACAGAAGCAGTCCTGCGGTTCTTCTCATTCACTTCATTATCCCGTGTCCATGAGTACTTTCCCAGCATTCGCACATTCAGGTCACCGGCGATGATGGGGGGGGTCGCATGGGTACAACTCGCAGATCCAAACACAGAACCGGATTCGGGAATCAACCACCCGATTCCGACCGATTAGCGACAGAGAAATCATGCCAATAGATCACCCGGAGTTGCTGGAGAACATGGCAGCAATTATCAGCTGTACCCACGCGACCCCCTCCCGCCTCTCCCGGATTTTGAGCGAATTTTGCCATGATTAACGCCGATAAGCCGGCTTTTACCCAACGGGTGTTGATGTGGGGGGTCGCGTGGGTACAAAATGTAGGTGAGGGATGATTCCCCGGACCAAGCGGACTATGGAGCATGAAGGGAAAATCTCCCGGAAGAGGGGCCATATAAAAAACGGCTCAAATGCAGGTATTCTCATATCAGGCCTCTAAAAAGAGACAGGTCCCGAATCCGAACCTTCCGGTAATGTCAGCAGAACTGAAAAAGAAAAGCATAAAAATTTTCCATTAGTATTATGGTAAAAGCCAAATCATAGTACAAGAGATGGCTGATAAAAAGTACGAATCATTGAAGATTGAGAACATCGTAGCCTCCGGTGTAATCGCCGATTCCATTGACCTTATCGAGGTATCAAAAAAGGTCAAGAACTGCGAACTCAATACAAAACGGTTCCCCGGGGCAGTATATCGTATAGAAAAACCCAAGATCGCCTCCCTGATCTTTTCTTCTGGAAAGGTAGTCCTTACCGGTATCCGGGATAAAAAAGCACTTACCGATGGCCTTGCACTGATTATCAAATCCTTAAAAGCAGCCGGTGTTGCAACCCATGCGAAACCGAACGTTAACATCACCAATATTGTCTGTTCGTACGATCTCGGCAAATACATCAATCTCAACAAAGTGGTCATCACGCTCAATCTCGAAAATATCGAGTACGAACCCGAGCAGTTCCCCGGCCTTGTTTACCGCATCAAGGATCCGAAGATTGTTGCCCTGCTCTTCTCTTCAGGAAAGATCATCCTCACCGGAGGAAAGAACATGGAAGATATCAAGAGGGGACTTGACTTCCTCGAGCAGAAACTCGAAAGTATCTTGTAATAATAAAAAATAATTTTTCTTTCTGAATTTTTCCTTACTTCACCAGACTTATGACCAGTACCGGTGCGTCTGGATGAACGTGCGCTCTGCCTTGAGGATCTCACGGTAGAACGCATCACCCTCGGTCTGGGTTCCTAGGATCCGCGACGCATTCTCCGGGCCAACCCCCCGGGCTGCAAGCGCGATAACGGCTTTTTTCCCGCTGGAGAGAACGATATTGGCATTTTTTTTCAGCCGCTGTTCAATCGCACGCTCGTCGGCATTCTTCTTCGGTTTTCGGATCATAGCATACTGCTCCTCGTCAAACGGTTTGAGCGCTGCAATCAGGCGGGCCCCGCATTTCGGGCACTGCGGTTGATCCGGAACCCGGGAGACAACGGTCCTGCTCTTCCAGTCCCGGCAATTCATACAGGCAAGCACCACATCGTCCTGCTCAAGCCTGCGCTTCAGCGTTGCGATCACCGCATGATCTGCCGTTGGCGGAGGAATCTGGTCCCGGGACGAGAGTAGTCCACCGGCGCCGATGAGCGAATGGGGGCCCAGCGCTACCTGGATCGTTTCCTGTTTTACCAGGGCAACGAGTGCAGCAGCGGTGTCGATATCCATGTATTCCGAGAGCAGCTCGCGGTACGCTTCCTGCTGGACAACGGTGTTATCAAAGAAATCGAGCAGGCGGTGAATGCTGATCTTCTCGTAATCCGCATCCGCATCGATCGCCCCGAACTTCTTTGCGATCTGCACCAGTTTCCATTTGAACAGTGCCGTGCGTTTCAGGGCAAGTCGCAGGATACCGGACATGTGCGCCGGGTTGAGCGTGAGCAGCAGGTCACGCACATCAGCAGCCCGGATGGACGAGGGGAGGCGCAGGAGCATCCGGTAGGCATCGAGTTCGAGCCCGACCGTTGTGCCATAACGGGCAGAGATCAGGATGGAAAGCACGCGCCCGAGCGCTTCGTTTGCCTTGTGCCCGGCACAGACATTGCAGACCACACCGTCATCCGTATTCTCAAGCGTGATGAGGTGATCGGTGGGAACGAGTGACCGGTTCTTGTCCATCTCGGAAAGGAACGCTTCAGCAAATGCAATCCCTTCTTCTCCGGCAGTATAATCGACAATCTTCCGGGTCCTGCGCATTTCACCAACCTCACGGGCAACATTGAACGGTACCGGGATCTGTTCTCCTTCCCATGAGGGCAGTTCGCCGAGTGCTTTTTTTGCCGGTTCTACCGTCAGCTTCCCGTCAGCGATCTCCAGCACGCGCCAGAGCTGCCCCTTGGTGATGAAGACTGCACCGGTGTGTACCCAGCCAACCACAAACGACTCATCGAGCGTGCCCACGGTTCTCCGGGACACCATATCAAAGACCGGCACTTTCCGTTCATCGTGGATCATCGAGAGATTGTTGGAAAGGTACCGCCGCGCCCGTCCCGTGGTAATTATACGTCCCCCGTCATTGCGGATGAGGCGGTGTTCTTCCATCTGCCTGCAAACATCTTCCAGCAGTGCCTCGCACCGCGGATAGAGCGCAGTGCGTTCAAGGATATCGACAATAGCTGAGCGCTCGATCTCCCCGTACTCGACGGCGATCGCTGCCACCTGGTTGGCGAGCACGTCTGCCGCATTTCGGGGAAGAACAACCGGTTCGATATCGTTTCCCTTGGCTTTTTTTGCGATGACAAGGGATTCCAGCAGGTCGTCAAAACCGGTGGCAAAAATGGTGCCCCGGGAGATGGTATTCAGCTGGTGCCCGGCACGTCCCACCCGCTGCACCAGCCGGGCCACTTCACGGGGGGAACCGAACTGGATCACGTGATCGACCCGGCCGATATCGATCCCCAGTTCCATGGATGAGGTGCAGATGAGGGTCCGGATCTCGCCCTTTTTGAACCGCTCTTCCGCATCGATCCTCACCTCTTTTGAGAGCGATCCATGGTGCACCTCGACATCCCCGTGCTCAAAGAGCGCGTGTCCCAGCGCCTCGGCAGTCACCCGGGTATTGACAAAGACCAGCGTGGAACCTTCACGCTTCAGCGCTTTTGAGAGCACATCCGTCTGGTGTTTGAAATCATCACCAACGTATTTGACCGAAATCTCAAGGTGTTTTGCTACCGGTACCTGCACAACCGAACACGGCCGGGCCCCGCAGAGGAAGCGGGCAATCTCTTCAGGGTTTCCCACCGTTGCCGAGAGGCCGATGCGCTGGAATTCCCCGGCATACACATGCAGTCGTTCCAGCGCAACAGCAAGCTGTGCACCCCGCTTGCTCCCCGCCAGTTCGTGGACTTCATCCACGATTACATACTTTACCTGTTTGAGATGCTCCCGGAGGCGCTTTCCCATGAAGAGTGCCTGAACCGTTTCAGGAGTGGTAATAAGGAGATCAGGAGGATGGAGCGCCTGTTTGCGGCGCTCTGCCATAGGGGTATCACCATGCCGCACGCCCACGGTCAGGCCAAGTTCCCCGCACCACCATTGCATGCGGGACAGGATATCGCGGTTCAGTGCACGCAGCGGGGTGATGTAGAGCGCCTTGAAACCCCCGCCAGCGGGAAGCGACAGCAGGCCATTAAAGACCGGAAACATCGCACTCTCAGTTTTCCCGGTACCGGTGGGGGCGATCAGGACGAGATGGTTCCCGTTTACGATCAACGGGATTGCATGGCTCTGCGCATCGGACAAGCGGGTAAACCCGCGCTTCCGGATACATTCCTGCACCTTTGGATGCAGCAACTCAATCTGCTTCATCGGGAATCAGCGCTCGCAGGGGCCCGATGTACGTCCCATCGGCAAGGATGATCTCGGTATCTTCCTTCCGCATCAGCCGCGAGAGCGGTGAGAACGGTTTTTTGATGATCTGGAGGATATCGTACCCGGCTAACTCATTGAATGACGGCACAAACAGCACCCGGGTAGGAGTGCCATTACCGGAAAGGGTTTTGCCATCAGGATCTTTTGCATCGATGCCGGCCCGCAGGTAAGCGGGAGTCTGCACAGCACAGCCTACCTCATCCCGGAGCGAGAACAGGGGATGGTGGTGACCGATTACCATCAGGTGGCCGGCCAATGCAGGTGAGGGGATCATGTGCCCGTGAAGATATCCCACACCATCCAGGACCGCCCCGTCCTTGGGCTGGACCTCCCCTTCGTGCAGGAACCGTTCGATGCCGATGTCATGGTTACCCGGAAACACGTGGAGCGGTAATCTCGCCCGTAATGAATCGAGAATTTTTGGCATCTCGTGAAACTCCTGCCACGTCAGGGAGGGGATGCTGTGTTTGACATCGCCCAGCAGCACGAGCGCATCCGGTTTTGTTGAATCGATAATCGAATGGAGGCGTTCAAGCCTGCGTTCACTCCGGCTTTTAAAATGCAGGCCATGTGCTGCCAGATCCGCTTCTATCCCGAAATGGAGATCTGCAACAACCAGCATGCGCTGTTCGCCTTCGATGATAAGTGCCGGGCCCTCCCCGATAAATTCCATTTTCATAACAGTTTGACAAATCCTTTCTGGGGCTGGTAGCATTCATCCTCAACGATAAGCGATTCTATCGCTGAGAGCACGTCAGCCTGGACAATCCCGCGCTCACCAGCCAGACTGATAACCTCTTCGACCGCAATTCCCCGGGGACTGCTGGTTCCTTTCATGATCTCCATCACCAGCTCGCGGGCATCAGACTGGATTGCAGCAATAATTTCCGGGGGCTTTATACTCTGTATGGCACAGCCAGTCATGTCAGCGAGGGTATGCAGGTGTTCTGCGGTGTGGGCATAGTGACGGTGTGCGATGTGGATGTGATTGTCAGTGCACTGGCCCTGCATAGCAAGACGTACCTGTTCAAGTCGCCCAAGGGTTGCTTCGGCAGTTGCAAGGGTCCATTGGTCCCGTACTGCACGATCCACGACAACCACATGATCGGGACGAATGGAAAGATCCACCATATCGTTCCTGCGGTATAACTGCGCACGACCAGTTACCGTCACAAAGGAAGGAACGGGAATTTTTCTGAACAGTTCAGCAAGCGGCGAATTCCTGCCGCCGATAACCAGATTGAATGCGCCGGTAGGATCGGCAAGCCGGCATCGCAGCATATCCCCATCTTCAGTCAGCTCAGTTATAGCCCCTGCAAGATACACAAGCCGGCACCAGGCTGCACCGGGAGTTACTACCCAGGCTGCACTCTGCCCGTCATCATCCGGAACCGAGAGGGTTGAACCGGAAAAATCCCCGGCAAATACCCGTGCTGCACCTTCCATAGTCCCATTAAAATGGTTGGCGGGAGGTATTCAAGATATAGTCATTACCAGTGCCACAGTTCAGCCACGTGACCGGACGCCCGAATAACAGCATTTTTCGGGCATACTAAATTGTCAAGGATTTTCACTTTGATGGTGAAAAAGGCGATAAAAAAAAGTTTATGTACTATTTGTTACGGGAAAAAACGCCGCCAATAAGGAACACTAATGCGAGTGCTCCGGCTGCAAGAGACCAGGGAAGAGGTGACTTTGCAGTTGTAGGAACTGGCGTAACAAAGGAAGTCATATCAGCAGGAGGAAGAAGGGTCGGATCCAGCGCATAAGCCTGTGCAAATGCGCGTACCGCTTCGTCAACTTTACCAAGGTGCCGGAGCGCATCACCTTTGTTATACCAGGCAATGGAATGCGTCGTGGTCATATTACCTTCCGAGGCCAGGGCAACATCTGCGGCAATAATTGCTTCATCGTATCGTCCGATCACGGTAAGGATTCCCGCACGGTTGGCCTGAATAACAGGAGTTAAGGAAGTTACATTGAGCGCGAGTGCCTGATCTGCTGCCTGCAATGCTTCCTGGTAATTTCCCTCATTGGCAAGGTCCACACTTTTTGAGTAAAGCGCACCTGCGGACTGGAGTTCTGCTGACTGGCTTTCTGCGGAAGATTCTGCTGCATTCACCAGACCAGAAACCGCGAGCAGGAGTATGATACATACTGAAACCAAACGAAAATTCATGACTATCTACCTTCATTATTCTTTGATATCGGATATGATAAAAATAGCAGAGAGCCCGGTCATTGATCGCGCCGGACCATTACCACGAATCCCGCAATCCCTACACCGAGCAGTGCAATCCAGCCCGGCAGGGGAGCATATGTTGTCTTTTTCGGGACGGGAGATGAGGTCGGTATTGCTGGAGAAGTCGCAGTAACCAGTGTTGCTGCGGGTGAGATGGTCGCTTCAGGTACTGTTGCCGCAACGGTGACTGAAGTTGTCGGTACCACCAATGGCTCTGCTGCAAGGAACGTAACCGTTGCCGATGATGTCGTCTTTCCTTCAGCAGCCGGATAACTCTCCTGCATACGGTTGAGATTCTGGGTTATGGTGAATGTATAGGTACCGGGGGGGTAAACCGGATCGCCCTGGATGTTCCGGGCTGCATGATCCCAGGCATTCCCGTTTTTCCAGAGATAGGGCGTGGACGAGATATAAGGGGTGCTTTCGAAAGGCAGGATAACGGTATCTGCCTTACCATAACTTCCGGTATAGATAGTGGGAATATTCCGCCCCAGGGGATCGGTCAGTTTTGCGGTAAAAAAACTATCGGAGGGGTTTGAGTTGGGACGGTTAAGGTAATTCAGTGCCGGGTAGAGATTTGTGTCTATGCGGTAGGTGATATTTGTCGCGCGGGGAATTGACTGTCCCGTGACATCCATGTTCTGATCCAGATCCCAGACTTTGATAGTCATCTGGGGATCGCGAACATCAAGCACGGGATAATGGGGCATCTTATCCACACAATACCAGGTACCGGTATACCCGGTAAATAGTTCCGGGCTGATATTGAAGTGATAAATTTTTTCAGAAGCGGTATTAAGCTCAAAGAGAGTCACCGTTTTTGCAGGGGAATCATCCATGCTGCTTCCGTTCTGCAGCCAGGCGATCGTTCGGCAACCGTTCAGTGCGGAAGATATATCCACGTCATTTTCACCGATGAAGACCGGCGCACCAGCCGCAATTTTATTCAGACTTGCAGCAGCGGGGGCAACAAGCAGAACCAGGACACAAAAAATGATCAAAAGATTTTTTCCTTGCATGAGAGTAATTTCAAAACCATTATGATAAACATTATGACATTCATAAAAAGATAGAATCGTTTTCCCCATGCATGAAAATGAGTATAACCATAAAAAATACAATACATCACCATAACATTACCAGCAGAAGAGAGGACACCCATGGAGGAGAGCCACACCATCTGGATAGAAAAATACCGCCCGTCCCGACTCGCCGATATCGTCGGCCAGGATGAGATCGTGGAACGGTTGTCATCATACGTAAAGAGCGGCAATCTCCCCCACCTCCTGTTCACGGGAAGTGCCGGTGTGGGTAAAACCACTGCGGCAGTCACACTGGCCCGGGAATTTTTCAAGGATTCCTGGCAGATGAACTTCCGCGAGATGAACGCTTCTGATGAGCGCGGGATCGATGTGGTGCGCAACCAGATCAAGCAGTTTGCCCGCACCACGCCGCTCGGGGATGCTACATTCAAGATCCTGTTCCTCGACGAAGCCGATGCCCTGACCACCGATGCGCAGTCTGCCCTGAGAAGGACGATGGAAACCTATGCCCAGACCTGCCGGTTCATCCTCTCGTGCAACTATTCCTCAAAGATCATTGATCCCATCCAGAGCAGGTGTGCCATTTACCGGTTCAAACCGCTGGGCGCAGATGCGGTAAAAGAGGAAGTCCGGAGAATTGCCGGCAAGGAAGGACTCAGTATCACTTCCGGGGCAATGGATGCGATCGTGTACATTGCCCAGGGCGATATGCGCAAAGCAATCAACGCGCTTCAGGGCGGGGCAATCATCAGCGCTACAATCGATGAGAAGATGATCTATGCGATCACCTCCACCGCGCGTCCGGATGAGATCAATGAACTGCTGGATCTTTCCCTTAACAGCGACTTTGACGCTGCCGAATCGGTTCTTCACCAGCTGCTGCACGATCGCGGTATCGCCCCCAACGAATTGATCAACCAGTGTTACCGGGCACTGGTCAAACGGGATATGAACCGGAACTTAAAAGTACAGTTGATAGACCATATCGGCGAAACAGATTTCCGGATTTCTGAAGGTGCGAACAGCGATATTCAGTTAGAGGCGCTCATTGCACGGTTTGTGCTCACCGCCCAGAAGAACCAGTGAGGCTGTGGATGGACAAAACACCAGATCTCCAGGAATCGGACCGGACCGGGGACTGGAGCCGGCTGCTCAAAACCCGGTATAAAAAAGAACTCGGCGAGATCTCGCGGGAATATCCCCATAAGCGCTCGCTCTATATCGATTACCGCGAGGTTGAGCGGTTCGGCAAAGCCGGTATCGCGATGGCCGACGAGCTTCTCGAAAATCCCGGGAAAGTTTTAGAAGATGTCGGGGAAGCGATAAAAAGCGGCCAGCTCATCCGGATAAAGGACGGCAAAGAGCCCAAAGGCATCAACATCCGTTTCACCAATCTCCCGAAAAAAATCGCTATCCGGAACATCAGGTCGGATGATATCAATACGTTTGTCTCAGCAGAAGGTATCCTGCGGAAAACGACCGAAGTCCGCCCGCGCGTGGTTGAAGCCGTTTTCAAATGCCCTGCAGGCCATTTCACGGTCAGGAAACAGAAGTACGGGAAATTCATCGAACCCGACGGGTGTGCTACCGATGGGTGTACGTTCAAGAAACTCGAACTGCTGCCCAAACGTTCGAAGTTTGTTGACTCGCAGAAACTCAGGATCCAGGAATCCCCTGAAGGGCTCAGGGGGGGCGAACAACCGCAGACCCTGGACATCGATGTGACCGATGATCTCTCGGGAAAGGTCTCCCCGGGAGACCGGGTCATCATCAACGGCATCCTCCGCTCAATGCAGCGGGTAGTCAAAGGCGAGAAAAGTACCGTCTTTGATATATTTCTGGAATGCAATTCCATCGAGATCGCTGAGAAAGAGTTCGAGGAAGTCGAGATCAGCGAGGAAGCGGAAAACGAAATTCTCGCCCTGAGCAAAGACCCGATGATCTACCGGATGATCACGCACTCCGTTGCCCCCACCATCTATGGCAGCGAAGATGTGAAACAGGCAATTGTCCTGCAGCTATTCGGAGGGATTGCTAAAGAGATGCCCGACGGGAGCCGGCTCAGGGGAGATATCCATGTCCTGCTAATCGGAGATCCCGGTATCGCAAAAAGTCAGCTGCTCAGGTATGTGGTAAAGCTCTCTCCCCGTGCCATCTATACGAGCGGCCAGTCCTCAACCTCTGCCGGGCTGACAGCAGCAGCAGTCAAGGATGAATTTGGCGAAGGGCGATGGACCCTTGAAGCAGGAGCGCTTGTCCTTGCCGACATGGGTGTGGCCGCAGTCGATGAGATGGACAAGATGAGCAAGGATGATCGCTCCGCCCTGCATGAAGCCATGGAGCAGCAGACGGTCAGCATTGCAAAGGCGGGCATAACGGCGACACTCAAGACACGCTGTGCACTCCTCGGTGCGGCAAACCCGAAATATGGGCGATTCGATATGTTTGGCGATATCGCCGACCAGATCAATATGCCCCCGTCCCTGCTTTCGCGGTTTGACCTGATCTTTATCATGACCGATCAGCCCGAACAGAAGCGGGACCTTGCCATTGCTGAACACATCATCAAAACACACAGCGTCGGGGAACTGATCGCCCAGCATAAGAAATCCCCCATTCCCGGCGTCACCCAGGAGTATATTCTCCAGCAGCTCAAGCCGGTGATGCCGGATGTTGACCCCACCCTGTTCAGGAAATATATCGCCTATGCCAAACGCACCTGTTTTCCTATGCTCTCCCCTGAGGCAAAGGAAGCACTTATCGGGTACTATCTCCGTCTCAGGGGACTTGCCGAACCCAACAAAGCAGTCCCGGTAACGGCACGACAACTCGAAGCCCTGGTCCGGCTTGCCGAGGCCAGTGCCCGTATCCGGCTCTCGAACACCATCGAGATTGGCGATGCAGAACGGGTCGTCCATATCGTTGACGCCTGCCTGCGACAGGTTGCCTACGATGCAAAGACCGGTACATTCGATATTGACAAAGTCACTACGGGCATTTCCAAAGAGAAGAGGGATATTGTCCGGGTAATCAAGGATGCGATCCGTGACATCGGTGGGGAAGGCCGGCGCGCCCCCATCGATCAGGTGATTGAGGCAGTTTCATCCAAAGGATTCAGCCGGGACAAAGTAAGAGATGGCATTGACATGCTCCTGCGCCATGGTGAGGCAATGGAACCTAAGGCGGGGATCATCCAGTTAATCTGAGGTAGATTATGAAAACTGACAGGGAACAAGCCGTCTTTGAGGCCGGTATTAAGCTGGGAGCACTGTACCACCAGTGGGTAGGCACGCCCATTTCACGGAATTCTGCAGCATCAGTTGAACGTGCAATAGAACAGGCAGTAATACTCCAGCCGTTTGTCGAAGAGATCACCGTTCGGCTGAACCGGGACCTGATGACAGAAAATGCGTTTGGGTACAGTGAATTGTCCGGGCTGATGTATGATGTGGAGATCATCACCCGCGTCGGGTTTACCTACTGCCGCGCCCGACTTGCTGCCGAAAACGGGTACCCACTCATGAAAATTATGGAGTGCAATGAAATCACCGGCATTTCCCATCACTGACGATCATATCCATTTTGATCCGGTCAATGGGCGCGGCATAGAAGCCGCTAAAGATTTTCTCAGGGCCGGAGGGACCCATATCTTTCTGGTCTCAAAACCGTCCTGGTCCCTTTCCGTACACCCCACCTGCGGTGCCGATTACCAGAAAGTCTTTGATGAAACCTTGCGGGTTGCAGAGATGGTAAAGGGGATTGGGCTTGGAGTCCATACGATCCTTGGAGTTCACCCGGCAGAGATCAGCCGGCTTACCGAACGCATGAGCCTGGAACAGGCAGTTACCGTCATGAAAGGCGGACTTGACTGCGCTGCCCGGTATGTGCAGGAAGGAAAAGCGGTTGCTCTCAAGAGCGGGAGACCGCACTATGAGGTACACCCGGACATCCTTGCTGCATCCAATGAAGTGCTGGCGCACGCGCTCGATCTCGCTGCTGAATGCAAATGCGCACTCCAGATCCATGCGGAAACCGGACCCTGCGCTGATGTCGTGGAGATGGCACAACGCTCAAAGGTGCCCGTGGAGCGGGTGGTAAAACACTACGGCTCCCCGGATACGCCCCTTCACCCATCACTCATTGCAAAGCACGAGGCAATATCCCAGCTGGCACGCGAGAAACGACCGTTTACCATGGAGAGTGATTACATGGATGAAAATTCACGCCCGGGTGCCGTGATAGGCCCCAAATCTGTGCCCCGGTACACGAATAAGCTGCTCAAAAGCGGCCTGATTACTGAGGATGACTGTTTCCGGATACATGCCGAAACAATAGAGAAAGTGTATGGGGTTGTAATCACGGTAGGATAATTATCCTGCTTACCTTTTTCATACCACCACCCCAATGAATATACAATGTTTATAAAAATTCATCATTCGCCGGGAGTGGCGGATGTGGTTGCGGTCTGCGACCGTGAGCTTCTCAACACGAGTATCAGCGATGATAAGCTCACCGTGAGAGTCCATGATTCATTCTATGGCACGACTCAGGTTAGCCAGGAAGAAGTGCGATCTGCACTGGAAAAAGCGGGAAATATCAATCTTATGGGTGAGCGTGCGGTTTCTGTAGCGATCTCTCTGGGGCTTATCACCCGTTCAGAATGTATCATGATCGGAAACGTGCCGCACGCACAAATATACAAGGTTTAACTATGAGTATTCAGGATCGATTCTGCCCGAAATGTGGCAAGCCAACGGAAAATGACGGGCTTTGCAGTGACTGCCTGGTGGGAAGCACCAAATGGTTTACCTGCGACCCGCGTGCCTTGAGCACGCACTGCCCGAGCTGCGGTGCTATCAAAGTAGGAAACACCTGGACGGATTCTTCCAAGGAGCGGTCTGATCTTGCACCGGACCTGGCGAAATCTGCCGTGCACCTGCACCCGGATGTAAAAAATGCAACCATTGATGTTTCGATTGTCGATATCAGCCAGAACCGGTCGCGGGCATCTCTTGTAATCAAGGGACAGTTATACAAGAAATTTGTAGAAGACTCCTGCAAGGTCGAACTCGTCTGGCATAAAGAGCAGTGTGACCGGTGCAACCGGATCAGCGGCAGTTACTATGAAGGAGTCGTTCAGGTACGCGCGGACGGCAGGATTCCCAGCACGTACGAGATGCAGATGACCATGAGCATCGCCCAGCAGGTGGAAGATAATCTCCAGTCTGGCGGTGAACGACTTTCCTTCATATCGGATATGAACGAAATTCACGACGGCATTGACATCATCCTTGGATCCCAGCATATCGGCGTCCTGATCTGCAAGGCACTTATCGCCCAGTTAGGAGGAAGATACACCACCCATCCAAAACTGGTCGGGGAAAAGAACGGGCGCCAGCTCTTCCGGATCACCTACTCCATGCGGTTTCCCCGGTTCCAGAAATACGATGTAATACTGTCCAAAGGCAAGTATGCCGAGGTGGAGCGCGTGGAATCCAATCATATCCGGGTGATGGACCTTGCCGAGGGTAATTTCCATGCAATAAAAGACGATGATGTGGAGCGTCTCATAGGCAATTCCCGGGATTCCCGACAGGCACTCGTGGTCTTTTCCGATAAGGACGTGATCGGGATTCTCGATCCGGCCACAAACCATACCCGTGAATTCAAGAAACTCGCGTGGATGTGTGCCCGACCGGGGGACCATCTCAATATTCTCTACGATGGGGAGCAGATCGTAGTCGTCAGGTAAGGAATGCGCGTCAGAGCGGTGCCAAGGGAAAAGGTACAATCGATCCAGGGTGAGGACTGGATCGACCGGAGCCGGAGTCCCTACGCTGAGGGCGATACAATCTGGGTGCCGGTCAAAGACGATGCCGCATCCGACCGGGAGATTCCAGAAAAACAACGATATTGCGGAAGAGGATTTTTCATGATCGGTGAAATTGCCGTGATTCATGGAGAGAGACCCACTCATCCGGAGGTTGAAGAGATCGTTGGGTTCCGCCACCCACAAGGCGTACTCTGGATCGAATCGCTCAATGAGGTGACCCGAACACCATCTACTGAAGTGCTCTGGGGAGAGGTCGGAGATGTCCGGCACAAGGAGAACGGGTATAGCTTTTTTTTAGATCCCCGCAAAGTGATGTTTTCGCAGGGAAACCGACCCGAAAAACTGCGCATGGCAGCACTGGTGCAGAAGAGCAACCAGCGTGAACGGGTGGCTGACATGTTCGCAGGCATCGGTTATTTCACCCTACCTGTTGCAGGGAGCGGGGCACTCGTCCATGCAATGGAGATCAATCCGGTGGCATTCGATTACTTAAAACGGAATGTCATCGCAAACGAGTTATCCGATCTTGTGACGGCATCCGTTGGCGATTGCCGGGATCTCCTCTCGGGAACCTATACGCGTATCATCATGGGACATTTCGATGCAATTACTATGCTGCCATCTGCCTTGCAGTATGCTGAAGCAGGAAGCACCATCCATGTCCACAGTATCGGAAGCGTGGAAGAGCAGATCCGAACACATTGTGAGAGCGCAGGTTTTTCTCCCACCATATGTGTACATAAAGTGAAGAAATACCGGCCGCATGCCTGGCATGTGGTGCAGGACGTGACCCTCGCATGACCCTTGTACAAACCCTTGCCGGAAAGCAGATCATTGTTGCCGTTACCGGCAGTATTGCTGCGGTAGAAACGGTAAAACTCATCCATGCCCTGCGACGGCGCGGCGCAATGGTCCAGCCGGTGATGAGTCCCGCGGCAACCGGTATCATCCACCCGGACGCACTCACTTACGCCAGCGGACGCGAGACCATCCAGCGAATATCCGGTATGGTAGAACACGTGCAGTATTGCGGGGACGAGGGAAGTGCGGACCTGCTGCTCATCGCCCCGTGCACGGCAAACACGCTGGGAAAAATTGCTGCCGGAATCGACGACACTACAGTAACAACCTTTGCAACAACGGCGATTGGCAGTAAAAAACCGGTAGTGATCGTTCCTGCCATGCATCACAGCATGTACCGTCACCCGGCAGTTGTGGAAAATATTGCGCGCCTGCAGCTCTGGGGAATTGAGTGTGCGGAACCCAGGATTGAAGAAGGAAAGGCAAAAATTGCTGATACCGAAGAGATTGTCCTCCGGTGCGAACGGGCAATCCTGCCAAAACCACTCAAAGGAAAACGGGTATTGATCACCAGCGGCCCCTGCCGGGAACCGGTAGACGATGTCCGCGTGCTGACAACCCGGTCGAGCGGACGCATGGGCAGGGCGCTTGCGCTCCAGGCATACCGTCTTGGAGCGGACGTGACGGTTGTGCACCGGGATACGTTTCCCTGCGTAAACAATATGCACATCGAAACTGCCGAAGAGATGCGCATTGCAGTTCACGATTGCTTTGCCGGCAAAGGGGCTGATCTATACATCAGCGCAGCTGCGATCTCTGACTTTGCACCCCGGAAAATCGAGGGTAAAATTCCCAGCGGGAAACCAGCAAACCTGGATCTTGCACCACTCCCCAAACTGCTGAACGAAGTGATAACAAAATATTCACCAAAGATCATTGCCTTCAAACTGGGAAGGGACCAGGAAAAAATGGGGAAGGAAATGATTGCAAAGGGGGATATCGCTATGGTGCTGGTGAATGGACCGGAAACCATGGACAGCGAACAGGGCGAGTATACTCTCCTGATGCAGGGCCATACATCCAGAGTAAGCGGAACGAAAGAGGAGATCGCAGCCGCCATCTGGGAAAAAATGTTGCAGTAACACCCTCGATTAAATTATCTCATGTAACAGGTCTGCAACAACTAGGAAAATTTCTCGCAATCTCCAGCGGATTGCGAATTTTTAGGGATCATTTCCGATAGATTTCCAGCATTTCCTGACAGGATTCATTAATGAGGGAAAAACACCCAACAATTTCACAGATCTAAGGAGGGCTTCCCATCAGACCAAACAGTGTTTCAGCATTCTGCCCGGGCCATATATCCGGCTATTTCAAAAAGATAAGCGGGAGCACATCGTTAACTACGGGGAGTATTGGAGCGGGAATTGTCATCACGGAAGGGGTGACCGCAACGGTCATGCCTGCAGATAGCCCGTCAGTTGTTATCATGCACCGGGCAGTGAATGGTACAACCACGATAATTGCACGTGAATCACCTCTTATGACTTCAGTCATGGAACGATTGGGAGTGACTGCATCCATAACAACGGAATGCCGTCTGCCGATTGGTGCAGGATTCGGCCTTTCTGCCGCAGCACTGCTTGCTTCCGCCACAGCCTTAAACCGCCTCTTCAGTCTCGGGCTGACCCCATGGGACATTGCCCGCCATTCTCATGAGATTGAGGTAGAACACAGGACCGGGCTTGGCGATGTGGCAGCAGCCCAGGGTGGCGGGCGTGTCATCCGTCACGGCCCGGGGATCGATGCGAAGATTGAACGGAATTTTGATCTTCCGGAATCCTTGTATTCCATAAGTTTTGGACCGATTCATACGCCAACCGTTCTTGGCTCTCCATCACAGATGGAACAGGTATCATCAGCTTTTCCTTCAGTAGTTCCCCATGATACAGGTGAATTTTTTACAGCGTCCAGACAATTCGCAGAGCAAAGCGGATTGATAACAGACCAGGTAAAAAAAGTATTCAACATTTGTGAACACGAGAATATTCCTGTAGGCATGACCATGCTCGGAAACGGTGTTTTTGCTTATGGAAAGAAAGCACGCCACGTACTCTCCGCTTTTGGCGAAGTCTACGAGTTCCGGGTATCTCCCACCGGCCCAGAAATAACAGGTGAAGAAATATGATTCCTGAGGATCATCCGCGATATCACTCACTGGTTACCCGTGAAAAACTTGCCTGTTGCGCCCGTACCGGTATTGTTTCATGGGAAGGGCTTACCGCCCATGGAAGAGGTGAGGCATTCGATTACCTGATTGGTGAACGGACAACGGAGAGTGCCCGGCTTGCCGAGCGAATTGCCGCAGCAATGCTCATCTCCGCACGCCACCCGGTTATATCGGTGAATGGCAATACTGCCGCCCTGGCCGGAGAACAGATAGCGGCGCTCCAGAAAGCGAGTGGGGCGATGGTTGAAGTAAACCTGTTCCACAGGACAGAAGAACGGGTAAAACAGATCGAAGATCTGCTCCGCGAGACAGGATCCGATGTTTTTTCCGGAGATGCGGAGCGGTTACTCCCGCTCTCCCATGACCGTGCGTGGTGCAGGCGTGAAGGGATGTATTCTGCTGATGTCGTGCTGGTTCCCCTTGAAGACGGGGACCGGTGCGAGGCACTTGTGGAAATGGGAAAAACAGTCATTGCAATCGATCTGAACCCACTCTCCCGAACGGCCCGGTCGGCAACCCTGACGATAGTTGATGAACTCACCCGGGCGCTTCCCCGGATTACGAGTGCCTGTAAAGCAATATCCGGACCTGAATGCCAGCACCTCATAAAGTCAGTTGACAATCATTATCTTTTGTCAGAAGCAATACGTGAGATAACATTGAGGCTTGGCCATGCTATGGATTGAACGATACCGCCCGAAAGAATTTTCAGACATTCTTGGGCAGGCGCCTTCAATCCGGGTTCTCTCATCCTTTGCCGAGAAACGAACCCTGCCCCACCTGATCCTCACCGGCCCCCATGGTACCGGAAAGAGTGTTGCGGTCGAGTGTTTCGCGCGTGCACTGTACAAAGAGAATTGGGAACTTAATACTTCAATATTCCAGACAGCCGATCTTTTTTCCCAGGGGAAAGCATTGCTTGAACAGGATGAACGTTATTCCCATCTCTACCAGAAAAACCAGTCTTTAATCAATAATTTCAAATATATTATCAAATGGTATGCATCCCTGCGCCCTTTGGATACCGAGTTCAAGCTGATGGTTTTTGAGGATGCACATACCCTGACCCTTGATGCCCAGCAGGCGTTAAGAAGGATTATGGAGCGTTCGAGCGGTACCTGTCGTTTTATATTTACGACAACAAACCAGAGTTCGATTATTCCCGCAATCGCCTCCCGCTGCCTTCCGCTGTTCTTCGCCCCGGTTGATCAGGACACCCTGCTACAATTCCTTCTCCGGATAAAGGAGATCGAACAAACCGGCAAACAGGGTTGCTCGGACGATGATCTCGATCTGATTGTCCAGTCTGCCCGTGGCGATATGCGGCGGGCAATCCTGTTGCTGCAGGCGGCTCTTGAAACAGGAAAATGCCACAGTCTCTTTGAGATCGATCAATCAGAGACCGCAAATGTGTCAGGTTCTGCGATAAAAGCAATAAAAGACGGGGATATCCGTGGGGCGGTCAGAAGGTTCGAATCACTGATGATCGATTACGGGTTATCCGGCAGTGAAGTGCTCGAACAGATCCGGATCATCACCAGAAGGGAGTACAATCACCCGGAAATTGCCATTGCACTTGCAGATGCCGAATTGCGGATGCAACACAGCAACAACGAATTTGTCCAGATCGGGGCATTTACCACTAAAGTCCATACGGTGTTTTCATGAGCGCAACCAGACACGACAAAATCCAGCTCCATTATGATTCCATCGCCGATGTGTATGATCATCATTACGATCATCACCGGGGAAGGAGATATCACACCCATATCAGCAGCCAGCTCATGCGTCCCCTGCCCCGCGGCGGAAGACTTCTCGACATCGGGTGTGGAACCGGACTGTTTGTAGAAAAATTCATTAAAAACGGGGGAACTGCTGTCGGCCTTGATATCAGCGGAAAAATGATCTCGCGGGCACACCACCGGTGTCCCACCAGCGAATTTATTCTCGGCACCGGAGAGAAGATCCCCTTTTGTGACGATTCATTCGAGGCCGTTGCCAGTCTTCTCGCATTCAGTTATGTCAAAGATCCGCAGGCAATGCTCAGCGAATCCCTCCGGGTATTAAAACCGGGAGGAACCATTTCCATCTGCACCTTAGGAAAAAAACTCCTCACCCGGGGAATCCCGGCAATCTATCAAATCGGGGAGATGATGAAGATCAAGCATGTCGTGATGAAGAATTTCGGGGAGCATTATTATGACAAGAACGAGATGACCGCTCTCTTCACCGAGGCAGGATTTTCAGATGTCGAGGTGTCATGGTGCTCCTTTGCCCATATCGATATGATCGATCCACTGTTCAATTTCGCCCAGAAAGTTGAACCATTCGTTGAGAAACGGGTTCCTCAACTGGCGTATAACATTTGTGTGAGTGGCAGGAAACCACAGTAATAAAAATATTATTTTTTCTGGAGTTTCTGAAGAACGCGTTCTTTTTTCTGTATGGCAGCTTCAGCAGCATGCAATACCCCTTCCTTCATTGCCTCAAAATCTCGCGTATCGGTGTCAGCAACCTTTTTCACCGGCGTATACGCAGACTCCCTGAACCTCGGGTTGAAATCGCATTCCTTTCCATCCATGAGAAGAACCGATTCCGGCCTGCCCGCTTCAACATACCCGACCTTATGCATCCGGACGCCCGCGGTTTTTACTACCCGGCAGATCTCATCGGCGGCATCCGGGGGAGCAACAATGAGAAGCGCATCGAGAGATACACCGAGGTAGTCGATCTCCAGTTTCTCAAGCATTGCCCGGACATGCGGCTCAACGAGCGTTGTTGTTGCGGATTCATCGATTATTATACGGCAATTCGCCGTCTCTGCCATCTCGAAAACATCACCCCGCAGACCCCCATTCGTCACATCGGTCATAGCATGAATGCGGGGAAAAATTTTATTTTTCATCAGGGTTTCGCAGGCCATGAGGAAGTTGAGATTGATGGTGTGTTCCACGACATCCGGAAATCCCGAGTATATCGCTGCAGTCGCAATAGTTCCCCCACCGGCTCCCTCAGACATGAGAAGCACGTCACCGGCTTCTGTTGCTTTGCGGGCAGTGAGATGTTCGGCAACACCAACGGCACCAACACAGCCGGTCAGGCGACTCCCCAATACCATATCCCCGCCAATACGCAATGTTGAACCCGTAACAAGGGGGACATTCATTGCTTCGCCCACGGTGGTAATTCCCGCAGTATAGTCAAAAATCTTCGCAACGTCACCGTCATCGGCGACATGGATATCGGAAAAGAGCATAACGGGTTTTGCTCCCATCACATAGGCATCGCGGAGCGTTGCCCGGGTTACATGAAAGCCTGCAAGGAACGGGTAATCGGAAAGGCGGGAGTGCATGCCATCAACGGTACAGACAATATATTTTCCTTCGGCACAAACGGCACCTGCATCATCCATCTCATCGACACCAACAGAAGCCGATGTTTTCCCGATGATACGGGCAATCTGGCGGTGGGCAAAAAAATCTCCCTGCCCTCTTGACCCGACCCCGAACTCTCCCATCTTTACCTGGGCGGGCTCGAACTCAAAAAAGTCACCGTGTAATCCAAGCGTATTGTTGACTTCTTCAATCACCGCGCGGGAAAAGGCATCGGCATAGGATTTCCTGACATTTTTTATTTCAAGGATACGATCGGTAAGATTCTTTTGTAAGGTTTCCCGATCCGCACCATCAGTAATATTTCTGCGGACATACTCCTCAACATCCATACACTTCTGTTCGTGCGAGAGACATAAAAAAGCGGAGTATACGTGACAACAGCCCTGCCGGATTACCGGAGAAGGATCCCATACACATCCGAAAAGCACCGGAGAGCGTCATCGAATTTCCCGCTTTTCAACAATGAAAGACCCTTGACTACCCCGGTCCGGACATCTTTTGCATCAAGATAGTACGCTTTATCAAATGCACGGGCTGAATCATCCAGTTTGCCGAGCATAAAGCAGGAATTGCTCATCACGACCCATGCATCAGCAATGGTTGGATCGATCTCAAGTGCTTTCTCAAGGCATCGTATCGCATCTTCATGCCGGGACAACATGCTGAGCGACAGGCCTTTCCGGTAGAGGGCTTTGGCATTCCCGGGATCGATTGCCAGGGCATGATCGAGGACTTCGATCGCTTCAAGGTATTGTTTGAGGTTGATGAGGGCCATGCCTTTTTTCACAAGAGCGGACAGGAAAAACGGATAAATTTTCAGGGCGCGATCATAGCAGATGATCTCTTCTTCATACCATTTCATTTTTCCAAAGGCAAATCCTTTGTTCACCCATGCCGAAAGGTAACGGGGCCTGAGTTCAATGGCACGATCGCAGCAATGGATCTCGGCTTCAAACCTGCCAAGCATCCCCAGGGCTACACCTTTGTTATTCCATGCCGCGGCATTCTCCGGATCGATCGCAAGTGCCTGATCACAGCAGGTGATCTTTTCCTGGAACCGGTCCAGCATACCGTAAGCAAATGCCTTGTTGTTCCATGCATCAACACACCGGGAATCCAAAACGATCGCTTTATCGCAGCACTCGATCTCTTCTTCATACCGGCCCAGCTTCCCCAGCGCAAAACCCCTGCCAACCCATGCAAGCGCAAGGGTCGGGTCAACTGCAAGAGCAAGAGAGAACGAAGCGAGCGCATCCGAGTGTCGTCCTTCACGTCCAAGTGCAAGACCTTCAAGGTAGAATTCCCGGCCTTTTTGCCGTGAATCGATCGTCTCGGAAACTTCGGGCTGAACAGACATTTAAGGGCAATCCATAAAGGAGACATTTATCCAGTGAGAATGCTTAGTGCCGTGAATATTTATGCTCACGGTTTTTCCTCATACCGACGCGATTCAGTGTGTTTTTGCTTCATTGTATTTACTGAAGCATAATATCATTAGCCATATCAGAAAGATTTCAATAAAAATATAATCTTATATCTTTTATTTCTGGTATTGTCATTATTTGCAGAGAATACTGATGCAACCTCTCCGGTTATTGGCGGGATCCTTACTATAGCGATAACGATTAGCCTTGCAGCGCTCGTTATCCTTCTCTTTCATATCCCTGATTTTACCTTACAGGATTCTCCTGTACCAGCGATTTTCAAAATCACCGGGGTAACTCACGGCACCAATTTTGAAAGTACCATGATAGTAAAAAATACCGACGCGATGGGGTATAAAAACAAGAACCTTTACGCAAAAACCTACAAAAATGGCATTCCGTTGGGTTCAGTCATTTCAACAATGAACGGGCACGATTTTATCAGTTCACACCATATTGGTGTCCAGTATATCAAAGGAATGACGGGACAAACATGGAATGCGGGTCAGGCTATAAGCATCAATTATAAGGATAAAACATTTCATCCGGATGAAGAGATCACATTCGAAGTATATGATAATTCAACCGATCAGATCATCTCACGCCACAAGTATACAGCGTAATAATAAAAAAAGAATGAAGATTATTGACCTCAATCATCAAGCCGCTTGAAGACACCTTTTTTTGCCTTGAGGATTTTGCATTCGGGACATCGCCATGAATCCGGTACATCCTTCCAGGGGGTTCCGCAGGGAATACCGTTTTTCGGGTCTCCCTTTACCGGGTCAAAAATATAATGGCATTCAAGGCATACCCAGCGCTCACCTTTTTCATCCTGTGTCAAATCTGCTCAACTCCCAGTAATTGTTTCTGCTATTCTCTTTTTTTGTGGATATTAATGAATACTTTCCTTCAGGCAATCTGTAGTATTAGTTAGAGAGATGGTTTCCCATTCGATAGTTTACCAGATGGCGCGAACAAAGCCGGGCGACACGAAGAGGTTCGGGAATCTTTCCTTCCAGGGTGAAATCTTTGCATAGTTGCTCAGCATCATTCTGGGATAAACCCCAGGCACGCAGGAAAATGGTCTGGTGCGTGTGAATTTTTACGGGTACGCGTTCACCCAGTTTCCGGTATGCAGTGATTCTCTCTTCATCATCGGGAAAATGATACCTGATATCTGCTTCCAGTCCATCCGAGTCTTCGTACGTGACACAGATCACCGGAATGCCGGTATCAAGTGCAATGCGGGCAGGATCGATCACATTGAACCACGCAATAACACAACCGGAGAGCATAATGACATTGATGTCACTCCGGTCAAGATCCTTAACCATGCCAAGGATACGGTCTGTAGCATCCATTCCCCCCACAGTTACATTACCAAACGCAAAGCCATCGATCCGGAGATCCTTTCGCATCACTACACCGGCCAGTGTGGAACAGGTACGGCCGGAAAAACTTTCTGCAATGCCCAATGCGCGCAACCCTTTTTTCGGGATGTGCATAGAAGCACTTATGCCACCGTATTAAAAATACTATACCAATGAAGTTCAACAAAGATGAGGTCTGCATTTTAATTCCCACCTTGAACGAAGGCCCGACAATCGGTAATCTCGTGCGGGAGTTCACGGCACTCGGGTATACCCATATCCTCGTTGCTGATGGTAAGAGCTCGGACAATACCGTAAAAAGCGCCCGGGAAGCCGGCGCAACGGTCCGCACACAATCCGGTAAGGGAAAAGGAAATGCGATCATCGAGGCATTTGAGGTCATAGAGCAGCCCTATATCCTCATGCTTGACGGTGATGGCACCTACTCTGCAAAAGATGCAGAGAAGATGCTCACCCCCTTGTTCCTGGGATTTGATCAGGTGATCGGGGATCGCCTCATCAATGCTGAAGAAGGTTCATTTTCCCATCTCAATCTCTTCGGCAACCACATGCTCAACCTTCTCTTCAAGGTTGCCCACAGCCGGGACCTGCACGATATTCTCTCCGGGTACAGGGCATTTACCAAACTTGCCATCCAGCAGATGCACTTAAAAGAGAAAGGGTTCGAGATCGAGACCGAGATCTCTGTTGAATCGGTCAGAAACGGCCAGCGGGTCATGGTTGTGCCGATTAAATATTCCCACCGCCCGGGAACCGCCACCAAACTCTCCCCATTCCACGATGGCATCAAGATTGTCAGCACCATCTACCGGCTTGCGCGGGTAAACAACCCGATGTTCTATTTCGGCATGATGGGGGTCTTTACGTCCATCCTGGGTTTACTCATCGGCGTCTTTGTGGTTCTCGAATGGATGCACAACATCGAACACATTCCGCTCACTATCCTTACCGTGCTTCTGATCGTGGTGGGTATTGAGATCTTCATGTTTGGGATGATCAGCGATATGCTGCTGGTCTTCCACCGCGAGATCATCCGGGAGATACAGATCCTGCAATCCCCGAAATATCCCAAGTAATTTTTTTTTACTAATCAGAAAAAAAATTCTCATACGATTGATTGGGTTATCTGGATTTTTTCCCAGCAAACAATTATCCGATCCGTAATTTTTCCCGGCCCGGTTTTTTGTACAGGAAAAAATCCGGATCCGAAAATTATTTTTAGAAAATTCCGGAAATTTTTCTCATAAGAATTTCCGGAAAAATTCCCGGCCTGCCACGCACACCAGTCCGACCCGGGGGATCCCACCCGGTACCCTGAAATCCCGCCACCCCCAGTTATTCTCCAATTATTTCGGCTTAAATCGCTCCAATCACAAAAATAGGCACAATTTGAGGCGCATATAATGCATTCTGATGCACATTATTGCGCTTTGGCAGCACTTTTTTTCCGAGCCGCTACCTTCCTATCTTCCGAAAATCCGGAAGGAAAATCCACCCAGATCCTGAAAACCCCGGAATGAACCCTTTTTTTAATTTTCTCCATGCTAATTGCCCTGATGGAATCCGGGCGTTTTGCGGGGTTTTTGGGAAATGCTCCGTTTGGCAAACCGGGCATTTTACAGGGTTTTCGAGGGATCAAACCCCCCTTTTTCATGACCCCCATAAACTCCTGACGGGGGTGGATTTTGGGGATTATCCGGGGGCGACTGGGACCGATACGAAAGATTCAGGATTTTATCAGGAACACCGAGCCGTTTGGTTTTTTATTTTTCGGAATATCCAAAAAAATATTTTTTCATTCAAAAAAAATCGCCAGGAATTTTTTAAAAAATTATTTCCGGAACCCGGGATCACGAATTCCCGGTTTTTTTTATTCCGGAAAAATCCGGTTCAGGAATTTTTTGTACAATTTTTCCTTATCAAAAAATAATCAGAGAAACTGCCGCTTGAGCGCGAGCACCCGGCAGGAATGTTCGGCAAGCGAAGTCAACACATACGCGTCATCGAGCGTTGCACCCGCGGCAAACGTGCCGTGTCCCCGGGCAATCACCAGTTTCGAAGTGGAAAGGGCACGCGCAACATTATCGGCAACTTCCTGCGAGCCGGGTGCACCCGTCACCACCGGAATCAGCGGGCAGAACATCTCCCCTTCACTGTCTTCCGGGACAATCGCATCCATGACCAGCGATGCTGCAACCGCGTACGGGGGATGGGCGTGAACAATCGCGGCATGGTTTGTTGTGGCATATACAGCACGATGCACCCGGTACTCACTGGAGGCAGCTTTGGGCGCATCACCCGAAAGCGGTACGTGCACCAGTTCAGTAGCAACATCAAGACAGGTCCCGGTGCGCTTGATGAAAAAACCACCATCTGCGGATCTCACACTCATATTGCCAAAGTTGCCACCCACAAGGTGTTCGGCAAACAATCGTTTCCCTATCCGTTCAAATTCACCAGAATACATTCACTGCACCTCTTCTTCCCACAGAATTCTTTTGCATATTCCACCATATGAGCATGAGTCTGCCGGTACACCTCCGGGTCACAGGCCAGGACTTTTTCAAACAGGGGTTTTAATTCCTGCCGTTTTTCCTGCACACCTGCGCATCGCACAATTTTTTCCGTATACGCATCAATCACAAAACTGGTGCGTAAAAAACCAAAACAGAGGATACTGTCAGCAGTCTCTTCACCAATTCCTTTGACACTGAGCAACCCTTCCCGGAGTTTTTCTGTAGGGATCTGCCGCATCCGGTCCACGCTGCCATAGGATTCCATAACATGAGAAGCAAGGGATTGCAGGCGCTGAGCCTTGATCCGGAAAAAACCCGTACACCGGATTGCATCCTCAATATCCTGCTTATCGGCAGAAAATAACGAGTGCATGGTGTTCAGCTGTCTCTCCTGAAGCTCAAGAAGCGCACGTTCAACATTCTCCCACCGGGTCTGCTGGGTCAGAATGGCACCGATCATTACTTCGTCTGTATCTCCCGGCCACCAGGCAATCGTGCCATAATGGCCGGCCAGGGACCGGACAATATGCCGGACCTTAACGGAACTGGATACCAACATCTCTCATCTTGTTATAGCGCGCGATATTGAGAAGAAGCGGCGTGAGCGACTCCACCATTCCGGACGCTGCAAGGGGGCCGGCATCGAATGCCTGGAGTTTCGACACTTGGTTGACAATATCCATTACCTCATGTTTTGCAGAAGAATCGTCGCCACACACCGGTACGGAATAGACTAACTCTTCATCGAGTGCCTTCCACTTGTTGGCTGCAATGGTGTTGAAAGCGGTACAGATTTTTGCACTTGCGGGAAGGAGTTTTTTTATCATGAGTGCCGCTGATCCTTCTGCCGGTGGAACAGACGTGAAGAAATCACGTTTTTCCATAGGATTTACCGGACTGATAACGGTCTTTCCTTCAAATCCGTGCAGTGTTTCGAGTGTGCCTGCAAGATGCTTAAAAGGAATTGCAAGAATCACAATATCCGCATCATCAATGGCAGACTGGTTTGTAACACCCGTGAGGGAACAGTTCACGCCTCTTTTTTTCTGGGTTTCAGAGCTCATCCTGCAGGTCGCTTCGGCCTTCTCGATCTCCCGGGATCCGACAACGACATCAAAGATTGGAGATAGGCGCATCGCCATCCCTTCCCCGATATCGCCCGTTCCCCCGACAATCCCTATCTTCACGTTATTCCACCAGAGGTTTCAAGAGTTTTTCAAGGGTTGACAGGTCCGTCACACCTTCCATGGACTGTACAACCTTCCCATCTTTCTCAATGATGAGCGTCGGGACCACACGTATCCCGTATTTTTCTGCAAGTTCCATGTTCTGGTCGACATCTACTTTCCGGATATCAACCGAGTCCCCCATCTTTTTTGCAAGTTCTTCGAGAATGGGCGTCTGCATTTTGCAGGGTCCGCACCATGTGGCAAAAAAATCAAACAACACTGGTTTGCTCATTAAACATACCCGGAAGATTAGTCGATTAAAAAAAAGATAAATCTATGGTATTGTTACTTGGAGAGGATCTGCATGATGATCTTCCCGTATGCCGGACGGGTGATTAAGACCCCGACGAGTACACCGAGAATCGTGATGATGGCAAATCCCTTGAGCGTGGAGAGATCCATCAGCGCAAGGGGCAGCATTGCGATCACTACCGTTGCTGCGGCAACGACGATAATACCCAGTGCACGCGAAAGTCTCTTGAGGTAGAGATTCGGTGAAGGTACCTTTCCTTCATGCAGGATCTCATCGGTGATCACGACCAGCTGATCAATACCTGTACCTACTACCGCAATTAAACCGGCAATGGTCGGAAGATCCAACTGGAACTTGATGAGACTGATGATCCCGAGAAGGATGACAATTTCAGAGGCATTGATCAACACCATGGGTAACACAATGCTGGATTCGCGGTACCGGAAGTAGATTACAAAGCCAACGGTGATCAGAGCAAAGATACCGGCAAGCAGTGCCATCATCTTATACCGTTCACCGAGCGGGGCGGATACTCCGCCAGAACCGGCTATATTCACATCAACGGGCAGGGCTCCTGCTCTGAGGTGGATTTCAAGAGTGGTTGCCTGCTGGGTTCCGGTTTTGCCCGTTCCGGTTGAGGCAAAGAGCTGCCGGGTATCCTCTGCCTGAAGTTTTCCGGCAAGGTCCTCAGATAGCGGTGCTGAATAAACCGTCTTGTTGTCAAGGAGCATGACCAGGTAGTGATTTGCCGGATCGACCGTTGCCCCATATTTTATTGCCCCGTTCCGGAATGCAGCTGCACCGGAATCACTTAAGGTAAATCCAACACCCCAGTGATCACTGCCGGCAGGCACCTGGGTGGGATTCTGGACACTGGTGATCGCATCGCCAAACAGGACATGTTCGCTCTGGTCACCAACCGTCTGGATACGGATCTCAAATTTACCCTGTTTCCCGACAATTTCCTGTGCCTGTTTCATATCCACACCGGCGAGTTCGACACGGATATAGCGGGCAATATTATTCATACCGGTCAGGGTGTTGACCTTTGCATCCTTGGTCCCAAGAGTGTTAATCTTATTTTCAAGAATACGTTTGACATCCTCAGCAGTGGCTTTTGAAACACCCTGCTGGTACGTATTGATTTTTCCTCCCGCGGTTGTAAAGATGGGTTCGAGCGCATCTTGTGAATAATATTTCCGGATCTCAATATGCGTCGGATCCACGAGTATTACTTCAGTATCCAGTTTCTCGGATAAATCCGTGACGAACTCTTCAAGAGGGCGGTCAGTAGAAAAACCTACCACTTCTGCGCGGAATTCCAGCTGCAACCACGACCCCTGCTGGAGATCCAGGCCATACTGGAGATTCGAGACCATTTTCCCATCCTGATCGTAATGGGGATATATCGCCACTACGGAAAGAACGACAAGGATGATGAGCATGGCAACCCGCCAGTCAGAAACGAGTGCCTTTAACGCAGAGGTATTCATTTGACACCACCTTTCTGCGCATACCATTTCAGGATGCCGGCATTCGTCAGCCAGGTATTCATGATATCAAATATCAGGCCAATCAGAAGCACAGCGGATATCTCCATGAGTATCTGCACCGAGCCAAACCATGAAACGAGGAACAGCGCCACCGTTGCCGCAAGCGTTGTTGTGGTCATGGTGATACCCGTATTAAATGCCCCGACAAGTTTTTCATTGAGTTTTCCCTGCCGCTTCAGAACACGGTTGGTAAGAAGGATATCACTGTCAACGGAATACCCGATAAGCATGAGTAGTGCTGCAACAGTTCCCAGGGTCAGCGGAATTCCAACGATATTCATCGCTGCTGCAGTCATCACCATGTCAGCAAACGCTGAAAGAATGACCGCAACTGCCGGAACAAAGGTCCTGAATGCTAAAAAGATTACAATTGCCATACCAATAAAGGAAAACAGCAGTGCCACAAGAGCCTGGGATTGCAGGGTTTTCCCAAAAGATTCTCCAATCTGGTCGATCTTTGCATCCGGATATTTCTGGGTGATCAAGGATGTCAGCGACTTGAATTTTGCATCATCCATTGATTTGAATTTCAAAAACTTCCCATCGTTCACACCTTCGCTGATATCGATCAGCGGATATTCAGAAAAGGTTGCCTGAATCTGATCCCGCGTATCCGTAGTAACTACTGTAACCGCTATCCCACCGGAAAAATCAATACCCGGAGTCACGGGCATTCCCGTTGATGCCGTATTCAGAGCCAGCAGTATGAGAGCAATTACAAGAAGTACGAGCGGGATTATCACCAGTTGTTTTGGTGAATATTTTTCAATATCATATTTGATAAATCCCATGTCATAATCATCTGTCAATCGACAATTAAATAGTTACCAGAGTCGCAATAGACCGTATTTGAATCTGGTGATATCTGCTGCAGTTTTTTCTCCAATTGTTCGCATTTTTCCAATTTCGCAGAAAAAAATTGTTCCTTTTTAAAATGGCTGGATTTCCATTCTGCGATTTTAAAACGCGCAATTTCAATAAATATATATACCTGGAACTTTGACACTAAAAGTATGAGATCTCCCTCAGAGATCAAGAGAGTCATTGAAGGACGCCTGCGATCCTACCTTTCCCGGGACAGGACAGGAATCCGGCGTGAAGTACTCAGGCTCTTTGTAAAGATAAAATCCATCACCATTGCAGAAATTGTTGCAGAACTGCAAAAGCAGTATGTTGTAACATTCCATGCAATTGCATCCATGGTTGGCATCATTGCTTCCCGGCTCGGTATACTCCATGCAACGCGAAATACCGATGGAGTGAACAGCTATGAACTCAAGGAAAAATATTACGACATTGTTATCAGGATTGTAGACGTCTGCTGATTATTCCACCGGATCCAATACCGTTTTTACCCTACCCTTCCTATCATTATAGCATCATGCATTCCGATTCTTATGACCGCGCTGGTGTAAGCGAGGTCACAATTGTTCCCGAAGTAATCGATTTTATCAATAAGCGGAACTGTGATTTTCGTATCAGTACATCCTGCGGGGGGCCGATTCTTTTACCGGTTCAGGTAAAGCCACCGAAAAAAACAGACCTTCTCTTAAAAGCGGGAAATCATACCATCTATATCTCTATCCACCAGGCACGGTTCCTGCACAGTATCCATATGGAAATGATACCGTTCTTTGATGATAACGATCTGGCCAGGCACGAATACTGATGAGTTTTGAAGAGATCTCTCATACGGCTGATGTAAAAATTCGGGCACGGGCATTAACGCTCGATGCCCTGTTTACCGATGCATTCCTTGCGCTAATGCAGGTCGTATATGGAACAGACCGAAAGGTTGCAATAACAAAAGAGATCCGGATAGAATCAGATACGATCGAATCACTTCTCATCGATTTTCTCTCTGAAGTGCTCTTTATTGCTGAAGTTGAAGGATTGGTTTTTTCTCAAGCGGATATAATAATCGATGGTCTGAACCTGACCGCAATTCTCAAAGGGGAATTATTTGATCCATTGCGGCATTCATCAGGAACCGAAGTGAAAGGGATTTCCTATTCAGGATTAATAATCCAGAAAGATGCGAACGGATATATGCTGGATATCTTATTTGATGTATAGATCTAAACATAAAAATTGGGACAGACCAGTATATGATCAAAGGTATGTCCTTCAATACAATTATCCAGAAGATGAGGATGAAGACTGATGCTTGACGGTGTGCTACAAACCGGTATAAACGAATGGGAAATACCGGTGGGGTTTGTCCCGGGCATGAGAGTTCCGGGAAAATTTTTCCTTTCTGAAGCATTGGGAGCCAGCCTGGAATCCGGCGCAATCCAGCAGCTGGCAAACGTGGCAACCATGCCCGGGATTATCCGGCATTCGCTCGCCATGCCGGACATTCACTGGGGGTATGGTTTTCCCATCGGGGGCGTTGCAGCATTCTCACTGGATGAAGGGGTGATATCTCCCGGGGGTGTCGGGTTTGATATCAACTGCGGGGTGAGGTTGCTCACCACACCCCTGGAACAAAAAGACGTTTCCGGGCGCCGTGACCTGATCGAAGAACTTTTCAAGGCAGTACCCACCGGTGTTGGAGGAAAGAGTTCCCTCCGGATATCCCCCCAGAATCTTGACGGAATGATGATAAAAGGGGCAGCCTGGGCGGTTGATGCAGGATATGGGACCCGTCACGATCTTCTCCGGTGCGAAGATGGCGGGTTTATGAAACAGGCTGACAGTCACGTGGTTTCTGCCAAGGCAAAACAGCGGGGAGTCCCTCAGGGGGGGACATTAGGATCCGGCAACCATTTTCTTGAAATGCAGGTAGTCCGGGAGATCTTCGATCCGGAGGCGGCACAGGCATTTGGTATCAGCCTGGGACAGGTCTGCTGTATGATCCACTGCGGTTCGCGGGGGCTCGGACACCAGGTATGCACCGATCACCTGAAACTTCTTGAAAGTGCAACAAAAAAATATCATATCACCCTGCCGGATCGGCAACTTGCCTGTGCACCTATCATGTCTCCTGAAGGAAAGGACTATTTTGGTGCAATGGCTGCCTCGGCAAATTATGCCTGGGCAAACCGGCAGCTCATCACCCATACCGTCCGGCAGGTACTTGCAAGGATGTTCAGGATCGAGTACGACGACATGCCACTGGTCTATGATGTGGCACATAATGTTGCAAAGTTCGAAGAACATGATGTTGATGGAAAACAGACCAAAGTCTGCGTCCACCGAAAGGGTGCTACCCGGGCCTTCGGTCCCGGTTCGGAAGAACTTCCTGCTGATCTGCTCCGGATCGGCCAGCCGGTGATTATTCCCGGCAGCATGGGAACGTCATCCTTTGTCCTGCGGGGAACAAAGACTGCGATGGAAAAGACCTTTGGCAGTACCTGTCACGGGGCTGGACGCATCATGAGCCGTTCCCAGGCAAAAAAGATGCTGAGCGGCAAGGATATTACCGCAAATCTGCTGAAAGCGGGAATTATTGTGCGGGCCCACAGCGAGAATGCGATTGCCGATGAAGCACCGGAGGTCTATAAATCCAGCGATGAAGTGGTAAACGTGGTGCACGATGTGGGGATCTCCCGGCTGGTTGCACGCCTTTCCCCCCTGGGAGTGATCAAGGGTTGAGTTGCCGCGCAGGGTTTGTGTGGGGGACACCCCAGCATTTTAACAGGTATATTGAGGATTGCGGGATTGCATGCGAACTCGTCACCCCCTATATGCTTGCAGCTCCGTTCTACCGGGGGACCTTCAACTGCCTGATCATCCCGACAGGATTTGCAAATCACCTCTATTCCAATCTTCTCCCGGCGCTCCGTGCATCTTCCCCAAGAATCAAAAAATTTGTAGAAAATGGCGGAAATCTCCTTGTTTTTGGTGCCTCAACAGAAAAGGCGGACGTCTATGACTGGCTTCCGTTCAGCGTTACCTACCAGCACGACTGCCATCCCCGCCGGATTGATTGTAGTGAATCGTCCGATACGACTTCCCTGATTGAAGATTATGATCCCGACTGTATCGAGTGCGATGGCTCGTTCCTATCCCATGATGGCATTTGCGTTGGTAAAGCAGAATCTGCGGATGTAATCATAGAAAAACAAGTGGGAAAAGGAAAAATTGTCATCACCAGCGTTCACGAATATCCCTCGCGAAATTTCTTAAAAAAGTTCTGTTGCGAAGGGTCGCAGACAAACCTTTAGACCTCATTTTTTCTTATCTTTTTTTTTTGAATTCCTCCACCGGGATCGCATATCGTTATACACAATATTCATCTAGATAGAAAATCACCAGACATATGAGGCGAATTCCATGCACCACTATACTTTGTCCTGCAGCGCTGATGCAGGCGATCTCGAACCAGTTATCCTTGCAGTCCACGAACTGATCCACCACCTGCCGGTTACCGCCAAATCACGGGATAAAAACGGTATACGTATTGAAGATGGAACAGTGATCGATCGCAACTATAACGGTCCGATCCTAATGGAGGCAATCTCAACAAACCGGATGATCAAAACCATCCCCTCCAGTGGTGCGTATAAAGGGGTCCCGGTAACCGTTTCTCCAATCAGGGATAATGACGGAAATGCAATCGGGGCAATTGGCATTGTTGACATCACCGGCATCTTCGATCTTGCCACCCTGATGGAAAACCAGTCGGCCATCATCAAACAGGTCTGTGGTAAAGATCCCTGTCCGCTGCCTTCAGAACAAAGTGATTCACGGCGGTAAATTCCATGCCGAATTCCGCATTCAAAGTGCTTGAGATTCTTGAACGGGCCATCGCGCCGATATCCGGAGAAGCTATCAGCAACGAGCTCGGCGTCACCCGCTCGGCGGTCTGGAAGAACATCAAGGAACTCCGGCTTATGGGTTATGATATCCAGTCATCCCAGAAGGAAGGTTACCGGCTCGTGCATTCCAGCAGCAAACTCCTGCCCTATGAGGTTCATAAGAAACTTCACACCCAGGTTTTTGGCACAAACCTCCGGTATTTCGAGCACACACCCTCGACGAATAGTGTGGGAAAACAGCTCTGTTCTGATGGGGAACCAAAAAAACTTCATGGCACGGTAATTATTGCTGAAGAACAGACCGGTGGCGTTGGGAGGATGGGAAGAGCCTGGATCTCGCCTTCCGGAGGGATCTGGATCACGGTGATCTTAAAACCACAGGTCCCGGTTGACCATATCTTTATGATCACAATGGCCGGTTCTGTGGCGGTAGCACGGGCAATCAGGAAAGAATTCGAGATCGGGGCATTGATCAAATGGCCCAATGATATTTTCATCGGGAAGAAAAAAATAGGCGGCCTGCTTCTCGAGATGGCTGCAGAAGCTGATACGGTCCACTACTGCCTGCTCGGTATCGGGATCGATGTCAATAACCCGGTCAAGGATTTCACCGCAGACCTCCAGCGGGATATCACCTCCATCAGCGCGGAGGTCGGGCACGAGGTTGACCGGGCATCATTCCTTGCACGCATATTACGGGAATTTGAAAACCGGTACCAGCTCGTAGAAAGCGGTGAGTATGATGCGATCACCCAGGAATGGAAGAGCCTCTCAGCCACACTGGAGAACCGTGTCCAGATACGGACCCTCAAGAATAGTTTTGAAGGCGAGGCGATCGATATCGACGAGTTCGGCGCGCTCATTGTCCGGAAGGACAATGGGAAACTGGAGCGGGTAATCGCCGGCGATTGTTATCAACAGTAAACGGACACTTTTTTATCGTCAACCATCATTTTTTTAATGGTTGACGATGTTTGGAGATTTGCAGCGATCCCGGATTATTGCCTATTCCGCAGCATTTATCGGGCTTATAGCACTGGGCAGCTGGATCTCGCTTCCCATCGGAAACATCCCTTTTACGATCCAGACCCTCTTTGTCTTACTGGCCGGGATCGTCATGCATCGTTATGGCGCGATCCCGGTACTGCTCTACGTAATCCTGGGGGTATTGGGCCTGCCCCTGTTCCATAATGGCATGGCAGGAATTGGCGTACTCCTCGGGCCCAGCGGGGGCTACCTTATCGGGTTTATCTTCGCCGCTCTTATCACAGGACTTGCCTGGGAAAACAAGTCACGAGTAATCCGTATTAGTGGGATCATTGCTGCAACCGCAGTAATCTACCTGTTTGGGGTCACCTGGCTGATGTATTCCTTACAACTCGGATTCATTCCGGCGATCGTTACCGGCGCGCTGCCATTTTTCCCGGGCGACGTGATCAAAGCTGCTGCCGCATATCTAATCGGAAAGCGACTCTCATGATCCGCATTGAAAATCTCCGCTATCGTACTTTGGCGATTGAGTCACTCACGATTAGAACCGGAGTTACTTCGGTTATCGGAGCAAATGGCAGCGGGAAGACCACGCTCCTGAAACTCTGTGCCGGCATTTTTCTTCCGAATACGGGCACTATCCTCATTGAAGGCATAGAACCACGCCGGTCAGAGATCGGATGGGTCAATGAATTTCCCGATCGCAATTTCCTGTTCGAGACTGTTGCTGATGAAATTGCATCCTCGCTCCGCTTCAAGCACCGCCCAATTGAAGAGATCACCCGGCGTATGGATGAAGTCCTGGAACGGTTCGGGATTGCCCGGCTGTCAGATCGGCCGGTGAGAGAACTATCCGGGGGCGAAAAAGTACTCGTTGCTCTCGCAGCAGCGATGATCCAGAATCCCCGGGTTCTCATTCTCGATGAATGTGACTCGCATATGGATGCGCGGTGTATGCAATCGATAGATGGGATCATCCAACATTCGAATATTCCCTTCATAATCCGTAGTACGCAGGATATGGAAACCGCTTCAGTGAGTGATCACCTCATATTTCTGGAAAATGGCCGGGTCCGGTTTTCCGGAACACCGGAGAAGGTCTTTTCAGCTCTTGAAGACTCGCCCTTTTTTCCACTCGCATGGAAGTGCAGAGTATGAGACTGGGGCTTGAGGGTGTAGAAATAAAACGCGGAAACTGGCGTCTTTCTGCGGAGGGAAGCTTCACTGAGGGGATTCACCTCATCAGCGGGGATGTAGGCAGTGGAAAATCCACACTCGCACTGATGATGGCGGGCCTGTTTTCCGCAGCGTCGGGCTCGGTCATTCGCGACCAGGTCTCCTCGCTCATGATCTCGTTCCAGTTTCCCGAATACCATATAACGGGAACAACCGTCCGTGAGGAATGTGAATCATGGGGTCTTGACCCGACCATCATCCTCTCGTCAATCAATCTTGAGGCGAAAAGGGATTATGATCCCTTCCGCTTAAGCAGGGGCGAATTGATGCGGCTCCACCTGGCTTGTGTCCTTGCAAACCAGTACGATCTCCTCATCCTTGATGAACCATTCAGTTCTCTCGATGTTTGCGAGAAACAGCGCATATGCAACATCCTTTCCGGGCGTTCCCATGGCATTACCATACTGTTTACCCATGAACAGGCAATCTTTCCCCGGATTGGGCATATCTGGGAAATTGAGGACGGCCAGCTCAGGAACTGCGGCTCACCGCCCGAAGGTCTTCGGAACTGGCACCACATACCATCCCTGATCAGAACACTGGTTGCCTCAGGCAAAATACCGGGGAACATCTCTCCTGATGATCTTATAGAGGTGGCATGCAGGACATAAGGCTGCGGACCGGAGTGGCAACACTCCTGTCCCTCATAGCATTCTTAAGCATTCCGGGGGCCATTGCAGCATTTTTCTGGTGGATGATCTTTACTCCTAATCTCCACCTTGTGCTGAAATACCGGCTTGTCCTTCCCTCCATAGCACTTATTGGGGTTTTCAGTATTATACTCGAAATTACCGGGGGAGGCGGACTCTCCTACTTCTTCCGGATGATGATTGTCATTCTCATAGGGATCTGGTTTCTTTCCGGGCAGAAACGGGGGGAGTTTTTGAACCTCGGTTGCTGGCTCTTTGGAAACCGCAATGGTTTCGAACTCGGCATGCTTGCTGAGATGGCGCTACAGAATTTGAACGCACTTACCATCGATTTTGACCGGATACTCGCTGCGGAGCGGATGAAAGGGATCCGATCTGGTTTACAGAGCATCATTCCTGTCGGCAGAGTTCTTATCCATGAGACGCTCCTGCGGGCAGAAGATACTGCAGAACTTCTGGCAATAAGAGGATACATCCATGGCGGAACCTGCGTTCCGGTCTTTACCCGGGAGAAGGGAGATTTTGTTGCCGCATTTTTTGCTGTATGCGCAGCAGTCATCGCCATGATTCCCGTTAGTGCATTTTTTATACTATCCTGATGAATTTTTGAGAGGCTAAATTTGATAGAATTGTCCCGCAGAGGTCAACCCATGTACTCCGCCGCTCCTCACAAAGTCAAAATCACGGATACCACCCTCCGTGACGCGCACCAGTCGCTTATAGCCACGAGACTCCGGACAGAGGACATGATTCCCCTGGCAGAGGGACTCGACAAGTGCGGTTTTTTTTCCGTTGAAGCATGGGGCGGGGCAACCTTCGATACGTGCATCCGGTTTTTAAACGACGACCCATGGGACCGTCTTCGTCAACTCAAAGCAGAACTAAAACGCACACCGATCCAGATGCTTCTCCGGGGCCAGAACCTTGTCGGGTACCGGCATTATTCCGATGATGTTGTCGATAAATTCGTGGCAGCGGCACATAAAAATGGTGTGGATGTCTTCCGAGTCTTTGATGCATTAAATGATATCCGGAATATGAAACGATCGATGGACCAGGTAAAGTTGGCCGGTGCGCACCTGCAGGGCACCATATGCTATACAACGAGCCCGGTCCATAACACCAGCACCTTCATCGAAATGGCAAAAGAACTCGCTGCGCATGATTGTGATTCGATCTGTATCAAGGACATGGCAGGGCTTATCATGCCCGAAGCGGCGCGGGAACTCATAACGGGGATCAAAAAAGCGGTGGACATCAAAGTCTGCCTGCACAGCCATTCAACGAGCGGGATTGCTCCGATGAGCTACCAGGCTGCGGTAGAGGCCGGAGTGGATATCCTTGATACGGCCATGTCCCCGTTCTCAATGGGTACTTCGCAACCCCCTACAGAAAGCATCGTAGCCGCGTTGAAGGGAACACCCTATGACACCGGCATTGACCTGCTGAGACTGCGGCCTGTGCGGAATACCTGTTTACAGATACGCGAAAAATATGGCGCCCTGGTCAACCCGATATCAGAAAGGGTTGATTCCGATGTCCTCATCTACCAGCTTCCCGGCGGTATGATCTCCAACCTCGTATCACAGCTTCAGGAACAGGATGCCCTCAACCGGATGGAGGAAGTGCTTGCCGAGATACCCCGCGTGCGAGAGGATCTCGGCTATCCTCCACTCGTTACTCCCACCAGCCAGATTGTCGGGACACAGGCCGTCCTGAATGTTCTCGTAGGCGGGGATCGTTACAAGAACGTAACTAAGGAAGTAAAAGACTATATTCACGGGCTCTATGGGAAATCCCCGGCGCCGGTCAGCGAGAAAATACGTCACCTGATCATTGGTAATGACGCAGTTGTCACGGTCCGGCCTGCTGACTTACTGGAACCATCGTACGAGAAAATGAAAGCAGAAGCAACCGCAGCGGGCCTCGTAAAAAAGGAAGAGGACATTCTTACCTATATCATCTACCCGGCAATTGCCCCGGCATTCCTGAAAGGTGAACGACCACCCGAGCCGCTACCCCAGATGCAGATGGCCATGCAGCCTAAGACGGATGTCCCCAGCGAGATGGAAGTCGAAGTTGACGGGGAAGTATTTACCGTACGCATTGTATCTGTCGGGGGCAGCAAGGTGGAAGTGGCAAGCGTCTCCCAGCAGAAGATACCCCAGGGAAATTTTGAAGGCGGCATCAAGAGCAATATGCAGGGCATGGTCCTGAAGGTCAATGTCAGCAGGGGTGCAGTAGTCAAGAAAGGTGACACGCTGGTCGTTCTTGAAGCAATGAAGATGGAAAATCCCATTCACAGCCCGATTGACGGTAAAGTTACAGAGATCTTTGTTGATACCGGAGATATCGTCAAAAATGGCGATGTTCTGCTGGTGGTGCAATGAAATATTTCGAAAAACTGCTGATAGCAAACCGGGGCGAGATCGCCATCCGCGTAATGAGAGCCTGCCGCGAGCTCGATATCGAGACGGTAGCAATCTATTCCACTGCCGATAAAAATGCACTCCATGTAAGATATGCCGATGAGGCATTCCAGGTCGGGGAAGCCCACCCGTCAAAAAGCTACCTCAATATGGAGCGAATCATCGATATCGCCAAAAAAAGCGGGGCGGATGCGGTGCACCCGGGATACGGATTTTTAGCCGAGAACTATAAATTCGCAAAACTCTGTCTTGAAGAAAACGTCACCTTTGTCGGACCGCGCTGGAAGACCATCAAAGCGATGGGATCCAAGATCGGCAGCAAGCAGATGATGAAAGAGCACGGGGTCCCGGTTGTCCCAGGCACGGAAGGTGGCATCAAAGATCCTGAAGAGGCAAAGAAGATCGCATCCGAGATTGGGTACCCGGTCATTGTCAAGGCCAGTGCCGGTGGTGGCGGTATCGGGATGCAGATCGTAAACGATGAGAAAGATATGGATGAGGCGATCTCGGCCAGCATGCGAATCGCCCAGTCTGCATTTGGCGATGCCACGGTCTTCATTGAGAAATATCTGGTCAAACCCCGGCATATTGAATTCCAGATTTTTGCCGATGAACACGGTAACGCCGTCCATCTCTATGAACGTGAATGTTCTATCCAGCGCCGGCACCAGAAACTGATAGAAGAGGCACCCTGCCCGATCATGACCCCGGAATTACGGGAGCGTATGGCAGACTCCGCACTCAGGGCAGCCAGGGCATCGGATTACACCAATGCAGGGACAGTAGAGTTCCTCTACAGCAATGGCAATTATTACTTTATGGAGATGAACACCCGCCTTCAGGTCGAGCATACGATTACAGAGTTCATCACGGGTGTAGATATTGTCAAACAGCAGCTTGCGATTGCAGCCGGTGAGTCCTTACCCTTCGAACAACAGGATATCTCCATCCGGGGCCATGCTATCGAGTGCAGGATCAATGCTGAGGACCCCCTCAACAATTTTGCGGCAGATCCCGGAAAGATTGTCCGTTACCGCTCACCCGGAGGACCGGGTATCAGGATCGACAGCGGAATCCACATGGGATACACCATTTCCCCCATCTATGACTCCATGATCGCGAAGCTCTGTGCATGGGATCAAACCCGTGCGGATGCGATCAGACGCATGCGCAGAGCGATATCGGAGTACATTATCCTCGGAGTGAAGACCACACTTCCCCTCCACTACGCGATCATGAACAACCAGCAGTATATCGAAGGAAATACCCATACTCACTTCCTGCAAGAAGAGCACATCTTAAGTACACTGGAACGGTACAAGCGTGACGAGGAGACGCGAATGCAAACCCTCGCGGGTTCATTCGACCAGGGTAAAAAAGTCGCCGCGATCACTGCTGCAGTCAATACCTACCTGCAGCAGAAAAAGGTATGATATTCGAGAGTAACTCTCATCAGAACCTTTAATTGTTTTTACCGCGTTTTTATTATGCACTTTTGTGCTGCGGTGGCCTAGCTGGTTAGGGCGCCAGACTCATAGGGTTTATCGAACGTTTTTTAGCGTTCAGGCTTGAGACATCTGGAGATCGGGGGATCGTAACCCTCCCGCAGCATACTGTTTTTATTGTATTTTTTTTGGAACTTTGATAAATAAACGTTCATTTCTCATCCAGATCGACAAAATATCCAATGTATATCCTTGAATTTTTCATAAGTTGACGATATATTTATTTGCCGATTGATTGAACATAATAACGCAATCTGGAGTGAAATTATGCTTTTGGAAAATGCAATTGTTGGATTAGTCCAATTGGTAATTGCCATTATATTTGCCGTTGTGGCACTGTATATCGGCTTTTCGGTGCTCGGAAAGATCACCAAGGGAATTGATGAAGAAAAGGAACTTGCAAAAGGTAACGTTGCTGTCGGTATCCTTGTCGCAGCAGTATTTGTTGCAATTGCGCTTGTAGTCCAGTCAGGAGTTTCGGGACTTTCAGTTGGAATCAATAAAGCACTGTCATTAGGCATTCTCTCTGTCGATGGAATGACTGTTGTCGGTGTCGCAATCATTCAGCTCGTTCTGGGCATTGTGCTCGCAGTTGGCGCTATCTACCTTGCGCTCAACATCCTCGACAAACTGACAAAAGGTGTTGAGGAGTTCGAAGAGCTCAAGAAGGGTAACGTTGCAGTTGCGCTTGAGATGGGTGGAGTCATTATCGCTGTTGCTGTTATTATCCAGTCAGGTGTTATTGGCATCACTGCAGCAATTCTCTAAACTTCTTTTTTTAGGTAGTCGCCTCCGATTTCGCGAGGGTTTTGGTTTCTTTGTGGGTCCCGGTTTGGGTAGGCATTTATTTTAGGTTCTTCGTTTTTCATGTGGGTAAAATAATGATGAATTCATTATCCATTGTGTCGCTTGAACCACCATGACAGCGTCCTACCAAGCAACTTAAGAAAATTTAGAACACAAATCAAATTGAATGCTTACATTTGACCTGAAACGTTCAGAATTAGGATAACGCTCTCGAACTACCGCCACAGGCAGGCAGTTCTTCGGGGATGAATTTTTGAGGTGAAGTGAGTGCCTGATTTCCTCACGGGAGTAATGAGGCAGAATACATTTTCCCCGGAGCTTTGTCAATATGATTCTGGTTATCAAAATAGTTGGGGATGCCTGAGTGACAGGGGTGGAATCATGAGATTACTGGGAATATCGTTCAAGGTAATCCCCATGCAAAATACAGCCCCATAAAAAAGATGGGGAATCCCTTTTCAACAGTTCCCCATCACTTGCTAACAGTTTTTGAGCTTCCGTACATGTTTATAGTCTGTATCAGTTCAGCAAAGCCTTCCATCTCCATAGCGAGAACCTGATCGCGGGTCATACCCATACTCGTTTCAGCATCCGCTGTCAGCATATCCGGCCCACGGATAACCTCGCGATCCATACCATCGGCCGAAAGGATTTCCTGCGCTTCCGGGTCAAACACAAACGCCCGCCCGGGGAGGATAACTGCGCGTTCAAGTGAAGATAGATCGAGTTTCCGGAGATCATCGGTTGTGATGAGGCACGCAATCTCTTTATTCACGGGAATAACAGGCACGTCAGAGCCACAGGCAGACAGGATTTTTTCGATATAGGGGGTGGCCACACTCCCGCTGATGACCGTTGCCCTCCGGGTTACCCGGGGGAGTTTCTGTACCAGTTGCGGTTCGCTGATAATCGCAAACGGAGATCCGATATCCGGGTCCCATAGGGGAGTTCCAGAAATTTTCAGGTTATATTTCACGCTCAAATCCGCGATCAGATCACGAAAAGATTCCACGGTCTGCACCGGCTGGTTTTGGATGATCGGGCCATTGTCCAGGATAAGACCATGTTCGGTTGTATTAGCAAACCGCATCAGGATTAATCCTTTTGCGCCGTAGGTATCCAGCCATTCACAGGTCTGTTCGAGAACTGTTCCATCGTTGATGCCCGGAAGGATAACTGCTGCTGCGTATACATCGGCATCCTCACATAACCGTTCCACAATTTTCAACGAGGCTTCCGGAGTCGGATCGTGCATGTAACGTTTGCGAAGGGCCGGGTCAGATGCAAAGACGGTGAATGATATTTCCGACAGGCCGTTGTCGATCAGGAGATCGGCTACTGCCGGATCATCCCAGCCTTTGCCGCTGGTATAACCGATATGGAGCGGAGCCTCCATAGTTCCGAGCAGTTCAATGAGTTCGGTGAATCGTGGATAGCAACTGGGGTCCCCGCCACCGCTGATAGTGATCCGTTCGATATCTCCTCGTTTTGTCTGGAGATTTGCAAGAGTCTCATCAGCGATGGTTTTTAGATCTTTAAATCCGCTGTACTCTTCCTTTACCCCACGGGTGCAGTAGTCACATCCTTTCTTGAACGGGAGGCAGTACCGGCACCCCAGCGGCTGGACACCCTTGACCTGTTTGAAGTAGCAGTATTCACAGAAACCGTGGCAGTTAATGCCCGGGCTTCCTCCGATGTCAACAGTCAGGTGAGCCATCTTTGTATGTTATGTCGGTTGTTGTCGGTAAAATGTGTTTGGAAAGGTGGTGATGGGTGATACTTATAGGGAGCGAGGAAAATGATCCATATGGGAGATTCCGCTTATATTACGAGCATATTTCATGATGTTTTATTCAGGGTACTTGCGAAAAAATGAGTGATTGGCATCATAATCCTTTAAGCGGAATGAATACCGGGCTGTTTAATGGAATAATTATGGACCCTGTGATCGTAAGTGAAAGAAGGCAATTCTACCCGTGGATCGTTTGAAATCAGCACCATCTTTTTTACCAGTTAATTCCTATAGTATATGGCGCCTCAGTGGCTTAGTTGGCAGAGCGGCTGACTTGTAATCAGCAGGTCCCGTGTTCAAATCACGGCTGAGGCTTTTTTGAACACTTTTCGATTTAATTTAAAAAAATGAATTTTTTTCTTCATAATATCAAGGAATTCAAAGATATGGAATGGCAAATCATGCAGTTTGTGAAAATGTTCACGTGGAATTTATCACGTTCACAAAATCACTAGAATTTATGTAATGACAATACAAAAACATAGTTGGCTTTCATGACAGAATCCGAACATGTTCAAGATTCACCACCCACGCTAATCATACGTCCACCGCGTAAATGGGTACCGGTTGATCTACATGAACTCTGGAATTACCGGGAACTTCTTACTTCATTCACGATACGGGATATTAAAATCCGCTACAAACAGACCGCTCTGGGTTTCCTATGGGCAATCATTCAGCCACTGTTCATGATGGTGATCTTTACCGTCATATTCGGAGGATTTGCAAAAATCCCATCTGAGGGTATACCATACCCGCTCTTCTCTTTTGCTGCACTCCTCCCCTGGATGCTATTTTCTGAAGGGCTCACCCGCTCAACGATGAGCATGGTGGCAAATGCAAACATCATGACAAAGGTGTACTTCCCCCGGCTAATCATGCCGATTTCTGGCATACTCTCCCCGGTTGTGGACTTTGCCGTTTCCATTTCAATTCTTATCCTGATGATGGCATACTATGGTTTTGTGCCAACCATCAATGTCGTTTTCCTTCCCCTGTTTATCCTGCTTGCACTTGCTACCTCACTGGGTATCGGGCTCTGGCTTTCAGCGCTGAATGTCAAGTACCGGGATTTCCAGTATACGGTCCCCTTCATCATTCAGCTCTGGATGTATGCGTCACCGGTTGTCTACCCTGCAAGCATGATCCCTGAAGCGATACGTCCCTTGTATGGCCTGAACCCAATGGCTGGTGTGATTGAAGGATTCCGGTGGGCATTACTAGGTACGGAAATTCCAGGAGCGATGATATTTGTTTCCGTTGGGGTTGTTGTGGTTCTGCTGGTTTCCGGGATGTTCTATTTCCGTAGGATGGAGCAGTATTACGCGGACATCGTTTAAAATTATAGATAACTCCCTGGGAACAGTTCCATGTTATCTGATAGTCACACCAACTATATCGAATTTTTCAAAATAAATTTAAATTAAAATTATCCAACAGTTACCGCACACGGAGGGAATCTATTATTACAATCCCAATCAGATCTTTGAGACGGATCATATGAAATATCTCGTTACGGGCGGAGCCGGATTTATTGGTTCCCATATTGTTGATAATCTCTCTGAATGCGGTCATGAGATCATAATTCTCGATAACTTTTTTTCCGGCAGGGAAGAAAATATTTTTCACCTTGAAGGGATTAAAAAAATTCGCTTTATTCACGGAAGTATTACAGACAGGGCAACGCTTAAAACGGCATGTGAATCCGTTGACGGTATATTTCATGAAGCAGCTATTGCATCGGTTGCACGATCGGTGAATAATCCTATTGCCACCAATGAGGCTAATATAACCGGAACATTAAATATACTTGTGGCAGCACGCGATGCAGGTGTGAAAAAAGTTGTCTTTGCTTCTTCTTCTTCCGTATATGGTGACACCCCGACTCTCCCAAAAAAGGAATCCATGTGTCCCAGTCCGAAATCTCCCTACGCGGTATCAAAACATGCCGGCGAAGAGTATTTACGGGTTTTCTCTGAACTTTATGGACTCAAGACCCTTTCATTCCGGTATTTCAACGTCTTTGGTCCTCGACAGGATCCAAAATCAGATTATGCTGCGGTCATCCCGAAATTCATCACCCGCATCCTTGCTCACGAGCATCCGATCATCTTTGGCGATGGTACACAAACCCGTGATTTTACCTACGTGAAAGATGTCGCAGAAGCAAATGTTCGGGGGATGGGGAGCACGGCTGAAGGATTATACAACATCGCGTATGGCCAACAGATTGATCTTAACTCCCTTGCCGAACTCATTATGGATATTACCGGAATCAGGACAACTCCGGTCTACGAGCCGGCACGCCCAGGGGATATTCATGATTCGCTCGCGGATAGTTCCCGTGCTCGTGAAGCTTTCGGGTATCATCCCCGATACACAGTGAAGACTGGATTACAGGAGACTATACAATGGTATCAGGACAGGATGACAAAGTAACGGTATGTGTAATCGGTCTTGGATATGTCGGCTATCCTCTCGCTGAAGCGTTTTCTCAGCACGTAGAGACGATTGGGTTTGATATTGATCGGAACAAAATTGATCAAATACAAAAATCCGGATCAAAAATTCATGCTACCAGCAATCCCGAAGAGATTCACAACGCGGATTATATTCTGATTTGTGTCCCGACACCGGTGACAAAAAACAAACAGCCCGATCTCTCACCGGTCCGGGGCGCCGTGGAAATTGCCGGCAGGCATCTGAAAAAAGGGGCAACCGTCGTCCTTGAATCCACGGTTTACCCGGGAGTGACAGAAGAGATCGTCCTTCCTATCCTTGAGAAAGAATCCGGTATGAAATGCGGGGAAGGGTTCAGGATTGGATATTCTCCAGAACGGATCAATCCTGGAGATGATGCACACGAACTCGCAAAGATTATCAAGATTGTCGCCGGCATGGATAATGAGACACTAGATGATCTCGCCATACTGTATGGGAACGTGACAACCGTATACCGTGCAAGAAGTATTCAGGTTGCCGAAGCAGCAAAGGTGATCGAGAATATCCAAAGGGATCTCAATATCGCGCTGATGAATGAACTTACGGTTATTTTCCACCGCCTCGGTATCAATACGGCAGATGTTCTGGAAGCTGCCGGCACGAAATGGAACTTCATGCATTTTACCCCGGGTCTTGTTGGCGGGCATTGTATCCCCGTCGATCCGTACTATCTTGTTGCCCGTGCACAGGAATACGGGTATCATCCCCAGGTAATTCTTGCAGGCCGTTCAATCAATGATTCCATGCCCAAGTATGTTGCAGATATGGCGGTCAAGGGGCTGAATAATGCAGGGAAAGTTATCAAAGGATCGAGTGTCCTGATTATGGGGCTTACCTATAAGGAAAATGTTCCGGATACCCGGGAATCCCCAGTTGAAGAGATGGTAAAGGAATTAAAAGAGTTTGGCGTTCATGTGTACGGTTATGATCCACTGTTGCCCGATAGCATCATCCAAAAATTCGGCGCAATACCGCTTCCGGAACTTGATAGAAAAGTGGATGCTATTATCGTTGCTGTCGCGCATAATGCATTCAGAACGATGAATATTGATTACATCCACAACCTGATGAATGCCCACCCCCTTCTCGTTGATGTCCGTGGAATGATTGCCAAGACAACTGCAGAAGAAAATGGGATCACCTACTACCGATTATAATATAGGTTTATAAAAACCAACAAAAATGGATTTATTGAAGTATGTCGTCCTATAATATCGCCATCCGTGTCAGCCATCTCGGCAAGAAATACGCCATTGGCGGACTGCAGGAACAATATCACACACTTCGCGATGCGATTGTCAATTCATTAAAAGCACCATTTAAGATATTACATCGTACTCCACCGGAGGATGGATTCTGGGCGCTGAAGGGGGTATCATTTCAGATTGAATCAGGGGAAATTGTCGGTATCATTGGCCATAACGGTGCTGGAAAGAGCACACTGCTGAAAATTTTATCCCGCATTACTACACCAACAGAAGGTTGTGTTGAACTCCATGGGAGGGTCGGTTCTCTTCTTGAAGTCGGAACCGGATTTCATTCGGAACTGACTGGACGTGAAAATATTTTTTTATCGGGATCCATCCTTGGAATGAAGAGGCATGAAGTTGAACGAAAATTCGATGATATTGTAAAATTTTCTGAGATTGAACAATTTATCGATACCCCGGTGAAACGGTATTCAAGCGGTATGTATGTCCGGCTGGCATTTGCGGTTGCAGCTCATCTCGAACCGGAAATATTACTGGTAGATGAAGTGCTTGCAGTGGGAGATGCAAGCTTTCAGAAAAAATGCCTTGGTAAAATGGGGGAAGTGGGAAGAGAGGGGAGAACAGTAATTTTTGTAAGCCATAACCTGACTGCAGTGAAAGCATTATGCAATCGTTGTATTGTTATTAGTGCAGGTCAGATCCAATTTGACGGGGACACCAATGAAGCCATAGATTATTATCTAGGTTACAAAAATTCACCAGATGAAGAAATAATTCCGATTGCTGAACGAACGCGGGAAAGATATTGCAATCTCCGTGCAAAAATTATGGAGATTACTGTAATTTCCGATGAACAAAGAAATCCAAAAATGATCAATCCATTCAAACCACTGATTGTTCAACTTACTGTGGAAGCTAAATCTGATGTGAGATGTTCCGCGACACTCTATATTTCAGATGAAATTCAAAATATTTGTATGTTTGATACCCAATTGATCGATGGACGGGATGTCTCCTTAAAACCTGGCATGAATATTATTGAATGCTATATGAGTCCGCTGAACTTATATGCAGGAGATTATTTGATTAAATGTGAATTGAATATTCATGGACAGGAACACATAGATCGTGTACATGATGCATACTCATTTTCTATTGATTCTTGTGATCCGAAAGGATCTGGCTATAATATTGTAAAAGGTTATCATGGGATTTTTTATATTAACCATGACTGGAAATGAGATTATTACATAAACGTTTCAGTATCGGGAATTAAAGTAAATTAATGATTTTTGTAAGATAATACCGATTCTTAACGATTCCCCCCACAAATAATACAAATGAAGAATGCCCAAAATAAGTACTAATGGTCAATATCAAAAACAATACCATCGCATCACGACCCAAGATTATCGTTATTGGCGCCGGGTCTATTGGAAAGCGTCATGCTAAAAATTTACAGGCCCTTGGCGCAGTTGTGCACCTTTTTGATGTTAACATTGAATTATTATTGAGGATATGCCATGAAGAAGGATTCGTCCCATGTGTTGATTTAGACCAGGCAATTGAAAAAACACATTTTGAGGGGGCAATTATTTGCACACCTACACATTTACATATACCAGTTGCGCAAAAAGTTGCAGAACGTGGAATCAATCTTTTTATTGAAAAACCTCTGTCTCATACCCTTGATGGAGTTGACGATCTCATATCACTTGCGGAAAATAATCATTGTATTGCAATGGTTGGATTTATGCTCCGCTTTGAACCAGGATTGCGATTCCTTAAGACCCGGATTGAAGAAGATAAAGTTGCATTTGGCCAGCTCGAGTTTGGCTCTCATATGCCACTCTGGCGAAAAGGTGTCGATTACCGAACAGTATACAGTGCAAACCGTTCTATGGGGGGAGGTACAATCCTTGATGATGTCCACGAGCTTGATTACGCCTGTTGGTTATTTGGATATCCAAAACATGTCACGAGTGTTTTTGGAAAGTTTAGCTCTTTTACAATTGATGTCGAAGATACAGCAATGATAAATTTCGAATATCCAGATAAAATTGTAAGTATTCACTCAGATTACCTCCAAAGAAAATATTCACGGAAATGTAAAATTTGCGACAGGGAGGGATATACTTTTGAATGGATATTTGGAAATTCTGTGCATGTATCTGATAAGCACGGTGAATCGGTATTCTCATATGCTGACACATTTGATGTAAATCAATTATATATTGATGAAATGCGATATTTTCTCGAATGTATTGATAAAAAAGTCCATCCTGAATCCGGTCTGCAGAATGGAAAGAAAATTATGGAAATTGCACTTGCGGCAAAGCATGAGTGTCAAATATGATTGCAGCAATAATACAGGCCCGTATGGGGTCCACAAGACTGCCGGGGAAAGTCATGAGGGTGCTCTCGGGAAAACCGGTTTTATGGCATGTTGTTGATCGGGTCGCAAGGGCAACTCTGGCTGATTATGTGATTGTAGCGACAACATCCGGAAAAGAGGATGATGTAATTGAAAATTTCTGTATTAACAATAATATCATGGTCTTCCGGGGATCTTCTGAAGATGTTCTGAAACGGTATGTGGATACTGCCCGGATGTTAAAAGAAAAAAAAATTGATCTTTCATTAATTGTAAGGATAACTTCTGACTGTCCAATGATCGATCCGGACATTATTGATAAGGTAATTATTGCGATGATAAAAGGCGATTATGATTATGTAAGTAACACTCTTGAACCGACTTATCCGGATGGTCTTGATGTAGAAGTGTGTACCTTATCAGCACTGATGGATGCAGATTCGAAAGCCCGTCTTCCCTCTGAAAGAGAACATGTCACTTCCTATCTCAAAACGACTCCTGGTATCAAAAGGCTTAACGTAACGGATGATTTTAATCATTCTTCAATGCGCTGGACACTCGATCAGCAGGAAGACTATGATTTTATTAATGAGGTTTATAAAAGTCTGTATAATCCTGAAAAATTTTTTAAAATGAGGGACATCCTTGATTTGTTAAGAAGAAGACCGGAATTGATTCTTTTAAATAATTCAATAGGCCGGGATGAAGGATATAAAAAATCTCTTAAAATGGACGAAAAATTTCAGGAGGTAAAAAATGTCTGAATCTAGTGGAAATAAACTCTGGAAAAAAGCCAAACAAATCATTCCAGGAGGAAATCAGCTTTTGTCGAAACGAAGTGAGCAGTTCCTTCCCGAACACTGGCCGTCTTATTATAAAAAAGCTAAAGGCATCGAAATCTGGGATCTCGATAACAGGCGATATATTGACATGTCAATTGTAGGAGTCGGTGCATGTACACTCGGGTATGCAGATGATGATGTCAATGCAGCGGTGATAAATGCAGTAAAGAATGGGTCAATGAGTACTCTCAATTGTCCGGAAGAAATCGAACTCGCAGAAATCATGCTAAAGCTACACCCGTGGGCTGACATGGTAAGATTTGCACGAACCGGTGGAGAAGCTGCCGTAATAGCAGTTCGCATTGCGAGAACTTGTAGCGGTAAGGACCGGGTTGCATTTTGTGGATATCATGGCTGGCATGACTGGTACCTTGCAGCAAACCTGGCAGATGATTCAGGTCTTGACGGGCATCTTTTACCGGGACTTTCCCCAAAAGGGGTTCCGAGAGGGCTAAAAGGAACTGCGCTTCCTTTCCGGTACAATCACCCTGAAGAACTCGAAGCATTGTTTTCACAGTATCCCAATGAAATTGGTACGGTAATAATGGAACCAATAAGGTACAGGGAACCTGAACATGATTTTCTTAATAAAGTAAGAAAAATTGTCGACGAACATGACGCCATATTAATCTTCGATGAAATAACATCCGGCTGGAGAATGAATGTAGGAGGGATCCATCTTCGTTATCAGGTAGTTCCTGACATTGCGATATTCGGAAAAGCAATGGGTAACGGTCACCCGATTGCTACAATAATTGGAAAAAAAGAGGTAATGGATACCGCACAGGACACATTTATCAGCAGCACTTACTGGACTGAAAGTGTGGGATTTGCTGCAGCAATTACTACTATTGAGAAGATACAGAGACTTGATGTTCCTCGACAAATTACATCGATTGGTCGTTATATTGGTCAGGAATGGAATAAACTTATAAAAAGTAATGATCTTCCGTTCAAGATTGAGGATGGTATACCACCACTCGTCCATCTTGGATTCAATCATCCGGAGGCACTCACAATACAGACATTTATCACACAAGAAATGCTCAAATCAGATTATCTCGCTCGCGAGAGTGTGTATGTCTCGTATCCCCATAAAAAAGAGGTTGTTGATCAATACATTCAGGTTTTGGACCCGGTATTCCATAAAATCAGCAATGAATTAGAAAAAGGTACTCTGAACCAATGTTTGGACGGCCCCCTGGCATATTCAGGATTCAAACGGCTTACTTGACTGAGATAACTAAAACACCAATCTTTGCGCTGCATTTGAGAGGAAGAAGTAAAAACTATATTATTATAACCATAAAAAAATTAGTTTAATTGCAGGTTTTTCATATCGGATACACTCAACCAGGTGTCATTAATATCACTTGAATACCGGAACCCTTCCGGGGGGATTTTTCCATGGGAGAATGCATTTTTATCCCAGAATTCTAACTCCGGCTCGATTACATAATAATTATCAAATTCACGTGAATGGCGGGCTTCATCTTCAGTGAGAAGGACTTCATGTAATTTTTCACCAGGCCGAATTCCGATGAATTTGATCTTGGCATCCGGGGCAATAGATTTTGCAAGATCCGTTACCTTCATGCTGGGAATTTTTGGAACAAAGATCTCTCCCCCTTGCATTTTTTCAGCACTATTAATGACAAATTGCACACCTTGGTCCAGAGTAAGCCAGAACCGGGTCATTCGCTCATCTGTTATTGTGATAGTTCCGGTTTTTTTCTGGTCCATAAATAATGGAATTACACTACCTCGACTGCCTGCTACATTCCCGTATCTTACGCACGAAAACCTTGTGTTTTTTTGGCCAGAATAATAATTCCCCTGAACATATAATTTTTCAGCTACCATTTTAGTGGCACCATATAAATTTACGGGATGAACCGCTTTGTCTGTACTCAATCCAATAACTCGTTTTACATCATTGTCAATGGCAGTATCAATAATATTTTTTGTACCATCAATATTGGTCTTGACCGCTTCAATGGGGTTATATTCACACGCCGTAACATGTTTTAATGCGGCAGCGTGGATTACAATATCAACGTCATTCATTGCCCGGGAAAGTCTTTCCTTATCCCGTACGTCTCCTATAAAAAATCTGAGCCGTTCGTCAGAAAACCGTTTCTCCATTTCATATTGCAGGAGCTCCCCGCGGGAAAATATTCTGATACGTTCAGGATTATGATTTTTTAGAACAATTTCAGTAAATTTTTGACCGAATGAACCTGTTCCACCGGTGAGGAGAATAATTTTTCCATCAAGATGATGCGTCATTGTAATAAAATACGAGCGTGAAGATTTTAATTATTTGGAATTTTTGATTGTGAGAGAAGTAAATCATAACCGAGAATATTAATCCGTGTTCATATTCCTTGACAATCATTTTTATTTCTTTGAATCAAAAATATCGATGCAGAAGCAGCGCGCAGGAATCAAACTAAAGTAATGCATTTAAAATCAGAGGGTTACGGAAAATTTTTATGAAAATTGTTGCGACAATAGAGGCAAGAATGACCTCGAACCGCCTTCCCGGTAAAATTCTTCGCCCGATACTCGGTAAACCTACATTAGAACTGCTGATCGAACGGTTGGCCCATGTCAGACAAATTGATCAAATTGTTGTTGCAACGACTTCAAACCGTACCGACGATGTTGTAGAAGAATTAGCATGTCGCCTTGGGATTGGTTGTTACCGGGGTAGTGAAGATGATGTTCTTGATCGGGTCATAAAAGCTGCTCAGTCCTATGATGCAGATATTATTGTTGAGATTACCGGTGATTGCCCATTACTTGATCCAAAAGTCATTGATCATCTCATTGAGATTTTCCTGCATAATTCGTATGATTATGTCAGTAATACCCTTAAACAGACATACCCCAATGGACTTGATGCACAGGTATTTTCATTAAAAACATTAGAAGAAGTTGCCTCCCTGACCCTGGACCCTGTGGATCATGAACATGTTTCTCTTTATATCTATGAGCATCCGGAGAGATATACATTATTTAATCTGGAAAGCGGTCTTCCTGAAAAATATTGGGATCTGCGTCTGACCGTTGATACAATAGAGGATTTTGGGTTAATCAATTCCATATATGAAGAATTATATCCTAAAAATCCAAGATTCACTCTTGAGGATATATTAGATCTGTTAGATAAAAAACCAGATTTGATCAATATTAATAAACAGATCCAGCAGAAAAAGGTACATTAATGAAATATCGTGCTGCAATCATTGGATGCGGTAAAATCGGAAGTGAATTTTCAGACGATCCTCGGATCAAAGATATCTATACGCATAGTGGTGCATACAGTTCATGCCCCGATACCAATCTCATAGCAGTATGCGATTCAGATTTGGGAAAAGCTCAAAAATGTGCGAACCGTTGGGGAGTACCTGAGGTATATAGTGATTTTCGAACGATGTTGGAAGAATCCAGACCTGAAATAATTAGTGTTTGTACTCCAGATGCAACCCATTATCAGATAATCCAGGAAATTATGGAATATAATTGTATACGAGCGATCTTTGCAGAAAAACCGCTTGCACTGAATATTTCCGAAGCAAAAGAACTAATTCACCGTGCTCAGGAAAAAAAAATAATCGTGTCAGTTAATTATTTCCGGAGGTACGCTCCGAACCACCGTGAATTGTCCCTATTTTTACAGGATAAGACCAATATTGGTGAGATTCAGACAGTCAGCGGATATTATACAAAAGGAATATTGCATAATGGCAGTCACTGGTTGGATTTAGCCCGTTTCCTTATTGGGGAGATTAACTTGGTTCAGGGGTTTCCCGTAACCAGTATAATCACCGATGATCCAACCGTGAGTGCGTATTTATTATTTAACAACGGAGCATCGGGATTTCTTTTTGGCTGCGATGAGAAAATGTTTGATATTTTTGAAATGGATATTATCGGTACCAAGGGGCGTATAAGGATCCTTGATTCCGGTCACACTATAGAAAAGTATCACGTTGAAGATGATCCAAATTATTCTGGCTATCTGGCTCTTGCAATAGGTTTGAGGAACTCCGGGGGATTGACTGACTCCTTACTCCATGCAGTAGAAGATATTGTGAGGTGTTTGAAAACGGGTGGGGAGCCAATCTGCTCTGGACTTGATGGTCTTGAAGCATTAAGAATCGGGCAATCAATTCGAGAATCTGCCCTAACCGGAAAAAAAATCGTGTTTCACAATGAATGAATGCAAGATATCATCCAACACCGTCCCAACCGTTATTGTCGTGAGCGGGGACCCGGGGGGGGCGAATGCGGCAGCACCGGTAATAATCCGATTAATCAATGATGATAGAGTCAAAGTTATGGCTTTTGCATACCGTGAAGCATGCAACTTGTGGAAAGAGAAAAATATTCCATTTACCCAACTTCCTGACAATACCACCGTTCTTTCCGCATCTGAAATTCTTTCAAAGTGTAACGCAAAACTATTGTTTACAAGTACATCTTGGAATCAACAGGAATTTGAGAAAACGTTTTTACTTGTAGCCCGAAGGCTTTCCATCCCATCAATTGCGATTATTGATTATCCATCAAATTATACAATTCGGTTTAGTGATATTACAGGTAATCCTGTATATCTGCCCGATAAAATTGCTGTTATGGATGCTACCACACGGGATGAAATGGTCAGCGAAGGATTTGAACCGGATATAATCATGGTTACTGGCCAACCTGCTTACGATGATCTGGGGTCATGGAAATCCGCGTTTTCAACGGAGAAGCGTGAAGCGTTGAGAAAAAAACTGGGGGTGAATCCTGGTGAACTCCTTGTTGTCTTTGCTTCTGAACCTCTTTTTTCTGGTACTCCATCCAGACCATCATATCCGGGTTATACGAAAAAGGAGGTCCTGCATTCTGTTATTTCAGCTCTCGATGAGATTCAGAGGACTTGTAACCAGAAAATTACCCTCATTATACGTCCTCATCCCAGGGAGAACCCGAATGAATTTGCAGGGGAACTAGGAGAGCGAATTCATATTATTATATCAACAACTGGGAACTCGCGGGAAATAATAATGGCGGCGGATCTTGTCACGGGTATGACTACCGCTCTGCTGGTGGAAGCATGTTATCTTGGGTGTATAGTAGTAAGTGTTCAACCCGGCCTAATACAGAAGGATATTCTTCCAACAAACAGGTTAGGTTATAGTTACCCTATTTACTCTGTGGAGAATGTTACTCCGGTACTACGGACACTGTTACTTGACTCACACAGAAGAAATAAAGTCTATGAAAATATTTCCAAAATAAGGTCTGATGGAAATGCAACCGGGCGCGTTGTCCAACAAATATACGTAATGTCAGGTATAATCTAACTATGAGGAGACTATGACAGAGCTCGCAATTTTTGGAGGCAGGCCGGTCAGAAAAAAACCATTTCCACCCTATATATCAACAGGGGAAGAGGAGAAACAAGCAGTAATTGAGGTAATGGATAGTAAAGTGCTTTCAAAATTTCTTGGAGAATGGTCCCCGGATTTCTACGGAGGTCCGAGAGTTCAGAAGCTTGAAAAGGAATGGGCTGACTATTTTCAGGTAAAATATGCCGTGAGTGTGAATTCAGCAACATCAGGACTTTATGCTGCAGTCGGGGCATCAGGAATTGGTCCTGGAGATGAAGTCATTGTCTCACCATATACAATGTCGGCATCAGCAACCGCTGCGTTGGTTTACGGGGCTATTCCTGTATTTGCAGATATCGATCCGGATATTTTTTGTATAACACCTGAATCAATTCGTGAACGGATTACCCCCAGGACCAGAGCGATTATTGTTGTTGATATCTTTGGTCATCCCGCTGATATGGATGAAATCATGGAAATCGCTGAGGAACATGATCTCATTGTTATTGAAGATGCTGCGCAGGCACCAGGAGCTACTTATCATGGCAGGTATGCAGGAACACTGGGTCACATGGGTGTTTACAGCCTTAATTACCATAAAACCATTCAATGTGGTGAGGGGGGAGTCGTTGTCACAAACGATGAGGACCTTGCAGAACGCATGAGGTTGATAAGAAATCATGCAGAAGTCGTAGTAAACCATAAGGAAGTAAAAAATCTTGTAAATCTTATTGGATTTAATTTCCGGATGACAGAAATTGAAGCAGCAATTGCTTCAGAACAATTGAAAAAATTGGAGAAACTGCTCATACCGAGGATTCAAGCTGCAAATTACCTCACTACGCACTTAAGGGAATATCCAGGACTTAAGACCCCACTCATCAGGAAAGGCGTACGCCATGGCTATTATGTATATCCTCTGCGCTATGATGCTTCAGTGACAGGAGTATCCCGGGAAAATGTTACCCGGGCACTAAATGCAGAAGGTATACCCTTTGATTCAGGGTATGTCCAACCACTATACCTTGAACCTGTTTATCAGCAGAGAATCGCATTTGGGAAAAATGGTTTTCCCTTTACGTATGAGGGGTATAAAGGCACATTAAATTATAAAAAGGGATTGTGCCCGGTAACAGAGCTCATGCATTACACTGAAGTAATGACCACAAATATTTGTCATGCAAATATTACTCAAGAAGATCTGAACAATGTTCTCGAGGCGTTTGAAAAAATCTTTAATCACATTCAGGAGTTAAAATAATCGTGTCAAATCTTGCGTTTCTCACCAGCAAACGCCTCTATCTTCGCTCTCTTATCGATGAAGATGTGGAAGGAGAATACCTCAAATGGTTCAATGATGAAGAAGTGTGCCATGGCAATTCACATCATGTATACCCACATACAAAAAGTAAAATACAGGAATATATCCATCATTCTCATCAGACGGATGACGAATTTATTCTTGCGATTGTGTTAAAAACGAATGATAGACATATTGGCAACATCGCCCTTCAGGATATTAACCGTATTTACCGTTCTGCCGATCTTACGATAATAATCGGTGATAAATCGGCATGGGGAAAAGGGTACGGACGTGAAGCAGCTGAACTTGTACTTCATCATGGATTCAATACAATGAACCTCCATCGGATTTCCTGTGCAACATTTGATACAAACCAGGCAATGAAAAAACTCGCTCTTGTTCTGGGTATGAAAGAGGAGGGGCGGAGAATTGAGGCTGCCTATAAAAACGGGAAATATATCGATTTTGTCGAATTCGGAATTCTGAAATCGGATTACGAACGTAAAACCAGATAAATTATGGAGATCGATCATGCCTGCTGAACCTTCAAACGAACCACCATTCAGGAATATGAAATACTGTGTCCGGTGCTGCATGCCCGAGACACTCGAAGGCGTTGTCTTCGATGAACTCGGGATCTGCCAGGCATGTCAGTCCTCGGAACAGAAGATACACATCAACTGGACCGAACGGGAGAGAGAATTGCAGAAAATTCTCGCCGATGCCAAAGCAAAGGCCGGTGACAATTACGATTGTATCATCCCGATAAGCGGGGGAAAGGACAGCACCTTCCAGCTGCACGTACTCGTCAATGTCTATGGCATGAAACCCCTTGCCGTGACTTTCAACCACAACTGGTACAGTAAGACCGGCTGGTACAATCTGATCAACTCCCTGGAAAAGTTCAATGTCGATCATATCATGTTCACACCGAACCGTAGTCTCGTGAACCGGTGTGCGAAAAAATCCCTCGAAGCGATTGGAGATACCTGCTGGCACTGCCACTCGGGGGTTGGGGCGTTCCCCCAGCAAATCGCGATAAAATTCAAAATCCCCCTTCTTATCTGGGGAGAGTCCATTGCAGAAGATTCCGGGAGAACCTCGTATAAGGATCGCGTTCAGAAATTCGACCGGGAATATTTCGAGAGAGTGTCTGCCAAACGAAAACCCGACGAGATGGTCTGCGACTACCTGACGCCAAAAGACCTGATCCCTTTCAGGATCCCGACTGCAGAAGAATATGAGAAAGCAGGACTCGTGGGAATTCACCTCGGGGACTATATCTTCTGGGACGACGAGCGCCAAACCGAATTCGTCCGGGACACATATAGTTGGAAGGAGACCGAGCTTGAAGGCACGTATAAGGGATACAAGAGTGCCGAGTGCATTATGCCAGGCATGCATGATTTTACCTGTTACCTGAAAAGAGGATTTGGCCGGGCAACCTGGCATGCATGTTTGGATGTAAGAAATGGTTTATTGACGAGAGAGGAAGGATTCAGACTTATCAATCAATATGATCCAGTAAGGCCCGAGGCCCTCGATTATTATCTTAAAATTACCGGGATGACTGAAGACGAATTCTATGAAACAATGAAAAAACATCGGATGCCCCAGTTGGAAGATGTGGATATACCGATTAACAAAAAAGAACGTCCTAACCGGGAAAAAATCAAGCCGGTTGCCGAACAAATTGTGGACGGGGATATTTGAGAAATTCCACGGATTTACAGGTGAAGGAAGTGATACCTGATGGGATATAACGGTTTTTTTGAATTAAGTATTGAGAAAATCTTTGATGAATATCAGAATGGGGCACTCGTACCAACGGATATCGCAAGGATTTGCATTGATCGTGTCAACCGGATGGAGGCCAGTTCCCTTGCTTGGGTCACCTTTAATCCTGAATTACTTATGCTTCAGGCTGAATCCGGAGATAAGAGGATCGAACGTCATGAACCCCTTCGACAGATAGAGGGAATTCCCGTTGGAATAAAGGACATTTATAATACTACAGATTTTCCAACCGAAATGGGTAGTCCAATCTGGAAAGATTTCACTCCGGGAAATGATGCAAGAGTTGTTTTTTATTTAAAGAAAGAAGGGGGATTAATTCCGGGAAAAACGGTCACCGCTGAATTTGCAGTACATACACTTGGAAAAACTTTGAACCCCCATGATCCAACAAAGACACCGGGTACATCCTCAAGTGGTTCTGCAGTTGCAGTTGCAACGGGGATGATTCCGGTTGCTATAGGTACACAGACAGCAGGTTCAATTGTAAGACCCGCGAGTTTCTGTGGAATTTATGGATGCAAGCCCTCGTTTGGTCTGATTCCAAGAACAGGGATGTTAAAAACGACAGATAGTCTCGACACCATCGGTTATTTCTGCCTCCATTTTATAGATCTCGAAAGAGTTTTCAATGTACTCCGCGTTCATGGTCCGAATTATCCAATCAGTAATAATGCTCTTACAAATCCCTTGAGGCAGAGTAAACCCGAAAGCCGTCCATATCGAATTGCATTTGTGAAAACACATGTATGGGATGACGCACCCCCCTACGCACAAAAAGCAATACTGGAGTGGACGGGTAAGCTCATGTCTGAAACAAATTTTGATGTGAAGCATGCAGATCTACCGGAAGAAACAAAATCCGCACATGCAATCCATAAAACGATATATAACAAGACACTTTCGTATTATTTCAAGGAAGAATTCAAAGATAATACTTTAATTTCACCGATAATGATAGATCTCATAAAAGACGGTAATACCATAACCCCCGGGGAATATCTGACTGCATTAAAAAGACAGGAGATTATGGAACAGCGGATGGATGTATTTTTTGATAAATTTGACATCCTCATTTCTTTGAGTACAGCAGGAGAGGCTCCCCTGAGGGAAGAGATAGAAAAACCTGACCCTGCCCTTATGTGGACGATGTGTCACTTACCGGTAATAAGTGCTCCTGTTTTTACATCACCCAGTGGATTGCCCTTCGGGGTCCAGATTGTTGCCCGCAGATATAATGATCTTTTACTATTCAAATTTTGTAATTATCTTAGGAAATGCAATTTCATTCCGGAGAGATCAAACCCAAAAATCAGTCTATAATAGTAAAAAATTCTGATGATCAATAACTCTTGAATAATGCAACAGACAACCTCACTGATTTAATTATGAATTAATTTTCGATTGTTATTTGTTGTACGGTTTCAATTGTACAGAATACTCGTATAAGATCTTTAAATAAATCCAATTTCAACATACTAGTAAGAGGTTTCCACGTATGAATGTCCTTCTTCTTGGTGCAACAGGGATGCTGGGTAAAGCATTGTACCGCACTGCAGAAAACAGGAATCATTCTGTTACGGGTGCGGCTCGATCGGGAACGGATATAGCAGTTGATATCCGTAATGAGGGAGAATTAAGGGAACTGATCGTTAATCAAAATCCAGAGATGATAATCAATACTGTTGCCATCACGAACCTTGAATATTGTGAGCGAAATCCACAAGATGCATATTTAATAAATGCACGCCCGCTATCGTTTCTTGCAAATCTTGCTCGTGAATATAATATATATTTGATTCAAATCTCAACGGATAACTATTATACGGGTGACGGACCGAAATTGCATGATGAAAAATACCCTGTCACTCTTGTTAATGAATATGCAAGAACAAAATTTTTGGCTGAATGTCTCACCAATACATACGAAAACTCGCTTATTGTCAGAACCAATATCGTTGGTTTCAGAGGTCTTGATGAAAATCCAACATTTATTGAATGGTGTATTAATACATTAATAAATAAAAAACCGGCAATTCTCTTTGACGATTTTTATACATCGAGTATTGATGTCAGTAATTTTTCTGAAATTTTATTAGATATTGCAGATAAGAAAATAACAGGTTTACTTAATATATCCAGCAGAGATGTGACCAGCAAGAAATTATTTATTGAGTCACTTGCTGAAGGATTGAATCTGGATACATCCTATACTGCATCCGGTAGCGTCTGCGGGCAGAAAGGTGTCAGGCATGCTGAAAGTCTGGGACTGGATGTAACGAAAGCAGAGACCATACTTGGGTACCGGATGCCTGGTCTTCATGAAGTGATTAACAAACTTTCAGAGGAATATCTACAGGGGGTCCACATTGAAATATAACCAATTTATTAAAATTAATGATAGGAAAATCTCGATCAATGATTCTGTTTATTTCATTGCGGATATTGCATCGAACCATGATGGTAATCTTGATCGTGCTCATGATCTTATTCGGCTTGCCAAACAAAGTGGTGCAGATGCAGTTAAATTCCAGCATTTTCGGGCAACCAAAATTGTAAGTGATTACGGATTTTCTCACTTAAAAACGAAAATTGGACATCAGAATGAATGGAAAAAATCAGTATTTGATACATATAAGGAGTATGAATGTCCAAGAGAATGGACCTTGGATCTCATAGAGACTGCCCGAAAAGAAGGCATTGATCTTCTTACAACACCATATGATTTTGAAGCGGTTGATCTCTTCAAGAACGTTATCCCCGCATTTAAAATTGGATCCGGGGATATCACGTGGACTGAATTTCTGGAATACATAGCACTGCAAGGAAAGCCAGTACTTCTTGCAACAGGGGCATCCTCCATGGGAGACGTTGAAAGGGCCGTAGCAGCAGTCCTGAAACATAACCGCAATCTTGTCCTTCTCCAATGTAATACTAATTACACCGGATGTCGTGATAATTTCCGTTATGTAAATTTAAACGTATTAAAAACATATGCAAAACAATTTCCCAGAATGGTCCTTGGGTTTTCCGACCATACGCCAGGATATACCGCTGTGCTTGGAGCAGTTTCCCTTGGGGCAAGAGTCATCGAAAAACATTTTACCGATGATAATAACCGGGTAGGTCCGGATCATTCGTTCTCAATGAATCCTAGATCATGGAAAGATATGGTAGAAAATACCCGGGATCTAGAAGTTGCACTCGGCTCAGGTATCAAAACTATTGAAAAAAATGAGAATGAGACTGCAATAATCCAGCGGCGGTGTATCAGAGCGGCTCATGAACTTAAACCAGAATCTATAATAAACCGGGATGATCTGGAAATTTTACGGCCATCAATATTGGGTGCAGTCCAACCATACGATATTGATTTGTTGCTGGGAAAAAAGATTAAAACGTATAAGCAACACGGGGAAGATATTTCCCTAACAGACATGGAGTTATCCTGATGATTCACGGAAATATCATAGGATTAAGAGCAATTGAAAAAGAGGATATCCACCAGATGCTGGAATGGCGAAATTTACCTCAATTACGGAGGTATTTCCGGGAATACCGAGAGTTAAGTTATATAAATCAGGAAAACTGGTTCGAAAACATTATTCAAAATGACAGAAACACCATCATGTTTGCTATTGTTGACCTTAATAATGATATATTAATTGGGGCATGTGGACTATGTTACATCAACTGGATACAAAGGAATGCCGATTTTTCGCTCTATATTGGTGCAGGCAATATATATATTGATGAAAAATTTGCTTCTGACGCAGGATCCATTCTTATCAAGTACGGATTTGACGAATTGAATCTCCATCGTATATACGCTGAAGTTTTTGAGTTTGATACTCCCAAACAGAAACTCATGGCTATTCTCGGTTTTAAACTTGAGGGAACCCTTCGTGAAACACACTGGTCTGAGGGAAAATGGAATGATTCTCTGATGTATGGCACATTAAAATCTGATAAAAACCACAACAACATGAATATCATATAAAAATATAAAAACGATGATTTTCCAGGACTGACACACAATAATGGCAGATATATCAGGTTTAGATCATAAAGTCGTAATTTTTCTGGAACATCGTAATGATGTATTTGAGTATCTTGAAATCCGGGAAAACATTCATGGATCACATATTGTTATTGCCACTATTCCGGATGTATGCTGGGAACTTGAAAAAAAAGGTGTTTTATATAGAGGAATTGAAATTTATTATGATTCAGACCTAATTTATTCACAAGGAATAAAAAATTATGAAACCGTTGAGTCTATCTGTTCTAAAATCGATTCTGTTCTTCAGGAATCCAAGCCTGAATTAAAAAAATATTCTTTTAAACCGGCATTTGATAATTTTCGTTTTCTGAAGATACTTTTTGACAACCTGACATTACGAATATCTATAATTCATTCAATTATTGAGCGTGAAAAACCTGATGAAATTATCACTTTTTCTTCCGAAAAAAGGTCTCCCAGCGTTCAAAACATGCCGTTTTACACGCCTTTTGGTCTCAATGAGAGTATATTTAACATTCTTTTAGGTATTAACAGCTGGAATCCTGAAATAAAACTGCTTCAGAGAAAAAATAAAAGTCCTGTCAATAAACCGGCACATAATAGATGTTCATTATCCAGCTCGTTCGCAGGAATTTTTAGACAATATCGTTTTATTTATCGTAGGGTTATCGCGATAAAGGATTTTATATTAAATCCTAATTGGAACATGCTTGAATTCAGATATTTAAAACTCATAAATCCAATCTGCAACAAAAAGACCCTGTTTCTTTTTAGGGATGAACCCAGTTGGATTCCCATGAACGGTGCATTATACCGTCATGGGTACCATGTAGTAAATTTGTCTGAAATAACAGAGTCTTTTTCGCAGGAATCTGATTTTGATATTACAATAAATAAACAACTTGTTGAAATATTCAGAGATGTTTGTGTCTATCGTGGTATTGATTTTTCCCAAATTTTTGAAGAAAGATTTTTTCCTGTTCTTGAGAAGTATTTCAGTTACGCCCCGGAAATAGTGCAAAATCTTAAACTGAAAATTGATAAATATAAACCTGTAGCGTTTCTTAGTTCAGAAAAAGCGTTCTTTTATGAACACATGTATGCTCATATCGCTCAGTCCAGAAATATTCCGGTTATCGCATGGCAGCATGGCGATGGTCCGTTTTACCCCCCAATGCAGATTTTTATTGAAATCAGAGACTCGGATGTTCATATGAGCTATGGACCTGGACATCAGGTAATGTTACGTGAAGCGCCCCATAATCATTTTAACTCCCGCATTGAATCGGTTGGATCATTGATTCTCGAAAAAATCTATCAGAAAAATACAACGATTAAACATGAAAACAAGATTCTGTATGTAACAGCACAATTTTATTATAGCAATCTTAATGTAAACAATTATCCCATTCCTGATAATACACAGTGGCACTATCAAAAAACCATTCTTAATCTGTTAGGCAACTCTCAGGTCCCTACTATTTTCAAACTTATGCCCCAAGAATACGAGACTCCCCTATTTTCAGAATATATAAATGAAAATGGATTCACTAATATTTCCCTGATTCATTTTGAACGGTCATTTGTCGAACTTCTTAATGAAGCAGATATCGTTATTTGCGATTATCCCAGTACCCCGGTTATTGAAGCAATCGCAGCTCATAAAACTATTTTTGTGTTGCTCGCCTCTCCGCACCTGAGAACAGAAGCACTTACTCTCCTCAAAAAAAGGGTTTACTGGAGTGATGATGTGGAAGAATTTGTTAAGTTGATCTCCGATTATATGAAGGGAATTGATGTAAAACAGAGTCCTGATATGGAAAATATCGAATATCTTGAAATGTACGGTGTTCACAAACTAGATGGAAATGTATCAAAACGTGCTCTTGAAATTATAGAAAACGAGGTTAAGGCTCGATCCTGAAAATCCCTTCATCATATTTCTCAATCATTTTAGAAAGGTGCGGAATCGACATTCCGGTTTTGTGGTGAATTCCTTTGCCAGTTCAGATAAAAATCTCATCAAATTGTAGAATTCGGTTTGTTATGTCTTTTCGAATAAGTGTAGCTGGGGGTGAGTGCGAAGATTGCAGGAAATTTCTAATTTTTGTTCCACTGACATCTATATGATACCGTGTGTCATGACCGCAGGAATTTTCAGTGGTGATGCATTTGCATTTTTTACAATAATATGGTCCTTTGAGTTTTAATATTGAAATGTCTAAATATTTTTGAACGGAATCAAATATCAAATGGGCGTCATACTTCCCGTAATAATTATTCACTCCGGCATGATCTCTTCCAACAATAAAGTGACTGCAACCATAGTTCTGTCGTATAATTGCATGAAGTACTGCCTCTTTTGGCCCAGCATACCTCATTTGGGCTTCTAATCCACTTAAAATCACCCGGTTTTTTGGATAGTAGGTATTCACAAGATATTTGTATACTTCCATTACGACTTCTGGTCGATAGTCATTATTTTTTTTCCATCCAATAATTGGGTGAATTAAAAGACCATCAAAAAATTCTAATGCAATTCTCTGCAAATACTCATGAGATCTATGGGGAATGTTTCGAGTCTGGAAACCGACACAGGTTTTCCATTTACGTTTTATTATCTCTTTTCTGGAATTAGTAGGACTCATGCAGTAATGTGATAACGGGGAATCTGATGGGACGATTTGAATTTTTCCTCCAACAAATTTATTTCCCATTGATAATATTTTTTTTACACCGGGATGATGTTGATCATAATTTCCAAAAATATAATCACAAATTTTTTTAGTATCATATTTAAAAAATGATATATCGTCAAGAATGCCAACAATGTTACCACCCTCATCTTTCAATAACATCGTTTCGAGTTTGGCATCATTAGTAATTTTCGGAGTCTGTAATAAAATAGGAATAGGAAAATAATAGCCATTTTCAGTTTTATTTGTTTCTATAAGTGAATCAAGATCGTTTTCTCTGAAAAAACCATCAACGGGAGTCAAGCTGCCATCGGCAATACGATTACATTCAATAATTATATCATCATTGCAAGTAATCGAAGGTGTATTTTCAGCCTGTAACTCTTCAATGATTTTTTCCTGATTATCCTTGATAAAACCATTAACCAGTTTATTAGAGCCATATGGATCGATCATTTTTAACCTCATTGTTCTAATTCATAAAAAAAATTTGAGATTAATACCATACATTGATCAATGGTATTAGATTCAGTATTCAATATCAAATGAGGATTTTCTGGCACTTGAAATGGTATATCGAGACCTATAAAATTTTTAATTCCATTCCTGCATTGGTTTTTATAATGACCTTTTGGATCTCTGCTCATACATGCAGATATTGTGCACTGACAAAAAATTTCCGTATACCTAGGGATTTCCTTCCTGAACTTTTGTCTTATATCATGGAAAGGGGAAATGTTTGCAACAATTACCCCGATATTATTATTTTTTGACAGGTAATATGCAAGAAGACCCATAATAATAACAGATTTCCTACGGTCTTCAAAATTGTAACCAATTTCAGATTCGAGAAATCCTCTCACAATATCTCCATCAATTATTTCCCAGTGTGATACATCAGGGTAAATATTCGGGTGTTTCTCCAGAAATTCCCTGGTTTTTAATGCCAGAGTTGTTTTTCCCGACCCGGACAGACCAATAAACCAAATAACGGGTCCCATTATTTTTCACCGCTTTTTTTCATCTCATTGATCAACTTGAGAATTTCGAATGGATATTTACCAATAGCTATTTCTTCTGATAATTGGATTCCTGAAATGTTAGCGTGGTATAATCTGCTAAATTCCATCAATTCAGAAATATATGGTAAGTTATGATTTACCATTGAAGCAAAGATTTGTGTCGCTACAAATATACGTTTCTTATATGAGAGGCACGCCTCAAGCGTATGGTTAAATACCTCTGGGAATTGAATTATCCCAACTTCACTCATCAGGTCACCCCGATCTATTGAAAATGTATCATATAATGATAATATCTGCTTTAAGGTCTCATTTTTGGTTGCTTCTTTTGTCTCCAGTTTAATAATTGGTTTTACCGGAGAATTATGGAATATAGATAGAACCTCTTTAACCTGTTCAGGACTGCGAACAAAGGATATTCCTGCATAATCAATTTGACTTTCTTTCATATGCTCTATTAATATCTGATCTTTTTGTGTAAAAACCGGGAGATGTGCAAGTGATTTGCTTGTAAGATGTACCCCTTTGTTATTCTGAAGAAAACCTTCACAACGGGAAGATAATGATACTTTCTCCTTTGTGATCTTCTCAACCGTCAGTTCCAACTGCCCATCACTCGAAAGAATGACGTCCCCCTTATCGAGAATCGAAATAAAATCCGTTCGGTTAAAATTAGTTTGTTTTAATTCAATCAATTTCCCTTTTTTAATACATATTGGCTCATAGATATCTTTTGTACGTATCTTTGATCCCTCGAGGTCAACTTGAATTTTCACTTTATTTTTGAGCGATTTTTTTATTTTTTTTGAAATTTCCGTAATGTCACTCGGATCAATATGAGCACCATTAATTCGGAATATTGTAACACCTGATTGATGTAAATCGATTAGAAATTTATCATCAACTGTTTTAGGATTAATTGTAGCGGTAATATCGAATTGTCGCATGTTGAATCACATTTTCTCTACATAATATGTACCTAACTTTAACAATTTAAACAATGAGTTTTGTAAGGTGACTATTAAGCAAGGATCCCAAGAATAGTGTTTGAATAGAAATGGAATGGAGAGAAAATTTTCCAGCCCGATACCTATGAAGGGTTGTGGCAGTCTGATAACACGAAATAGTCAAGTCTGGTTCAGAAAGGACGGTGTTATCACTCCTCCCCATTCGACAATTACTAAATATCACAAAAGACACACTTATGTCAGAAATTTTATCGAAGAGTTATGAAGTGACGATACAAGATACCGGAAAAAGAGAGTTCCCTATATTTTTCTGGTAGGTCTGGACTTGGAAAACGACAAAACCTATCAACGTTCTAAGGATCTAAAGAAACCGAAGGACACCCGAAAAATACACACATGACTGATCACGAGACAATCAAGATGAGAACTGGAAATTTACTTGCCAGCCTCAACAACAATGACGACAATTTTATTGGAGGAGCGGATCTACATCTCCATACCACCGCTTCCGATGGCACACTCACGCCATACCAGATGGTGAAATTTGCAAAAGATGCAGGTTTATCTGCTATTGCAATTACTGACCATGATTCCACGAGCGGACTTGAAGAGGCGATTAGTGCAGGTAATGAACTGGAGATCGAAGTAATTCCAGGAATTGAATTATCTACCTTGGATGGTGAGAAAGAAGTACATATTTTGGGCTATTTTATTGATCCCTCCAATATAATGCTAATCGATTTCCTATCAAAAATGATTCGTGCTCGTGATAACCGAACTGTAGAGATGGTAGAAAAGCTTAATGATCTTGGTGTCGATATTTCTTTAGACCGAGTGCGTGATATTTCGGGAACGCCATTTATCGGCAGGCCGCATATTGCACGGGCAATGCTGGAGATGGGCTATATCAGGGAGCCAGCAGAAGCATTTACTCCCGAATATATTGGCAGCGGAGGAAGGGCGTATGTTGAGAGGTTTAAGATATCGCCAGAGGGTGCTATTGGGCTGATTCATAAGGCTGGTGGGGTGGCAGTCCTTGCTCATCCCGGGTATCTTGGGGACCGGAGTGCCCTCGGTGAAAAGGATATTGCGCGGTATGTTGGATATGGGCTTGATGGGGTAGAGGTGTTTTATAGTAAACATACTTCAAAACAAGTTGAATATTATAAATGTGCCGCGTTAAAGTATGGTGTGATCATGACCGGGGGATCGGACTGCCATGGTTGGGAGGACGTGCGTTTGGGGGAGGTTCGATTGGAAAAACAATATGTTGAAACGTTAAAATATTATAAATTTCATCGAAATAAAGAATTACGAGGACAATATGAATATTTTTTTAATTGATGGGTAAAGTCAATCTATGAAAGAACAAACCATTAATTATCAAGAGCTTTTTAACCATGTTTCCGAGCTCCCCATTCTAGCATTAACCGTAGATGCACGTGGGGGCAGTGACTTTTTTGATAGTCTGCTCGATGGTCATGAAGAGATTCTAACGTTTAGGGGAATTTGGAATTTCCATCAATTCTGGGAAAGATCTAAATTCAAGGATCGGGATCTCAAGTTTTTGATTAATGAATTTACGCTAGAATATTCCCATAAGTTTGAGGGAAAAATATTTGAAATGGAGCGATGGGATAAACTGGGAGAGAACCAGAACGAATCCTTCTCTTTTGATTCATTTGAGTTCCAACAACATCTCTATAATATATTTAAGGTGCATACTTTCAATAAGAAAAATTTTTTTATTGCAATTCACATTGCGTATGCCTTAGTGACCAGACAAAATATTTACAAAACGCGTTTATTATTTTATCATATCCACTGGAAAGATGCTCCTAAGCATTTTAGGGTGGATTTCCCAGATGTGAAAGTTCTGCTAATGACGCGCCATCCTCTGAATGGCTTAAGTAGTCGTATCGATTTTCATCCAAGTGATTTCAATGGTAAGATTGAATGCAAAGGTAATATATACGAATTTCAAAAACTCTTTAACTATGTTTTACGATACGTTTTATGTTGCCATCAGGGCAATTTAATGAAAGATGATCGGGTAATTACTTTAGAATCCCTTCATGCTAATCCAGAACATATATTGCGGTCGTTCTGTACTGAATACAACATTACTTACTCTCCATCACTTCTGAAATCAACTGTACATGGTAAACAATGGTGGGGGGATACACGCACCAAAAGTGGTAATGGCTTTTTGCAAGGTTTCCGTTCCAATGCAGATGAGCCTCGCTGGCATGGAAAATTTTTTTGGTGGGAAGTACTTATTCTCGAAACAATTTTACATGTTAAGATGAATGCGTATGGATATAAAACAACATTTAATATCACTCATAAGAATTCATTTGTGTTCAGAATACTTGCGAATGGCTTGATTCTGTTGCCCATGAAATACGAAATTATTCTCATGATTCGAGCGCTAATTTTCGCGGAAGGATATAATTCTAAGTTTCGGCATTTTTGTTATGGATTAATCCAATATATTAAAAGGGTGCTATTATTATATACCACACTGAAAAAATCTACAGATGAATGTAATACAGGAAAACTTTATCCACAATCCTAAAACACTATGCAGCATATCTTTCCAAAAAATAACCATAATTCGGCGGGCAATAAGAATTGATATCAATTAGAATACGAATGTGGATGTAATTCATGATCCTTACACTACCAAAGTTCACTAATTATTCAATTACTCCGCTTTAAAACTGCAAGATAATCACTATACCCTACCAATTTTGTATTCGTAAATAAAACTCTTTTATAGAGATAATAAAAAATACCAAATGTTTTACAAATTGTATATCTTAATAGAGGGAAAGTGGAGGAATTGTCAATCCATTTATCATTTAAAATATCATATTGATAATTTTCGTTTTCGCAAATCAAATTTTTTAGGCTCCAGGGATTTTTAATGAAATGCAATTCAGTAATTGCAAGGTTATATCGCTGTGACAATTGAGAAAGCGCTTGAGGATCTATCCAGCAAGTGTGTTCAGGATTTATAATATAATTTCTTTTAAAAGAAACATAGTGAAATTCATCTGTGAAAAAAGGATTTGGAGTCGAAATAATTAGAATTCCATCATCCTTTAAGTATTTTAAGCAATTTTCAAAAAAACCATCAAAATTGGACAAATGCTCAATTATATCTCCCGCAACAATAACGTCAAAACGTTCATTAAAAGTAAGGGGTTGTGTTACATCTCCAAATCGTATATCATATCCCATATCTTTCAATTTTTTAACTTCATTTTCAAGATAATCAATACCGATTACATTTTTTGCAACTTCTTTTATCTTCTGGTGCAGCCAATTTGGATCTTTTTTAGCAAATTCTGCATTATGCCTTATACAGCCTAAGTCAAGAATTGATTTACCCCTACAACGATTTTGGATAAAAGCAACCTTTTCAATAACTTCGGATGTTTTGATTAGTTTGGCAAGTTCAAATTTATCCATTGTATATTCACCCATACTTGTGTTGATGTATTCCTTTATCAAATATCATTTACTCACTCGAAAAGTATGGATCAGTCATTCCTGAAGAAATTATTTGTTCAGCAAAAGTGAATAAATGCCTGATAATAGGTAGATTTAGACCTAATTAGTGAAAATATTAAAAATCCGTAATTTAAAGGATTCACCATGTTCACTGCACACATCCGAATTCTCTCATTCTGCATACAATTGGTAATCAGGTCCCATTTCCAAAAATAAAATCAATATAGCCACAGAATACGCCCGAGAAATAAGTTAAGTATTTTTACATCAACTCTTCCAAATATCAATTATCCTCACAAAACAATGAAAAAAATGGTCATCATTCCTTATGGAAACTGGGTCGTCCGAAATGCATAACCCTCAGAGAATAGTTAATGAGGATAGCTAATTTCCCTCATTTTTCACCCAAACATATCGAGTACGATGACGCAGTAATAAGGATTGGATCCTATCTGGCTCTCTGCTTGAATTCCTCTAAATTTTTTCTTTTTTTTGAGAGTTATTGCTGAACCGGATGAATTTTTTGAATAGTTACGAGATTAAAAAGATCGTAAGAAAAACCGGCAAAGAGATTTTTTGCATGGACCCGTAGGTGTGTAGTAACCATTACATGACCGGAATGAAACACCCGTTTAATCACCGCAAATGGTCATTCAACAAGACTTCGAACATTGCTGATAGCCCAATTTCTCCTTTTGTTCTTCTCGGAGAGTGGTTTACCCCAAACAGATCTTCGCATGGTTTTATCTATCGACGCAAAAGGTGTTTTACTAAAATATTCTTTGTCCCGGTAAACTGTTTCACCTTTTTGCGACAGATCGATCTGACTATCATCCATTGCGCAGTTGTTGTGTCAAATCTCCAGATGAACTGATATTCTTTATCAATAATCGTGTGGACTTTGTACCCAAATTCGGATTTTTATTATTTCTTTGCCCAAGTCCCATCACGACTTCGTCGAGTCTTTGCAATACCCCCATGAGGCTTTTCGGAAGACGCATGTCCCGGATCTGAGGTAATGAATGACGCATCCTGAATGCTACCGCGCTTTATCGTATACCCATTCTATCCCAGCTGGCGCTGTAGATCTTCCCAGATGAGAGGTATCTTTCCGTTCTTCGACAGGTCTTCACAAAATTTCCAGATTGTCGATCAATCCGGGATTTTCTCCGGATACCTAAGGAAATGCCGAAATGATTCCTGGACCGTAGCGAGTAGTTCTAATTCATAATCCGACAATACATGCCATCCGGCAGGGATGTGCATTTTGATCATCAGAATTTCATCAGTGTGTGGTCGGCCTCCCGATTCTTTGTTATCATGATACATATCGCTGATTATAGGTCGAAATTGCTCCCAATCAATTGTATCCCGAATATTGCCTAATTTATTCCCCAACACAGCGATCTTTGAATATTCCTCTTTGAAGAAATAATCTCCAAAATCGCCCCTATATTTTTATTTAACTTCGCATATAAAAAGGTGAGATTGGGTTTATAGCTGTTCTCGGTAGATTAAACTGATGCTTGATACGACGGGCGCCCCATGCCGGATATTTCTCTTTGAGTCGGATAATTCGTTGTTCCAACGACCGGGAAATTGCCCGGAGAGACCATTTCGACCCGGTCTTTTTTGGCCGTAATCCATTCTCATTATAATGACTATGGGCTTTTGCCCATCGTCTCACCGTCATTTCGGAGATATTATATGTCTCTCCGATCTCCTTTACACTTCATATCCCTTCTTCATAGAATACGATTGTTTTGGTTCTGATCTCCATTGTCGCTTTCACC